>DASRIZ010000423.1:0-28974 GCA_035649735.1 Blastocatellia bacterium | reverse complement strand
GATCTATCCACGCGAGCGTTGCATCAAAATCGCGGGGGTGAATCAAGGGGATAAGATAGCTCAGCTCTTTATAGGTTATTGGGATAAGTACCACCGGATACCAGCCGCGGACAAACGGCGCGAGCCGGCGAAATGTAGACGGCGAGGGGGAGATGGGGAGAGACGGCGAGGGGGAGAGGGGGCGAGAGGGCGACGGGGAGACAGGGAGAATTCGGGCGATGAGGACGATCAAGGCGATCAGGGCTGCGTGCCCGGCACAAAACGCCCACCACCACGGTATTCTAAAGCTGAAGGCCAGAACCAGGAGTGCGATGAGAACGAGGTAAGCGATCGCGACTTTGTCAGCCGGTTTGAGCGTAGTGTTCTGGTGAAATGAGTGTTGAGCGTCGTCGGACTCCTCCCCTCCACGCTCCAGCTTCTTCCCGTTTCCCACTCGCGCCCTCGCACCTTCTCCCCGTCCCCGTCGATCTTCTTCTCAAAGCCAGCCCTCGTTCTTGTACCACACGATGGTTTCGCGGAGCCCCTCCTCGAGGGGAACTTTGGGAGAGTACCCAAGCTCTCGCTGTGCGCGCTCGATCGAACACGTCCAGCCAGTCTGTGAAAGATCAGTGACCTTATCGCGATTGATAACCGGAGCCTTCCCCGTCAGCGCGGCCGCCGCTTCCGCCCCGACTGCGACGCCATATGCGATAGCACGAGGGAGAGTAATCGTTCTGAGACGTTTTCTCATCAAAGCGGCCATCAAGTCGGCGACTGCATGCATAGAGTAGTCATCTTCGTTAGATATGAAATATGTTCGCCCGACGGATTGTTCGCTCTCGCCTGCGAGAACTATACCCTCCACAAGATCGCGCACATGCACAAGACTGACTCGTTTCTCGCGCCGTCCAATCATCGGGAACATCCCGCCCTTGATCGCCTTAAAGAACTCAAAGATGGCGTAGTCTCGTGGGCCGTACACCGCCGGCGGCCTGACTATCGTGACCGGCAACAGATCAGCGACAACACGAACGGCTTCTTCCCCCATAAGCTTGCTGCGGCCGTAAGGAGTGATCGGCGCCGGGGTCGTGTCCTCGTCGACTGGTTTGCCGTTGCGAGCCGGACCGACGGCCGCTAGCGAGCTGATGTACACGAATCGTTTGATCTGAGCTCGCCGTTTGAGCACTTCCGCAATCAATGCCTCGGTACCCTTATGATTGACCGTGAAGTAATCCTTCGCTCGCCGCGCGAAAGTCGTCCCGGCAACGTGATAGACGATCTCGACGTCTTCGAGAGTTTCATCCCAGTCGGTCGAAGCATCCAGACCGCCGTAAGCCAGTTCAATTTGCGGGTCTTTGACGTACCGGAGGTTGCTCGAGGTGCGGACAAGACAGCGAACCGATCTACGTTGCTCGAGTAGCCGGTCGACGAGATGGCTCCCGACGAATCCGGTTGCGCCGGTGACAAGGACCTTAGTGTGACTCGACTCTTCCATACTTTGAGGTTCCTTTTGCTGAACGGCCGCGGAATGATAACAGAAAAGGCCGATCCAATCGACGCGGGTGGCCTCTCGGGCTCAGAGTTAATGTTGCGGGATCTTGTTTGGCTGGTATTGAGAAGATGTGAAAAAGCAGACGAATTTGGTCGAACGATTGTAGAACTTGATCCAACTCTCATTGACTCGGTTTAGGGGCGAGCTTATGATCCATCCTACTCATAACCTGACCTTTGGCTGCACAAAAGGGAAAGAGCCCCTTGAGCCTGATCTTGACAGCTTCAGGTCTATCTCGCGGTTGGGAGGTTCGCGATGTTGATGAAGTTTGTCATCGGCCTCGTCTTGTGTTCATCCGCATTTTGTTCCTTTAGTAACGCACAAGACTGTGCGCCTCCGACTATCGTTGCCAACGCCAAGTCCTCAAATCTGTTTTCTGTGGAACAGGAAATGGTTTTTGGCGAGTTGGCAATTCAAAATCGGGCCGGCGAAATTCGATTCGTGCGTGTCGAGAAGTTGCTGTCGTATGTAAAGGAAATCGGGGAACGACTCACAACCCACCTTCCGCCAACGGGCTTAAGATTTCAGTTCCACATCATCGATCTTTCGACAGCAAACGCTTTCAATCTCCCTGGGGGTCACGTTCTTATTTCTCGAAAACTCATTGCATTCTGCAACAACGAAGATGAACTTGCGGGCGTGATAGCTCACGAACTCGGACACGGGGTGGTGCGGCATGGAGCTGTGGATGCTTCAGAGGCGCTCAGGAAAATTCTAAACGTCACCACGCTAGCGGACGCCAAAGATGTCGCCGATAAGTACAATTTGCTGATTGAGCGAGCGAGGACCAAGCGGTTTTCCAGAAGTCCCGGCCACGATAACGAAAAGCAACTTGAGGCCGACAAAATCGGGCTGTTCGCGATGATCGCTGCAGGCTACGATCCGGGGGCATTTGCTTCATTTTTTGACCGCTTGGCCGAAACTCAAGGCAAGACTGGGAACTGGTTTTCTGAGGTTTTCGGAAGCACGCGGCCGAATGAAAAGCGGTTGCGCGAGATGATTCGAGCCACGGAGCAGATGCCGCCAGCGTGTCGTGAGAGGCGTGTGCCGAAGGCCTCTGATGCGTTCTTGCGCTGGCAAGCGGAGATTGTTTCCTATCGCGAAATCGACCGCAAAGAGGAGCTGCCCGGCTTGATGTGGAAGAAAGAACTCGCGCCGAAACTACGCTCGGACGTCTCACATTTAGTCTTCAGTCAGGATGGTGGATTCTTGCTGGCCCAGGACGATTCCGTTGTGACCGTCATCAAGCGCGAACCCCTGCGAGTGTTGTTTCAGATTCCAATCGAGAGTGCCGGCCAGGCTGGCTTCACGCCGGACGGAAAACAGATCGTTTTCACGACCAACGGGCTTCGCTTTGAAAGGTGGAGCGTCGACGATAAAAGGCCGGTTGAAGTGCGCGAACTGTTGCTAACGCGCAATTGTTGGGAGCAAAGACTGTCACCAGACGGCCATTTTCTGGCATGTGTTGATACGTCCGGGAGCGCAATCATCGTAGACACCAAAACTGGCAAGAAAGTTTGGGAGCAAAAGGGGTTTTATCGTCTGTCGTACTATGAGTACGAGTCCTGGCTGGAACACCGCGGCGGACCTGGACGAGGAAGTTTCTTCCGCATCGAGTTTTCACCGGATTCGAGCGCCGTGATCTTCAGCCGTTCCAACAGGTTCCGTTTCCGAATTAGGGTCAATGCTCTCACGGCCGCGGGGACAGAAGACACGATACTCGCATTCGATTTGAGTGCGCTTAAGCCGATTAGTGTTGGGGGTGATCTGAAGAGGCTCTGTTCGCGTTCGTTCATCTTCCTTGATCCGAGCAGCATCCTGGGAATGCCCACGCAGAAAATAGAAGACTCTGGGATTTTTTCGTTCCCAAACGGAAAACGATTGCAGAAACTCACTTTTGGCGCACAAGAAATAAAGCGTACCGCAAACCCTGACTCGGTCATTATCAAGCCAATGGCTGACGCTAAGATGGGAGTGTTCGACCTTAAGAAGGGAATCGTTACGGCGGGACTTAACAAGGAAGATGCGACGCTGTGGACCAATCTGATTGCTTTCGAATCTGCCAACGGCAAAATTCTGATCCGAGAGTTAAATTACAACGAAGCGGAGAAGAGACCCGATGGCAAGGATGTCGGCGCAATAGAGATTCCTGTCTCATTGATCAAAAGGCTAGAAGCTGCTGAGGTGTCGGACAGTTTTTCCTGGCTACTCTTGTCGTCGAAAACGCGAGGCGGCCTCTGGAATCTGGCAACTGGAGAACGGAAATTCTACGTGCGCGGTTTCAAAGGCGGGATCGTTGGTGACGACGGCGGAGCTGTCGGCGATTTTCCGAAGCTCAATGAGGCCCCTAGAAGCCTGGTGCTCCTGAACCCGAGCCGCGACGCTTTTGAGGCGATTCGCGAGCTCCCAGAAGAAGGTGCGCAACAGTACGGTAGATTCGTCCTGCAGCGACGTAGCTTGGTAGACCAACAGAAAAAGAAAACCGGGCCGGATCCTTTTGCGGAGGAGGCGTCAGAGGGCCTGGGGTTAAGTGAACAGGTACGGTTCGAATTGAAAGATTTTGTCCAGGATAAAGTCATCTGGTCGCGCGAGTTTCCAAAGGAAGCGCCGCAATACTCGTTCGATAAATTCGCTGGCAGATTAATCTTGTATTGGAGCCTCGGGAGCGACACGGGCAAAGCGAAACTCCGAGACTCCCCACAATTGCAGGCAAAGGCCGAGTTGCTGGGCAACAAGGAGGATGACTACCTCGTTGAAATTGTGGACGCGTTTGCACAAAAGACCTCAGGCATGATGTTGCTGGAGACGGGCAATGGATCGTTTGATATTGGCCGAGGTTTGTCGGAAGGAGATTGGCTGGTGTTGCGCGATTCCGAGGGTCGCGTCTTGGTCTACTCGATCAAAGACGGCGAATTACGGCACCGCTTTTTTGGTGATATGGCGGCGATAAATCCAACTAAGAATCAGATTGCTGTCCAGAACTTTCCCGGCGAGATCGTCCTGTACGATCTGGACACTGGGAACCGCAAAGCCAGTTTTCTAATCAACGGGAGCGCGTCATTCATAAGATTCAATCTTGAAGGGACGAGATTGCTCGTCCTTAGCGACGCTCAATCAGCGTATGCCCTTGACTTGAAGAGAATCGACGCCAAAACGATCGGACAATGATTCGATCAAACAATTTCGTGGCCCAGGAGGCGATCACCAAGGCTGAATCGTGGCAACTATCTGGCATTACGCTCCAGATAGTCCAGCAGAACGTTAGCCATCACCTTCACGCCAACGACCAGGCTCTCTTCATCTACATCGAAGTCGGCGGTGTGCCACGCCGGCATGAGACCTTTAGCTTTGTTGCCGACGCCCAGAAAGTAAAAAAATCCGGGAATAACCTTTTGGTAGTATGAGAAATCTTCGGCGGGCATAAAGGGCTTCAGCGATACGACATTGGTTTCTCCGACGATGCGGCGAATGGTTGGTAGTGTTTGCTCGACCAATTTAGGTTCATTGTAGGTAAGCGGGTTCGAGTCGTCTACCGACAGCTCAAACTTCGCGTCGTGTGCCGAAGTCACGTTGGAGAGGATTTGTCGCATTGAATCCAACGCCCGGGTGCGAACGGCCTCGTTCATCGTGCGCATCGTTCCTTCCATTTTTACTTCCTCGGCGATGATGTTGTTGCGATCGCCGCCTTTGATAGTCCCGAGAGTTATGACCAACGGTTCGAGGGGATCGATCCGGCGGCTGTGGATCGTCTGTATCGCGGTGACGCATTCCGCCGCCACCACGATCGCATCTACGCCGAGATGAGGCTGGGCGCCGTGAGATTTCTTACCGCGAATCGTAATTGTGAATTTATCCGAGGAAGCCATGGCCGGGCCAGATTGATAGCCGATCTGACCGACCTCGAAGCCCGCGGTATGCAATCCAAAGATGGCCTGGGGACGCGGATTCTCGAGAGCCCCCTCCTTGATCATCAAGCTGGCGCCGCCCTGCTCACCCTGCGGCGCGCCTTCTTCGGCAGGCTGAAAGATAAACTTGATCGAGCCTGCGATCTGATCCCGCATCTTGCTCAGCACCTCGGCGACGCCCAACTCAATAGTCGTGTGCACATCGTGTCCACAAGCGTGTTTGACCCCGGGATTCTTAGACTTGTAAGGGACATCGATGGTTTCTTGAATTGGGAGAGCGTCCATATCGGCACGGACGGCGACGACCGGTCCGGGTTTCGCGCCTTTGAGCAGGGCAACCACGCCGTATTTGCCGACACCGGTCTTAACTTCGTCGAGTCCGAGCGCACGAAGTTTTTCGGCGACTACACGCGAGGTGCGCTCTTCGCGGTTCGAAAGCTCGGGATGCATGTGGAAGTCGCGGCGCTGTTCGATCAGTTTGGCGCGCAGAGCTTCGGTCGCTTGAGCGATTTGCTGCTCGCGAGATACGCCGGCCGTTGTCGTCTGAGCGAGCTGAGTTGTTAGCCCAAGCATCACCGCCAACGCTATTGCGCCAAAACGCTTTTGGTTCATTCATGCCTCCGGTTGATACGACTATGCTGAATGCCTTTTTGAGCCGCTGATGCAGAATATGAGTTTGAGGTTCAATGGGTCAAGGAGCCGGTTTGCTAGATGAATTGACCCTGTTGAGTTGAAGTGATCTAATCCTCACTCGAGATGCATTAGCAGCGCGTCCAACCCAGGGACGCTTTGACAGCGTCGTCTCTGAGCTTTCAAGCAGGTACGGAGGATACCCATGAAACGCATTCTCGCTCTTGTCGCAATCACGGTTTCGATCGGGGCTGCAAGTACACCGGCGCAACAGAAACGCGCGATGTCCTGTGAAGACGTTCTCGCGCTGAAAAGCGTTTCAGACGCCCAAATCTCGCCTGATGGCAAGTGGGTCGCCTACGTAGTCACCTCCGCCGATATGAAAGAAAACGCAAACGACGCCGACGTATGGCTTGTCTCAACCGCGGGCGGCGAACCTACGCGGCTTACCACAAATAAGAAGAGCGACAGCCAGCCACGCTGGTCGCCGGACGGCAAAAAGATTGCCTTCGTTTCCGCCAGGGAAGACAAGCCGCAAGTCTTTTTGATCTCGCCCTTCGGCGGCGAAGCTGAAAAGCTCACCGATTCGAAGTCCGGCGTGCAGTCGTTTCAATGGTCGCCGGACGGCACTCGCATCGCTTACGTTGCCCAGCAGGAACCCACGGCCGAGGAAGAAAAGAAGCTGAAGGACAAGGATGACGCCCAGGTCATCGATCAGAATTTCAAACTCGCGCGCATCTGGGTCATCGATGTGACGACAAAGAAAGCTACCGAAGTGGTTAAGGGAGACTACACCGCAAGCGATCCACAATGGTCGCCGGACGGACGCCACATCGCCTTTATCGCAAATCCAACTCCGAAGGCTGATGACGGTTCTGTTTCCGACATCTGGGTCATCGATGTAACAAGTGCCATGAGCGCCGAGATTGGCACTCTTCAAAAAAGGCTTGCCGAGCTCACCCGTATGCTCCCGGGTCTTGAGGCGACAGCGGGTCCAAGTTATTTCCGGTGGATGGAAATCAAGGGTCAGATCGTTGCGGTTCAGAGGGAGATCGATCAGAAGAGCGGGCTGCGAAAGCTGTCAGATAACGACGGCCCGGATGGTTCACCGCGATGGTCGCCGAACGGAAAGCAGATCGCGTATCTGAGCCGGGACCTGAAGACCGCTGACGTCGGTCAGCTTCGTCTGATGATAACCGACCTTGGCGGAGGAACCCCGCGAGCTGTGGCGTCTACGTTCAAGTATCAGCCCGGCGCGCCGAAGTGGTCCGGCGACGGACAAACGATCTATTTCAATTCGCCGGTTCGGACTACATCGCAGCTGTTCTCGGTATCGGTAAGCGGTGGTGAACCAAAACAGATTTCAAACAATAAGGGAGTAATGAGCCAAACCAGCTTCTCGCGCGATGGCTCGGTAACGGCTTTTACAAAATCGGATCCCCAACACCCTGATGACGTTTACGTAGCGACTCTTCCCATTTCGGAACCAATCAGGCTAACGGATCACAACCCGCGGATGCGAGAGTATGAGCTCGGATCAAGCGAAGTGATTACCTGGAAGAGCAAGGACGGAATGGAAATCGAAGGCGTCCTGATCTACCCGACGGGATACCAACAAGGCAAGCGCTATCCGACGATTGCGTTGATCCACGGCGGACCGTCCGGGGTTTGGACTCAGAGCTTTCCTGGTTCGTGGAATAACTTTGGGCACGTCTGGGCGGCCAAAGGGTGGTTAGTTTTTTATCCCAACGTGCGCGGTTCGTCAGCGTACGGCGAGAAGTTTCTGGCCGCAAACATTCGTGATTGGGGCGGCGGAGACTACCAGGACATTCAATCGGGACTCGATCACCTGATCGCCAAGGGCATCGCCGATCAAGACAAACTGGGTCAGGCTGGATGGAGCTACGGCGGATACATGACTGCGTGGACGCTTACTCAAACAAATCGATTCAAGGCGGTAATGGTTGGCGCTGGTCTCACGAATATGTATTCGATGTACTCGACAAATGATTTGCAGCGAACTCTGGAGGGTTATTTCGGGGCACAGCCCTGGGACGACGTCGAGGCTTATCGCCGAGCCTCGGCGATGACGTTTATTAAACAGGCTAAGACACCCACGCTGATTCTTCACGGAGCCTCGGATGTGCGTGTGCCGCCGAGCCAGGCTCAGGAGTTGTACATGGGCCTGAGAAAAAACGGCGTTCCGGTAGAGATGGTCCTATTCCCCCGCGAACCTCATGGACTCCAGGAACCGAGACATAGACTCGACAAGATGCGCCGCGAATATGCCTGGTTCTCTAAATACGTACTTGGCGTCGAGATTCCTGAACCGGGAACACAGAACGACCGGGGCGAGAAGAAACCTGAAGAAAAGCCCGCAAATTGAGCCAACCCCGACGATGTAACACCATACTGTCCCGTTCTTGCTTGAGTCTAACGGTACACGGCTAAGTGTCTCTCCGCAGGACAGAACTGCTCGAATACAAGTCAACTCTCCCTCCGAAACGACCCGCCGAAGAGCCTCCAAACGGCACGATGATTGCGCTTTCGAGACCGTCTCGCGAACTGCGCGGGATTCAATACGTGCGGAGTGTTGGCTAAAAACAATGGAGGCAACTAATGCGAATGACAAGGTTCATTATCCTAGCTCTTGCGACTCTGGTGCTTTCGGACGTTGTGAATTCTCAAACGGTTGAGGTGAGAAGAATTCAAACTGCCGGTCCCGTTCTCATCGCCAAGCGTCACACCCTGGCCGTCAGGTACAAAGAAAACGATGATACGTCGATCAACCTCGTTGGAACGGCATTGAATGCGCAGGCGTTCGGAAAGGTCGACATAAAGCGCAAGGATGGACGAACGCGGCTGAAGCTCAAGGTAACCAGCCTCGGTCACCCGCAAGCGTTGGGCGCGTATTACACCACCTATATTCTTTGGGCAATCGCTCCGGAGGGACAGGCCGACAATCTCGCGGAGTTGCCCATCAGAAACGAGTTTGAAATCGACGTCACCACCGCATTTCAAACTTTTGGGCTGATCATAACCGCAGAGCCTCATTCCGCGGTCAAGCTGCCGAGTCCGGTAATCATCGCGGAAAACATTCTACGCAAGGGAACCGAAGGCGGCATTGAGGCAAGCCGGATCGAATATAGCGGCGATTCGGGCACGCTTTATGTCGTCTCAACTCAACACACGCCGGCGTTGAGTGCGGACTACAACACGCCGTTGTTGATACTCGGTGCGCGTCGATCTGTGGAGATTGCTATGCGCGCCGGGGCCAACCGGTATGCGGAGCCGGAGCTTCGAGAAGCCGAGATAAAGTTAGCTGCTCTCGAACAAACCTGGCCGTCGAGACGAAAGGATGAGGAGAAATTCAGCGGTTTGGCGCACGACGTCATGCGACTGGGAGAGCGCGCGCGGGAACTTTCTGTTGAGCGAATTGCCCAAGCTGCGCTTGACGAAGAGCGCCGCTCCGCGAGCAATCGAATCGATCGCGCGCGATCGGAAGCTGAACGAGCCAGGGACGACGCCGAACGCGCCAGGGACGAAGCTGAACGAGCAAGACTGGATGCGGCAGCTTCACAGGATGCGGCAGGTCGCGCTGAGAGAGAACTCGCGGAGGCGCGCTTGCGCGTCGAGCAAGCCCAAACTGAGGCCGAACGAGCAAAGGCTCGAGAAGATCTGGCTCGAGTGGAAGCCGAGCGCGCCCGCGTTGAGGCTGAACAGGCGAAGCAAGACAAAGAAGATCTCCAACAGCGACTGTTCACTTCGATCTCCGCCATCCTGGAAACGAGACGTGAAGCTCGCGGTCTGATCGTCAACCTGTCGGATGTGTTATTCGACTTTAATCAGGCTTCGCTTAGACCCGGCGCGCGAGAAAAGCTCAGCAAGCTGGCCGGAATACTTCTCGCGTATCCGGGAACGTTCCATATGGAAGTTGAAGGTCACACGGATGCAATAGGCTCGCAAGACTACAATCAGAAACTGTCGGAGGACCGAGCGCGATCGGTCAGCAGCTATCTCCTGTCAGCAGGTATCACGTCGGAGCGGATCGTGGCAGTGCGCGGGTTTGGAAAGTTGAAACCGGTCACCACGAACGACACGGCCGAAGGCAGACAGATGAACAGACGCGTCGAAATCGTGATCACCGATCTGGATAGTCAGCCGGTGCCTAACCGGCGCTAGGGGTTAAGCTGGGGTCTTGCAGTTCTGTGGTCGCTGAGCTTAGGTAGCATGGTGTTCGAAGAAATTAAAACCTTCAGAGGAGGATGAAGGCATGAGTTCCAAACCATCTCGAGCACAAGACCCGCGTTATGACGAGACCGAAGTTAGGGCACTATACAGGCAGATCCTGAGCGCCTGGAATCGGCGCAATGCCGATGCAATGGCGGAGCTGTTTGATGTTGATGGCGTTGCCATCGGGTTCGATGGATCGGAACTCGAGGGACGAGAGGGGATTGCCGCGGCTCACCGAAAGATCTTTGAGGACCATCCTACGGGTGCGTTCGTCGGTAAGATGAGAACTGTGCGATTTCTATGTCCTGAAGTCGGGGTCTTGAACGCGGTAGCCGGAATGGTGCCGCCAGGGCAAGCTGACATCGATCCGAGGCTCAACGCAGTTCAGACAGTGGTCGCGGTCAAACGTGACAACCAGTGGCGAGTCGCTCTCTTTCAGAATACCCCTGCTCAGTATCACGGAAGACCGGAGCAAGCCGGCTTGCTAAATGATGAGCTTCGAAAACAGCTTTAATCTGCCCCCTGGGGTGGTCCTTGTGACCACCCCAGTTTGGTTTCTGGTTTCTCGTTTGTGGTTTCTGGTTTCTAGTTTCTAGTTTGTGGTTTCTGGTTTGTGGTTTTTGGTTTGTGGTTTCTGGTTTGCGACAAGAACTCGCGGCTGATCGAACCAGAAACAAGAAACCAGAAACCAGAAACCAGAAACGCGCTGTCGTTGTTGCCGGTTTAAAAGCCGAATCTCGAAAAATAGAAACCATAAAAGACTATCCAGATTGCTGCGAGGATCGATACCTCGACGGCGGCTCGATGTTGGGTCACCGGTTCAGCGAGTCGCGCAATCCCACGGGCGACCAGAGCTGACAGAATAAACCGGAGATATCGCGCCGGAATCGAGATCAAAAGAAATGCCGCCGCATTACCGCGTCGCGCCCCCCACTCGACCGCGTAGATCTTGTACGGTATTCCTTTAATCGGGCCGAACAGAACTGCGAGCAACTCGCGCTCGTCTATTTGACTGGCGACCTGGGTGATTAACCAGGGACTTATTCCGGGAACGTGATCGAGGAAGCCCCGCGCGGTGGCCGTCGCGCTCGCGCCGAACGCGAACATCAAAGCGCCTCCCACCAGTGCGCCGGCTAGAGCAGCGATTGTCGCTTTCACCGCGGGTCGCAGCGCGCGGCAGGCGATAAGAGTGAGCAAAACGTCGGGAACGATAAAGAAAAACGTCGCTTCAGCAAGTCCCCACGCAAATGCAAGCGCCAGGGTTGCGTGGCGCGACGCGAAATCGTCCAGCGGTGATCTCTCAATGCGCGGTCTCATTTCTCTAAAGAAGCCGCGTTCTCGGAGGTTTCCGGCGCCAACTCACGCACTGCTGCCTCGAGGGCCTTTGTAATTTCCTGACGACTGCCGGTAAGCACTAGCGGAGCCCCGATTCGAATCTCACAGAAAAACGGCACCGGAATGAACTCACCTTTTGGAAGACTTCTTCCCATGTTCACAAGATAAGCAGGAATTACCGACACGCCGGGCATCTTCTCGATCAGATGTGCGACGCCGGAGCGAAACTCTCCGATCTGCTCGCCTGACCCCCGCGTTCCTTCTGGAAAGATTATCAGCGAGTCGCCGGCTTGAAGTGCGTCGCGCATCCGGCGAAGCGGATTGTTCTCAGTCGTGATGTTCTTCCTCGCGATCGGCAGAATGTTAAACACAGTCTTTGTGAACAACGATACGAATTTGTTGCGCTCGAAATAATCCGCGGCGGCTACCGGGCGGATCCTGCGTAGACGAGTAAGCGGAAATAGACTGAGCAGCGAAATGGTATCAAGGTGGCTCGAATGATTGGCGACGAGAACAAACGGTTCAGACCGGGAGAGATGTTCGCGGCCGCGCACTCGAAGCCCAATAAACAATGTCATGAACGGTTTCATGACCAGCGCGAATGCGATCATTTGAGCGACATCGCGAAACATCAACCGCTTCGACTTCAGCGATTCGTCGCCTGTGTTTGACTCATCGACTGAATCTGAGGCCTTAGTCGTCAAGTTCTCTCCTGGAGTTAGTCGACGTGAAAATAACGAACGTAGTGGAAGAACAGGGGCGCCGCATAACACAACGAATCAACACGATCCAACATGCCGCCGTGACCTGGAATGACGCTGCCGAAATCTTTAACCCCGAAGTCTCGTTTGACCGCGCTCATTACCGCTCCGCCAAAGAACCCGGCTACGGTAATCAGCAGCGATACGAGGAGTGTTTCCGGGATTGTAAAAGGAGTCAGAAACCGGATCGCGAGGCTTAGCAACATCGCTGTTGTTATGCCGCCGATGAACCCCTCCCAGGTTTTGTTGGGGCTCACCGCCGGGATGATCTTGTGACGTCCGAGCGTCTTGCCCCAAATGTACTGCAGAACATCGCTCATCTCGACGACGAATACGAGGAACAGAACAAGCGTGCGCCCGTTGGCGTTGGTCTGGCCAAAGGTTGGCAGCGTCAGCAGGTACGCCATGTGGCTCAGTCCAAAAACAAATATCATCAGTCCCCATTGAATTTGAGAAGCTGAGTCAACGAACCCTCTTGTTTCTTTTGACAGGACCATTCGCACCGGCAACGACAAGAGCATATAGACTGGGATAAAGATGATGAACATCCCGTACCACGGCGGATCAAGGGCGATCCAGAGATACTGAATTGGGACTGCTAGAAATGTGAGAACCAGCGCGTGATGATCTGCGGGGCGAGTCTTTAACAGCGTCACAAATTCCTTCATCGCCCAAAAACTCATAAGCGCGAAGAAAATTAAAGAGATTCGATTACTCACGGCGATCGCGCCAAAGAACACCGCTGCCATGATCCACCACGCCCGGACGCGAGCGGACAGTTCCGAGAAGTCTTTGTCCGGCTTCTTGCGCCGAATCACAGCCACCACGGCGGATGCAACGACAAGCACCGTAAGAACCAGTAGCCCCATTCGCATCATCGGCGAGAGATTGTTTAAGAAAGTCGGCATAGCAAGCTCGGTTATCACCTCACGCTTTGCGAACGCAACTCTTTGAGCGCTTTGGAGACTCGATTCAGACAGGTCACCGCAGTCAGGAAAGCGCCCACAGTGAAGATCCAAAACCAGGCCTCGAAGACAGTTGGGTAGAAGAACGTCACGAGGCCCAAAGCCCCTACTACAAAAGCCCGGTCGCTCTTACCCATCGGGCCTTCGTAGTGACGGCTGGCCCCAAGCGCTCGCCCCAGTACGCCTGAGAACTCGGTGAGGATCGCGCCGATCGAGAACGCTACGATTGGCCATCTTGCGGGCTCGTGGACAAAAGCCAGTGGGAGATAGAGACCCAGATCTGAAATCGCGTCGCCCAGCTCGTTCAGAACAGCGCCGAGATGGCTGGACATGGCGAGTTCGCGGGCCATCATCCCGTCGATCGCGTTTAGCGCCATTCGGATAAACAGCCACGCTGGCATCAATAGGAGTAACGCGGGCTGAGATTGTGCGAATGAAACGGCTATGCCTACGGCGATCGATCCGACAATGGCGGCGAGTGTGACGGAGTTCGGAGTGAGGCCCAGCCGAGCGATTCCGTTCATCACCGGTCTGAGCAGCGCCTGGAACTTTGGTTTTAGATCGTAAACCGAAGGCATATTAACAATTGGTCGAGATAGTCGGCTTTGTAAGTTCCCGCTTAGACGGCTTAAAGAGCGGCGGATTATAGCACGGTGAGTTGGGTCCGCGCGTACCCGGAAGACGCCTTCGGATTTATCTAAAAGTGTGGCGTCAATGAAATGTTTTGCACTGGCTGTCATAAGAGATTGAGCCAGAACAGCGATTCGTAGAGGAGGTATCAGATTGAGCGGCCTGCCGCGAAATCTTGAACGGTTTGAGTCGCTCTTCCTCTTGTGGTAGAAGTAGCCGCCCATCCCAATCGTTTAGAACGTGTTGGAATTGGCGGCTCTCAGGTTGAAGATGTTGAGCGAAGCCCGCGTTTGGTTTGTCGCTCTGGTCAATAGAACCCTAAGAATAATGTGCTGAATCGGTTGCCGCGGCGCCGTGCCCTCAACGTCGAGACCGCGACGGCAATCGCTGTATCAACTTAGAAAGGTGGGAACGATGGCAAAACGGAAAGAGAGTGTAAGTACATCGAGGCGAAGCCGCAAAACCCGAGGCACAAATAGCGGCAACGAAAAAGAGTGGACCGTGATGGTCTATATGTCGGCCGATAACAATCTCAGTGAGGAGTGTGTCTGGTCGCTCAAGGAAATAATGCGTGCCGGTCAAAACGACAAAGTCGGCATTATGGTCCAGCTCGATCCTTCCGCAACCCGCATCCAGCGCTTTGATTTAAGCGCCAATCGCACTCCGAGGAGACCCCAGAAGGCTGCCACCAAGCCGAGCTCAATGCTGGCGAGACTCAGCAAAGAGACCGGCAGGAGCGTCCGATCACTTGACTCAATCTTGAGGGTGCGCGAGGACACTATGGCGTCGGTGAAAGCGCTAAAAGAATTCATTATAGCTAGCAAGGAGGCGCACCCTGCGAAACGGTATCTGTTGGTGCTGTCCGGTCACGGTCAGGGCTCAATTGGACGCTCTTTCCTCCAGGATGATTTTCCGGATCCGGCGCGGCGCTTGCGGTCGGGCAAACGCCTCAGACGTGGTACGGAGGCTCTTACAATGCAGGGCGTTCGAAACGCGATCTTGTCAACTGACCGTGTAGACGTAGTCGGTATGGATGCCTGCGGTCTGGGAATGGCGGAGGCCGGCTTCCAGCTGCGCGAGGCAACTGATTTTATGGTTGCTTCGGAGGGTTTCGAAATGAACACCGGCTGGCCGTATTTCGAAGTCCTTACGAGTCTCTATGCCAAGCCGGATATGAAACCTGAAGATGTCGCAACGATGATTGTCGACGTTCACACCGCTTATTACGCAGAGTTTCTGATGGCCGGGGTCTCCACCGATATTTCCGCGTGCCGACTCGACAGGAGCTCCGATCTTGCAAGGGAGGTCAGACAACTAGCTCGCAAATTGATGGCGCAATTACCGTCAGATATTGGATTGCCACGCGACCGAGGCTTTGTGCGTGACAGACGGGTGTTTGTTGAGGACTTAGTATTATCTCAGCGCGCAATTGCCGATGCAGTGATACTGGCCCATTGGCGATCACAATCGTACAGATTCGAACGGCACACCGATCTTTACGATTTTTGTGACCTTCTCGAAAGAGGATGTGACGATCAAGGGATCATCGAGGCGTGCCGGAAAGTGAAGAACGCAATCAGGGGCGAGAATGCTGGGGAAGGCTATGTCCTGAAGTCGTGTCACACCGGGTCTGCTTATCAACACTCAAACGGGGTTGCAGTCTATTTCCCCTGGGTCGACGTCGATCCGGCTTACAATAGTCTTGCGTTCTCAGAACGGGCAGCCTGGGGGCAATTCCTACAGGATTATATCGTGACGACGCGACGACCCCCGAGAGAGTTATCCGGCTCCTCTCGCGGCGCCTCGCGACACGTGGATCGCCAAGCAGGCGTGAGGGATGCCCCTCCCATCAGCCGGCGAGACGCGCCGCCGCTTGATCGGAGAGACGCGCCGCCGCTTGATCGGAGAGACGCGCCGCCGTTGGATCGCAGAGACGCGCCGCCGCTTGATCGCAGAGATGCGCCGCAGCTTGATCGCAGAGACGCGTCGCAGTTCAACACGAGAGATTCCCCGCCGCTTGACCGGCGAGACGCGCCCGAGATCGATCGGAGGGGAAAGCTGCTAACTCCCGAAATGAAGAACCCTCCAGATAGGTTCTTTGATGACGTAACTGAAAGCTGGTAGGTTGACCAGTCGTCAATCATTGTTGTATGGCTTCCCTCTCGGGTTGAAACACAGAGTGGAAGTGCTTCTCAAAAAACTTGTTGTATCCACGTTGTTGTTGCTGCCGCTCATCACGGCCGGCCTCGCTGCCGACCGTGGTGAGCGGTTGGTTGCTAATTCATCCATTAGTCGCGAACTTTCTGCAGGCGAGAAACACTCCTACAATCTCACGCTAGACCTTCGTCAATACTTTGGCGCGGTGGTCCATCAAAACGGACTCGGCGTTCTGGTGACGCTCTACGGCCCTGGAGGCCAAAAGATTGCGTCGCCGCATAGCCGCCAGGATGGCACAACCCCGATAGCACTGATCTCAACCGCAGCCGGCGTTTATCGCCTGGAAATCTCTGCCAGGGAGAGCGACGCATCGACGGGCAGCTATGAGTTAAAGGTGAGAGAAATCAGATCGGCGACCATCGATGATACGAGGCGGGTCGCAGCCGAGGAGCTCGCCAGCAGCGCGGAACGACTGAGATCAAATGAAACCGAACAGGCCAATCGCAGGGCAGTTGTCTTGTACGAAAAGTCGCTCTCTCATTGGCGCGCGATTGGAGACGCTCGAGAGGAAGCGCGTACTCTAAAAACGATTGGTGAGATTCTTCAGCCGATCGGGGAGGCGACGAGGGCCCTTGGCTACTACAACAACGCCCTAAGGGTCGCGCAGCGGAGCAACGATCAACGAACGGAAGGAGAGATTCGCAGCAGTCTTGGGTTCCTGCAAATTCATCTCGGGGAGAACCAGAAAGCGTTGGATTCCTGTGACGAAGCGCTACAGCTGAGCCGAGCCGCGAACAATCATCGCGGAGAAGCTGAAGCGTTGACCGTCAAGGGAGAGGCATACAGTTTTAAGGGCGAACTTCAGAAGGCGCTTGACTGTCTTGAGAAGGCACTTCTTTTATGGAGCGAAATAGGTGATCTGCGAGGGCAAGCTCGCACCCAACTTTATCGCGGATACGGGTATTCCGATCTGGCTGAATCGCCCAACGCGTTTGAGGCATATAACAAGTCGCTTTCACTATGGAAATCAATAGGTGACCGGCGCGGACAGGCCCTGACATTGATCGGTTTGGGCCATCTTCATTCAAGGCTAGGCGCCAAGCAGGAAGCCCTTGCAGCTTATGACCAAGCCAAGCAGTTGATTCAAACAATCGGCGACCCGGTAGGGGAAGCCCGGTTGTTGAACGGAATGGCATTCGTTTACAGCGAGTTGGGAGACAACGAAAATGCCCTTCGCAACTATCGGCAAGCGACGCTGTTGTTTCGATCCGCAAGATACAAACCTGGTGAAGCGGCTTGCCTCGTCGTGATCGGGGGGATTTATTACTCAAACGAAGCCTATTCCGAAGCGCTGAAGTATCTCCGTCAAGCGATCCCAATTATCAAGGCGCTCAATGATCGCATTCTGGAGTCCTATTCGTTCAAGTACCTGGCTGCGGTTTACGACTCCATGGGTCAAGCGGATAAGGCTTTAGACTACTACAACCAAGCGCTCGATCTATTTAGAGCTGCCGGTGACCGGCGAGGCGAGGCGTTCGCATTGAACGGAATCGCGAATATCAATGACGCGCGTGGAGATAAGCAGAAAGCCCTGGAGCTGCGACGGCGCGCCTTGATGCTTAACCGTGAGGTTGGAAATCGTTTCGGTGAAGTCTCCACCCTTTTCAACATTGCGCGCAGTGAACGCGAGGCAGGAAACTTCATAGACGCACGCGGTCACATCGAAGAGGCAATAAACAAGATCGAATCGCTGCGCGCGGATGTAAACAGTCAGGAATTACGGGCTTCGTTCATCGCCACCGAGAGTCAGAATTACGAGCTGTGCATCGACGTGCTAATGCATCTCCATAAGCCTGGTACGCTCGATGGGCTTGACGCCAAAGCACTGCACGTCAGTGAGCGAGGGCGCGCACGTTCGTTGGTCGAGATGCTTGCTGAAGCGCGCGCCGACATTCGGCAGGGCGTCGACGCTTCAATTTTAGAAAGAGCGCGAACTCTTCAACAGTCGCTCAAAGACAAAGAAGAGCGGTATAGCCGGCTGTTCACCGGCAAACCTAACGAAGAGCAAGTCGCGGCTGCCCTAAAGAAAATCGAAGAAATCAGATCCGAATACCAACAGGTCCAATCGCAAATCCGTTCGACCAGCCCGCGATATGCCGCCCTCACTCAACCCCAGCCTCTCACCCTAAAAGAGATTCAAGAACAAGTCCTCGATCCTGGCACTCTGCTTCTGGAATATGCCTTGGGGGACGAACGGAGTTATCTCTGGGCGGTCACGCCGGATTCTTTGACAACCTTTGAACTGCCAAAGCGAGCTGACATCGAAGCGGCAGCTCGTCGGGTTTATGATGCGCTAACTACGAAGAATCCGATTGGCCAGGCCCCGCCCGTGACACAGAAATCGCGACCGACAGCTCCGGATGCCGATTACTCGAGAGCGGCACTCGCCTTAAGCCGAATGGTGATTCAACCGGTCGCTTCGCTACTCGGAACCAAGAGGCTGCTGATCGTTGCGGACGGCGCCTTGCAATACATTCCGTTCGCAGCGCTGCCTGCTCCCGTTGCCAAAGACGTCGGTGATGGAAGTCACGCGTCACGAGGGCCGAATAACGGACAGGATTTGGACGCCGATTTCAAACCCCTAATCGTTGACCACGAAATAGTAAGCCTGCCTTCCGCCTCGACGCTCGCGGTTATGCGCCGCGAGCTGGCTGGTCGAAAGCCCGCTCCGAAGTCAATTGCCGTCCTTGCGGATCCGGTATTCAGCTCGCTCGATCCGAGAGTCGTCGCCGCATCGCGTGTGCCCAGCTCCAAACAATATGATGCGGTCTCTCGATCCCGGGACTTTGAGAGAGCGATCAAGGAAGTTCGTGTCTCTCGAAAAAGAACCGGAGTCGGCCGGCTCCCGTTTTCACGAGCCGAAGCGGCAGCGATCAGAGCTGTAGCTCCACCAGGTCAATCGTTGGAAGCCATTGACTTCGATGCCAGCCGCGCGACCGCAACTAGTTCCCAGCTCAGCGAGTACCGGATTATTCACTTCGCCACCCACGGTCTTCTCAATAGTGAGCACCCAGAGCTTTCAGGGATGGTCTTTTCTCTTGTCGATCGGCAAGGCAAGACGCAAAACGGATTCCTTCGTCTTCACGAAGTGTACAATCTCAACCTGCCGGCGGAGCTTGTAGTTTTAAGCGCGTGTCAGACGGGCTTGGGCAAAGATGTCAAAGGCGAGGGTCTTATTGGTCTGACCCGCGGGTTTATGTACGCGGGCGCGGCGCGTGTGATGGCCAGTTTGTGGCAGGTGGACGACTCAGCGACAGCGGAGCTGATGAAACGGTTTTACGCCAGGATGCTTGGAGACGGCTTGCGTCCCGCGGCGGCTTTGAGGGATGCTCAAGTCGAAATGTCGAAGCAGAAGCGATGGCAGGCACCCTACAATTGGGCGGGCTTCGTGCTTCAAGGCGAGTGGAAGTAAACCCACGACGGACAGGACCAAAGAACAATCATCGACCAATCAATCCGTCCGTTGGCCTTTCGGGGGGATATTCAGATCGGTAAGTGGGATCTTGATCAGGAGACCTTTAATAAGCTTCTCGCGAGGTTGGGTTCGGACCCGAACCGCGCGGGCGAGAAGTACGAGCATATTCGATGCGGTCTCGTGAAGTACTTTGAATGTCGAGGCTGTGTTCCTGCGTTTGAGCTTGCTGACGATACGATCAACCGTGTAGCGCGTAAGCTTGCAGAGGATGCCGAGATCCGCGACGAGAGCTTGTCTTCTTACTTTTACGGAGTCGCCCGCAACGTCTTTCACGAGCATCTCCGGAGTCCGGATAGGAACCAGGCGCACGTCGATTCGCTCCCGCCTCATCAGCATCCTGCCGGGAACCCTGTCGAAATAATTGAGCGTCGCGACGAGTATCTGGCATTAGAAACACAATTGGCATGCCTTGACGCCTGCGCCGAATCCCTTCCGCCGGAGACTCGCAAGATGATCCTATCGTATTACGAAGGGAAACAGCGCGCGCGGATTGAGAATCGGAGGCGCTTGGCTGAAGGGCTCGGGGTGCCGATGAACAGCTTGCGAATACGCGTTCACCGAATCCGGGAAAAACTCGAGGGATGCCTGGTCAACTGCCTTGCCCGGACCGAGGTTTAGTTGAAATGGAATGGGGTTTTCCTCACTTAAGAATAGAGGCGATTTGAAACAGGCTGCTGAAAACGATGAATTGTTGATCCGATACCTGCTTGGTGAATTGAGCGAAGAGGAGCAGGAGCGAATCGAGCAGCGGTACATAAGCGACCCGGAGTTTTACGAACAGCTTTTGACCGTCGAAGATGATTTAATCGACGTCTATGCCGAGGGCGCGCTTTCACAGTCTCGACGGGAGCGTTTCGAGGGTCATTTTCTACGTTCGCCGGAACGCCAGGCGAGAGTTGGATTCGCCAAAGCCTGGATCGCTTATGTGTCCCGCCAGTCGAAGTCTGCTCGAGCTGAACCCGCGGTTCAGAAAGCGTCCCTTTTTGGGTTTCTTCGCTTTGAGCGTTGGCCGGTGGCGGTTCGTATTACCGCCGCTCTGGTGTTGCTCCTGGGCGGCGCGTTTCTCGTCGCTGAGACGCTGAGACTCAGAAGCCGACTCCAGCAGACAGAATCGCAACGGGCGGCGCTGGAGAACGGCCAACAGGAGCTCAAGCAGCAGATCGAAGCCGAACGCCAACGCGGCGAGGAGCTTTTATCCGAACTCCAACGCGAGCGCGAAGCACGCGACTCACAAACGAACAATCCTGATCAGAAAACCGGCATCCTCTCATTCTTCCTGTCGCCGGGGCTGGTACGCGGCACGGCTCAGGCAAAAAGGCTAGTAATTCAGCCGGAAACGCGGCAGGTGCGGTTGCAGGTGAGTTTCGATAAGGGTGACTACGATAGCTACGGCGTGACTATCAAGACCGTTGATGGACGAGAGATCTGGCGCAAGTCTGGGCTTAGAGCTCAATCAAGAGGCCCGGGGAAGGTTGTGGTGGTCACGGTTCCCGCCGGCGTGTTCAGTACCGAAGACTACATCCTGGCCCTGAGCGGCTTTAGGAGCACGAGCGCGCTGACCGGTCTCAACTTGCCAAACCCGCCTGAAGGAATCTCCGATTACTTTTTTGGCGCCTCCAAAAAATAACAACCGCCCAACGCTTACAATCCCGAAAAGTGTCCTACACAGTCGCAAGTTTGCCTTTCAAGGACCGCATTCTTATAATCTCACTCGCTCCAGGTGCGAGGACCAGTCGTACATTGGATGTTTGCCAGCCGACTCTTCTGATAAACAGGACGGAGGACCAATGCTAGTTCCAAAGGTTCAACTGATACCAACGCCCGAGCAGGTGACGGAACTTCTCGGCGAGACCGGGGCGTTGCGAAAGGGTCACTTTGAATTTCCCACTGGCCTGCATTCGGGTCACTACTTTCAGATGCCGCTGGCTATGAGATATCACGGCAACGCGCGGGTTTTGAACGTTGCTTTATCAAGGCTGCTGCGTCGCGAGCCCGAAGTGCTTGCCGCGCTTCCCAATTGCGCGGTGGTGGCGCCGGCCGCAGGCGGCATACCGGTCGCATTCGGGGTGCGGGAGGCGCTCAACGCCGATCAGATTTTCTGGGCCGAGAAGGACGACGGGCGTTATTACTTCCGCCAGTATCTGGATGCCCATGGTTTGAAATGCATCCTGGTCGACGATGTTGTTAGGTCTGGAAAAGTGATCACCTCGATGATCGGTCTGATCCGGGACGCCGGAGCAACAGTGGTTGCGATCGGTTCTCTCGTACATTTCAAGGACGCGCATATGGAGACTGGCGACGTACCCTACTATTCGCTTCTTGAGGTTGAACCACGCTTCTATGAACCGGAATCTTGCCCGATGTGCAAAAAGGGCGAGCCGGTCCATTCGGTTTGGGTGTAGCTTAACGCGAGATCGACGAGGACAAAACGATGACAAAGCTTGTCAAGCAGGAAGGTATTGGCCTGACGATAAACGCTGCGCTGGTGACGATTCTTCTGCTGGTCGTGTCCGGAACCTCGATCGCGCAAACGACCGAACGCTCGAACCAGGCGCAGCAAAAGCCGTCGGTGGGTCAAGATCCTTTGTTGGTTAGCGCTCGGGGTGTCCCGTACTCAGCGTCGGGAACCCAGGACGCGGCGATCGCTGACAAGTACGCCACGGTGTTTGGCGCCAAGATTCACTATCTCGAGGCCGGCAGTGGGCCGGTTGTTATTTTGCTTCATGGCCTGGGAGGGAGCGTCGCAAACTGGGCGCCGAATATCGCGCCGCTTGCCAAGACCTATCGGGTTCTCGTACCCGATCAGATCGGTTTCGGAAAATCCGACAAACCGTTGCTGAACTATCGGGTCTCAACTCTCGTCGATTTTCTCGATGGCTTTTACAAACAGGTTGGAGTTCAAAAGGCGTCGCTTGTCGGAAACTCGCTGGGTGGTTTCACCGCAGCCGCTTTCGCAATCGCGCATCCCGAAAAAGTAGACAAGCTGGTGTTGGTCGACGCGGCGGGCTTTGCGATCACCGGTGACCTGGATCCAAAGGTTCTGAACGGTTTGAACCCTTCTACTCGCCAACAGGTGAAAGAGCTGCTGTCACTGGTCTTCTATAATACGCAGGCGTTTAGTAGTGATATAGCTGTTGAAGGGTTTCTCGCAAGCCGGGTGACTGCGGGCGACCAGTACACTATTCAACGATTTATTGATTCGATAGGGCGCGGCGAAGACGTGCTGGATGGCAAGCTTGGCGCAATCAAGCATCCGACGTTGATTGTCTGGGGAAGAGAAGACGGGCTTACACAGCTCGCGATGGGACAGCGGTTTAACAAGGAGATCGCGGGTTCGCAGCTGTTCGTCATTGAGAAGTGCGGGCACGTCCCACAACTCGAAAAGCCGGCAGAATTCAACAGCGCGTTGATTAAGTTTCTGGGTAGTTCCAAAGCGAGCAACAAGTAAACTACCCGGCACTTGATTTAATGCGTCGTTAACGAGAACTCATTCTCGCTGCCGCGCGGCCAGCACCTGTTTTAAGAAATTCTTTGCGATCCTGGGTGCGGCAAAGTAGCCGTTCCAAGCTGTCACCTTCCCGCTCGCCACGACAATGCTGGTTTGCGGGCTGGTCGCTGTGAAGGCGTAGTTAAACGAAAACTCGGCGCGATTGATGTCTATTTTTATGTCCGCCATTCGTTCATCTTTGACTATTGCGAGATCCAAGGTTCTGAACTCCGGCCGCTTGCGAAGCTCGTTCTCGAGCTGCTGCGCTTCGAGATAGACGGTCATCGAGCGCACAAAGATCGTTCGCGCCGATCGCATTATCGAAACTGGATCGGCGCCGATTCCAACTGCCCGCGAAGCAGGCCGAGTCCGGATACCCGCAAGACTAACCGCGTCCGTTGCGTTCCGCGATCCTATTCGCGGGAGAATGACCACGCTCGCAACGTGACCACCAAGACCAAGTTCTCGCGCGAGGTTTCCGAAGTTTCTATCCCAGGCGTCACGTTTTATCCCGCCGTTTGGAACCAGGAGTTGGCCGTAGCCGAGAGCGAGTAACCGAGGGCTGTTCGCGATTCGGTTTTGAAACTCGCCGGCTTCGAGACCCGCCTCCGCGGCCGCCTGGACTACTGACATCTCGGATAGAAAACGTCGTGTGAGCGCATTGATCGGTTCTGCCTGTGCGCTGAGTGACAGAGCTCCCAATTGTTCCGCGGCCTGCTCAAAACGCCGCCGGTCTCTTTCGGTCAAACGGTCCAGCGTTTCCTGCGCAGGATAGATCGCAAGAGCCTTCTCTCGATCAAAGGAGGCTAAGCTAAGCCCTCGCACGACCGGCCGCACATCGTCTTTGAATGGTTGAACGCCGGCGAAATGACAACTCATACAAGAACGTCCGTTACGGATGATCGGATCATCGGCGTTGTTGCGGTCTGAGACAATCGCGATTGGCGCTTCGTCAATTCGGCGGCCGAACGCATCTACGAGAAGGTATGCTTGAAGCCCGTTTGGCAGGTTGAAGATGATTTCGCCTCCCGCCGCATTCAATCGAAGCGGATCCTTGAAGATGTTCTGATCATCCAGATTGCTTCGGAAGTCGAAGCTTTTCCAATAGGCGCCGTGTGGAGAAGTATGACGCTCCAGCACACGGTTGTTTGATGAGACACCGCTCGATCTGAGACCGGCTCGGGCTACGTTCTTTTCTTCTTCAAGATCGCGAGCTGCATCAATGCCCAGCTGTTGCTCCAACTCGCGCACCGTTTTTGGCAACCCAAGAATGTCGTGATATAGCGGCGGGACCGAGGCATTCGCTACGAACCAGTCTGCTCGAATGTATGGCAAGGTTGATCCGGAGAGTTGATCGATTGCTCGCGACTCCGCTCCGCGTACGCCGTAAGGATACACAGCCAACAGCATATTCCACGTAGCCGCGCTCCAGTTGTAGTCGCGCAGATCGACGCGAAAAACGGTTCGCGCCGGATCGATCGCGCTGATCGGCGTAACTTCTCGATGCCACGAGAGGCTGTTAACCAGCTTTGACAAAGCGGCCCTGTAAGTCTCCAGCTCAGCATCGGGCACCCCGGCGTTATACAGATGAGCCAAGCTGAAGTATCGAAGAAACGATCGGTTTCTTTCTCTCGCCTGCAGCAGATCGTTTCGAATGAGCGCGAGCAAGGACTGCTCTTTCTGAAACACGCGCTTGGAGTCAACTGGTCCATCCCAACCCGGAGCGCCGCTGATGATCCATGTTTTTAGCGTCTCTTTCTCGTCGGCTGTCAGCACGGGCCCGCCGGGCGGCATGGCCCCGGATTCGACGAGGCTAAGCAGCAATGAGCCTGAATCTCCCGGAACTATTGCTCGGGATTCGATGAGACGATCGCGATCAAGAACAAGGACGTTCTTGCGGGCTACGCCGTTGGCGCCGTGACATGAGAAGCACCGTCGATTGAGGATCTCACGGGCCGACGTGGCTACGTCGCGCTGGTGATCGTCGGCTGAGCCTGGGCGAATGAAGGTCGCAGCGGCGATAGCCGCTATCCAGAGAACGAGCAGACGTTTCCTATTTCGCCGCGACATACGACACCTCCCGGTATGAGTCGTTGGACTTGACGTCTGGTGGATGGCAACGCGTGTACCGTGAGGCTAACTGTGGACTATGCGTGAGTTCGCTTCATCCGGATGGTAGAGCAGTGCAGTGGAAGTACGACGAGTGCAGTAGGATCGCGGCGGCGGGATCTATCTCTCAGTAAATTTTGGGTGGCTTACGGTTTCTCAATCGATAAGTCCCACCGCAATATACACCGTGTCCAAAGCCACACTCGAACCCGATTCCGGATTGCGAGACCGACACGGCAGTTTCCGTGAAGGTTAACTTGATCTCACACGGCCCGCCGAATTCGCTTATTCGATAGACCGCGATCCCGTCCAGGACGTCTATCGTCGCGCGGACCATGCCGCTGTTGTATGACGGAGCGCCGCGATTACACTCGAGCTCAAACTCAATGCTGTTAGAAGACAGCTGTCGCACGAGTAGGCTGCCGACGGCTCCCTTGCTGCGTTTTAGGCTGTATGTGCCGGTAAGGGCGGGAGATTTCCTTGCAACGCGCGGTTTATCTTTCGCAATGCTGGTTAAGGGCATTCCCAAGATCAGCGCGAATATTGAAAAAGAAGTTGCACGCAAGCCGAAGCTCCTCAAAGTTTGGTTTCTAGAAGTAGCACAGACTAGGATCTTCACCCTCCTTCGGTCGGGCCATGTTCTAAGGGGGCGAGACGTCCCCGCCCTCCGTCAGGAGGGCCATGTTTATAGACACACACTGACGAGACGTTTCCGCCCTCCGTCAGGAGAGCCATGTTTATAGACACACTGACGAGACGTTTCCGCCCTCCGTCAGGAGGGCCATGTCAGCGATATTATTCGGGCCGCTGAGGTAACGTAGTCCTCCTGACCGCGGGCAGGGCGTCGGTTCGCGTCTCGCCTCTATAAACATGGCCCTCCTGACGGAGGGCAGGACGTCGGTTCGCGTCTCGCCTCTATAAACATGGCCCTCCTGACGGAGGGTAGGACGTCGATTCGCGTCTCTATAAACATGGCCCTCTTGGCGGTTGGTCAATGATGCGATGTAGCTATACCCTCGTTGCCTCCACCGACCCTACCTCGGCAGAAGCACTTCACGCTCAATCTCGAAAACCTTCTCGTCGAACTTCCCGTCGAAGAGATCAATGCCTCGTTTAAATAAACTGGCCGACGATTCATTCTTAACGCCCACCAGCTTGAAGCGGACATTTCCAGACTGGGCATTGTGCTCGCGCTTCTCGAGCACTCGCGACGCAGCAAACAACGTGTCACCGGCGAGCACCGGATTCGGATGGCTGCCCTTGTCGTAGCCGATCTCCCAAAGCGCATTCGCCGTCGTGTCACGACTTGCAAGCGACGCCGTCCACGCAAAAACTAACCCGCCTTCAACAACCCGCGTCTTCGCGAAACTCCGTTCCCGGCAGTAGACTTCGTCGAAGTGCAGTGGGTGACTGTTACGAGTGAGAATCGTCAACTGCATGTGCTCACTTTCGCCTACGGTGTGACCGATGCTGTGCAGGATCACATCCCCGACCTCGAAATCGTGAAACAAGCCTCGGGGTCGCCCGGGCCATTCCACGGATTTGATCTCGCTGACGAGTTCCGGCGGTAGCATAGACTTTAGTCTGTGTTCGGTACCGGTTGAATGATCTGGATTGGATGCGATTGTCCTGGCCGCATAATTCGTTGCCTCCGGGTGTCCGCGGCCTTCGAGCTTGCCCGTCGGTATTAACGCCTTGCGCTCGAAAGTGACAACGACGACTTCGTCTTGATTAACGCCGGTGGTTCGTAGATGCACGATGCCGCGATCAGGTTTTGATTCGGATACTCGGGTTCCCAGAATCTCGGAATACACCGAGAGGGTGTCTCCGGAGTAAGCCACGCTGGGAAACTTCAAATCGATGTAGGCGAGGTGAGCGATTGCCTGTTCGGAGATATCGTGAACGGTGAAGCTCAAGGCGAGGTTTAGCAGGACTAGCGGATGGACTGCGCGATCTCGAAAGCCAAGGTCTCGCGCAAAGCGCCGGCTTGAATACAACGGATTCGGATCCAAAAAAGAGCCGGCAAACATCGCCAGCATCCCATCGTCGATAGTGACCTCCCAGGGATGATTGTAGACGTCGCCGACTCTGAAGTCGTCAAGCAGGCGTCCATACGTCGGTTCTTTTATTCTCGACATTTCCTTGGTTTAGCCCTGAAGCGCCGAAGTGAATCCTTACTTTGTCATTGCCTTGATATCCGCGACCGACTGCTTTATCAACTGCTTGAGTGCCGCGACATCAACATCTGCAAGCGTCTTGAGGTACAAGCACGATTTCCCGGTCTTGTGCTTACCCAACTTCTTCGCGAGCGACGGGTAGCGTTCGAGTCCGGGCATGATGTACAGAGTCAGGTCTTGTTTGCGCGGAGCGAAACCAACGAGAAACCAATCGAGCTCGCGCCCGCTCGGATACTTGTACAGGCGGTGGCCAAAGCCGACGATACTCGACCCCCACATTGCCGGTTCAGACCTGGTAACTGCTTGCATTATCTCCAACACCTTGAAGCAGTCCTTGCGCCGCTGTTCATCGGCAACGCCGTTTAGAAACTTCTCGACGCTCGCGGTGGTCTTTTTGGTCTTTAGTTCGGCCATTGAAATTAGCTCACTTTTTATTTGAAGCGGATTCGATCGCAGCAAGCATTCGCTGAAGCTCAGACTTTGGGATCAGTTTGCCGTTACTCACTACCGCGTTGATCCTCTGAGTGTTGGTGATGTCTTCAAGCGGATTCGCTTCAAGCAACACCAGATCGGCGAGTTTGCCTATCTGAAGAGTGCCAAGATCGCTTTCCTTGCCGAGGTAACGGGCGGGGTTTAAGGTAGCAGCCTGCAGTGCTTCCATAGGCGAAAGCCCGGCGTTGACCAGCAGCGCCAGCTCGTCGTGCAGACTGAAACCGGGGAAGCAATATGGATTCAGCGCATCAGTCCCCGCCAGAAACTCAACACCGGCCCGGCGCATTGCACCCACGATCTCCAGTTGTTTCTTGAAAACCAACCGAGACAACTCGAAATCTTCAGCGGTTCGGTCTTTGAAGCGAAAGTCCCCACTTGGGTCCCATTGCTTCCTGGTCTCGGCAGGCATGTATTTGAGCCGTGGATCGTTAATAAAATTTGGGTCGTTGAGGAATGCAGTGCTGCGCAAAACCGTAAGGGTCGGGCACTGCCAAGTCTGGTTTCGCTTGAACACCGCAAACAGGGCGGCGGCTTTCCCTGGATCGAAGCTCGCTAACATCGAGCGGGTTACCTGACGGGATCTTGTCGCGCGGTTTGGTGTCTTATCCAGGGCTGCGGCTGCGCTCTCTCTACGTAACTCTTCGTCTCGTGAAGAACAGGCGGTCAGAACGGTTGTTAGATGCTCAACGCTTTTTTGACCAGCCTCCGAGGCCTCAGCCGCAGTAACCGAAGGCGGGATGTGGCCGGCGAAAGGGATCCCTAATTTCCTGGCTTCGTCGGCGATCGCAAGGTAGCCCTCCCTTGTAAGCCGGCTATAAACCTTTATGAAGTCGGCGCCCGCCTGTTTTGCTTTGATCACCGCCTGCCGTGCTTCGAGGTCATCCTTGACCGAAACAGAACCGTTCCACACCGGATTGGGTCCATCTACGATAGGGCTGGCGATGACAAGTCGAGGACCTGGCATTGACCCGTTGTTTATATCCTTACGCCACTGGTGATGCATTGGCATTCCCCACATCAGGCGGGC
>DASRIZ010000422.1:0-26280 GCA_035649735.1 Blastocatellia bacterium | reverse complement strand
TGATCCCGCTGACTTTTAGCATAACCGACGGCATAGCGTTTGGGTTTATTTCTTATGCGCTATTGAAGCTGGTGACTGGCCGCGCTCGCGAAGCGCACTGGTTGATTTACGTCTTTGCGCTCTTATTTATCGCGCGCTACGCGGTGGCCGGACTTCATTAAATTTGACAACGAAGACGGCGCCGAATTAACATATGCGCGATTGCAACACCGACTGAACAAGCGGGTGTAACTCAATGGTAGAGTGTCAGCTTCCCAAGCTGAAAGTTGCGAGTTCGAGCCTCGTCACCCGCTCCATTTCCTAAATCCTAGCAAACTACAGAAAACCCAGATTCGGAGCCTCGGCCTGCGCGGGTCCGCTCACGTGCGCGTACTTCGCTGTCTGTGTTACGTTGGGGTTGCGGAGTAGGCTCTGGCGTTATACTTTGGTTGTCATGCGCGCAACACTGCTAATGACGTTAACGATGGCTATGGTGACTAGTATGTCTGTAATGACATCTTCATAGAGTTTGCCATAGACCGTGATGGCCGAATGATAGGCTACTCTGTGAAGATGATTGGTACCGAGTGAGGTCTTAATAGCTGACACCCTCACCTAATCATCGCGCCCTAGTTGCGAGTTCGAGCCTCGTCACCCGCTCCATTTCTTAATCCTAATCCTGAGAGGTCGTCGTCGCGACTCTTGAAGCGCCGCATGAGCTGTTGTGGTGTTCTAGCATTTTGTGGCTGACGCGACCCGCGACTTTTCGGTTTGCCTCATCGATATCGCAGGCCAACTGGAGTCGGGAACAATCTGTCTGTGATATTATCCGAAGGGGTTTTTGTCTTCGCAACATCGAGCACCAGCAAAGCATCAAAGTACCGTAAAGGGCTCTGGGCTTGAAATGATGTCTGAAAAGATAAAGTTTTTCATGAGCTTTCGTGGGCGGTTGATGCTGCTTCTCTCGTCGTTTCTGGTATTGACCATCGTATTGGTGCTTGCGCTGGATCGATGGGTGCAGAAGCGCGCGGCGCAAGAGGTCCGTCAGCAAAGCGCTCAAGTAAAAGATGCGGTAAATAATAGTTTCAGCGACTTTGCACAGGCGATCGGAATGGCGATCCAGAATCTTAATTCCGAGCGATATCTCTACAAGCAGATACAAGACAAAGAGATTGATCTTCCCGACACAGTTAAACACATCATTGTAGCCGACGAATTCGGAGCAGTGAGCGATACGACGGTTGAAGATCTCAAGGGCAAAAGAATAACCGTGCCCAAAACCGAATCGATCGAAGAACACGCAGGAGACCCGATCGAAGGCGAGCTGGAGATCCACGGTAGTTCCTCCAAGACATTCAACCTCCCATTTACTTCATCGAGAGGTCTCTACTGGATCGTAATTGTCACCAATCCGGAAGCAATAACAAACAGAATCGATAGTGCCTCAAGCACGCTTTCGGACAAAAGCCGCGAACTGTCGAACGTCAGGTTGATAGCGACGACGGCTCTTCTGATTATTGCATTGGGCATAGCGGTGATGATCGGCTGGAGCTTTACAAAGCCGATCCAGGAACTCGCCAGTTCCGCGCAACGGGTTGCAGCGGGTGACTTGGATTTCCGGGTCAATGTCGACAGACGTGATGAAGTAGGCCAGCTTGCCGCCACGTTCAACGAGATGATCGCCGGTCTAAAGTCAAAGCGTGAGCTCGAAGACAAGCTGAACACCGCCGAACGACAGGCGGCGATCGGTAGACTCACTCAGGCGGTCGCTCACGAAATCCGCAATCCGCTAAACGTGATCAACCTGTCGATCGACCACGTCGCTACCAAATATGCCCCCGAGGATGATAAACGGCGCGAACAACTCACCCGAATCCTTTCGTCAATTCGGGATGAAGTTGCGCGACTCAAGCGATTAGTGAACGATCTGCTGAATTACGGCCGGCCCGCGCGGCTTGCGGTTGAAACCGTTGACGTCCGGAAGCTAGTCGATGAAACCATTGCACTTGTTCGCCCTCAGGCGGAGGAGCAAGGTGTTGAAGTAACACTTGAAGGAGACCCTTCGCCCGTGGAAGTTCGAGGGGATCGTGAGCGGTTGAAATCCTGCTTCTCGAACATTGCGATCAATGCGCTTCAAGCAATGCCTGGCGGTGGAGAACTCAATGTGCGGATCGCAAAACTGGACGGCACCGTTGAGATCACAATGGGAGACACCGGCGTGGGCATTAGCGAAGAAGCGTTGGGTAAGATCTTTGAACCGTATTTTTCTACCAAGCAGGCGGGGTTTGGTTTGGGGCTTGCTGTTACAAAGACAATTGTTGAAGAACATCGGGGTTCAATTGATGTTCGAAGCGGGCCGCGTCGGGGCGCTGAGTTTACTGTCAGGCTTCCCAGCGCCGACTCGAGAACGGCGGTAGAGGTTTAACGTTAGTTCAGCACGACGCTTGATGTGTGGACCAATCAACGGAACGAGAAGAGGTTAGAGAATGGCAAGAAACAGGGTGCTGGTAGTTGATGACGAAAAGAATCAGCGCGAGATCTACACTTTGATACTCGAAGACGACGGCTACCAGGTCACGGCCGCCCAGAGCGGTGAGCAGGCTATTCGCTTCGCGCGCGAGAACCCCTTTGATCTGGTCTTGACCGATTACATGATGGCCGGCATGGACGGCCTGACCCTGCTCGGCGAACTTTTAAAGATTGATCCATCGATCATCGTGGTGATGATGACCGCCCATGGCTCGGTTGAATCGGTAAAAGAGGCGCTGAGAGGTGGCGCCTTTGATTATCTGGAGAAGCCAATAGACCGCGATCAATTGCTCAAGGTGGTGCAAAACGCCCTTGGCCAGTTGAATCGAATTGATGACGAGATAATTGGTCAATCCGAGGAGATGGAGCGCGTCAAGAAGATGATCTGCAAAGTGGCCGGCTCGTCTTCGACGGTAATGATTCGTGGTGATTCCGGTGTTGGGAAGGAGAGAGTTGCGCGCGCTATTCATAAGGCCAGCCCGAGAGCCGATGCGGTTTTTCAAGCGGTGAATTGCGCGGCTATCAACGAAAACCTCATTGAGTCTGAGCTCTTTGGCCACGAAAAGGGTTCGTTCACCGGCGCACACACCCAAAAAAAGGGCCAGTTCGAGACTGCCGATCAGGGGACTCTTTTCCTTGATGAGATCGGCGATCTCAATATAAGCATGCAGGCAAAGATTCTTCGTGCGCTTCAAGAGAGAGAGGTAATGCGAGTTGGGGGCACGAAGCCGATCAAGGTCGACGTCCGGGTCATTGCCGCGACTAACCGCGATCTTGAGGCAATGGTTAAAGATGGCCGCTTTCGCGAGGACCTCTACTATCGCTTGAACATTATCCCGATTGTGATCCCTCCGCTGCGCAACCGGCGCGACGATATTCCGGCCCTGGTGGACTTCTTTATAGCCAAACATACTGCGGGCGCGCATCGCCAGATTCGAGGGCTGACCCCGGGAGCGCGCAACTTGATAATGAGCTATTCGTGGCCGGGAAACGTGCGTCAACTCGAGTCGGCAATCGAGCGGGCGATTCTTCTCTGCGAAGGAAATGAAATTGAGGTGGAGGATCTGCCGGTCGAGATACGTCAGGAAGGAACATCCGCGTCAGCGTTCAACTTCAAACTGCCCCCCGAAGGCATTTCATTCGATGAAGTGGAAAGGTCGCTTATCACTCAGGCGATGGAGCAGACCAACTGGAACATCACCCGAGCGGCGAAGCTCCTGGGCCTCTCGTTTCGGACGCTGCAATACCGTCTCGAGAAGTTTGGAATAAAGAAATCCTCGAAGGAACAATAACCATCCGGGACACAATTGTGTCCTGGGTTCGGGCGAACCCATTTCGTGACGCATTGGACTGGCGAAGACGCCGCTACTTGACAAGCAGGAACCGGAGGGAGGATCGCTGTCCAACCGCAATTGGTTCCTGATCGGCTGAAGTTCCCAGAGACTGATCGTGCCTGAGAGGTGATCCGAGTCTCCCAACTTCGGTCCTGGCTGAAATAATGGACTGGTTGAGACGCTCAGTAGCAAGATCGTCTTGAAAATCGTGTGCGGGACGCTCGGCGCCACATTCGTAGCATACCTGAACTAATCGCCTATCCGCTGATCGATGCGGAGTGCACCAGTAGTGCCTTCTACTCAATCGGCAAAAGAATGACATATTAACATCCTGTACCTAAGCTTGAGTTGAATTGTGCTTGGTCGGTCGCAGAACCCTCGAGTAACTCTTGAAGCTCAAGTAGGGGCCGAAGCCCGGCAAGTATAATCAATAGCTAAAAGGCATTGCAAGAGTTTTCTCAACGCTGTAGGCGAAGAGAACACCCGGGACTAACTGACATCAACACCCATCTTTTCGTTCGCCCGCTTGTAGTCTTCAGGGGTGTTGATGTTTTCGAAAAAAACGTCCGAGCCACGAAGAAGTCGCAGTTCGTCGAATGGAACAAACCGCGTCGGCACTCGATCGAAGAGCCGGCTCATCTTCCGCTCACCCTGATTGATCAACTCCGTTACTACTGAAAGCGCCTCCGCGCGGTAGATCGCACACAGCGGTTCAAGCTTTCCGTCAGCTCCGATCGGAACTGCCGCATAGTGATCTCCAGCGATGTTCAACAACAACTTGAACAAATCGGTCGTAACGAAAGGCAGATCGCAACCAACCAGCATCACTCGATCCGTGAAAGTGTTGGAGAGTGCCGTGCGAACAGCCTCGAGCGGTCCAATTTCCTTGTTGGAATCCGCGTAGACCGGGAACCCAAGCCGCTCATAGTCAGGACTGTTGGCGATGATTGCCAGGTGCGTCGACACGGGCGCGAGAGCGGCGATGACGTGCTCGATCATCGCTCTTCCGGCCAGCTCAAGCCACGCTTTATCCACGCCCATGCGGGAGCTACGACCTCCGGCGGTGATGAACCCGGTCGCCCGAATCATATTCGGAGTATATATCAACAAATCGTGCTGCCGCTTCGCTTCGCAGCGACGCGACGACGACCCTTGACGGGTGCGCGAAAACCTGACGCGCCCCACCCTTGACCGAAAGGATGTTTGCGGACACTTGTTTGTTTGATAATCTAGGGCCGACGACTTTGCGCAGGGCAAAACTGTAAACGGCACACAATTATGATCGACAACGAACGAACCCTACTGAAGATTTTCGAACAGACCGGAGCGCTGTTGGACGGGCACTTTCTACTGACGTCTGGATTGCACAGCCCGCGATATCTCCAATGCGCGTTAGTTCTCCAGCACCCCGAGCACGCGGAGTTTGTGGGGCGCGAGCTCGCGGCGAAGTTTAGCGATGACCGCGTGGACGTCGTCGTTGCGCCGGCCATCGGCGGGATAATCGTCGCTCACGAGACTGCTCGCGCGATAGGCGTACGCGCGCTCTTCACCGAACGCGAAGCAGGAGTCATGACTCTGCGGCGCGGATTTCGTTTGAGCCGCGGCGAGCGAGTCCTGGTAGTCGAGGACGTCGTCACCACCGGCGGTTCGACCCGCGAAACAATCGACGCGGTGATCAATGCGGATGGCGTTGTCATCGGTGCGGGTTCGATCGTGGATCGAAGTGACGGCGCGGTGGATCTTGGCGTGCGGCGTCAGGCGTTACTGACTTTGGACGTACCCGCTTACGATCCTTCGGAATGCCCGCTTTGCAAAGAAGGAGTGCCGCCGATAAAACCCGGCAGCCGGAATTGATGAAAGGGACGGAAAGGACAAAAGGGACGAAAGGGATTGAAAAGGACCGTCCCTTCCGTCCCTTCTGTCCTTTCCGTCCTTTCAGTCCCTTCACTCTCAGCTTGACCCTCCTCTGACTAATGCAAAACTTCAAAGTCACAATCCAATATGACGGGACGAACTATCACGGCTGGCAGATTCAACCCAACGGCCGCACAGTTCAGGGTGAGATCACCAACGCGCTTTCGATTCTTGACCATCGGCCGGTGACCGTTTACGGCGCAGGGCGCACCGATGCCGGCGTCCACGCCGAAGGACAAATAGCAAATTTCTTTGTTGAGCGAAGCTTTGAACCGGTGTTGTTGCGTGACGCTCTCAACGGCAACCTCGATCGGGATATTCGAGTTCTGGAGGTCGTTCCCGTTTCAGATGCGTTCAATGCCCGCTACTCCGCTACAAAGAAGACCTATCGTTATCGCATCTGGACTCGCGATGTGGTCAGTCCGTTTGTTTATCGCTATGTGTATCATTATCGCTCGGGTCTTGAGGTTGACGAGATGAGACGCGCGGCTACGGCGCTTATTGGTACTCACGACTTCACCGCATTCACGGTTGCAAGTTCTGACGCTGAAGATCACGTTCGCACTCTGATGGACGTGGACATCGCGTGCGACGAGGACGAGATATCCATTTCAGTTTCTGCGGACGGCTTTCTCCGCTATATGGTGAGGACGATCGTCGGGACGATGATAGAGGTAGGTCGGGGAAAGCGAACAGCGTCTAGTGTGGCGGTCACACTTGAGAGTCTTGATCGCGCAAGCGCGGGTCCTTCTGCTCCTGCCAATGGGTTGACTTTGCTTCGGGTGGACTATTAAATTGACCAGTGCCAAGGGCCCGCGTTGCTTATAATGATCACCCATCACGTCACAGAATAATGAGTGTTAACATCCTCAGCCAGTTTGAAAGTGTAATCGAAAGCGGTTCTGTAGAAGAGTTCCTACTGAGACAGATCGATCCTGAAAGGCTTCCCGCACATATCGCCATAATCATGGACGGCAACGGACGGTGGGCCGCGCGCCGAAATCAACCGCGAGTCGCCGGACATCGTGCCGGCGCGGAAGCCGTGAGAGCCACTGTTGAAGCCGCGGCTCGCTTGGGCATCTCGCACCTCACCCTCTATGCGTTCTCGACGGAGAATTGGAAACGCCCACGGCTCGAAGTAGAAGCTTTAATGGGGTTGCTGCGTGAGTTTCTTCGCAAAGAGGTGCGGACCATCAAGGCCAATAACATTCGATTTCAAACGATCGGTCGCGAGCAGGGACTCGAGAGCGTTGTGAGTCGAGAGATCGACCGCGCGCGACACGAGACGGCTATGAACACAGGTATGGTGCTCACGGTGGCCTTAAACTACAGCGGGAGGTCCGAGATTGTTGAAGCGTGTCGCGAGGTCCTTGCCGAGGCTTTAGCTGAGGGTCGCGACCCTTCCGAGATTACCGAACTCGACATCGAAAAGCACTTGTTTACCAAAGACCTTCCCGATCCGGATCTGATGGTGCGCACAAGCGGCGAAATGCGCGTGTCGAATTTCTTGCTATGGCAGATCGCGTATAGCGAGATCTACGTGACAGATGTGTTATGGCCGGACTTCCGCCGGGCGAACCTGTTCGAGGCCATAGTCGAGTATCAAAAGCGAGAGCGGCGATACGGCGATGTGAAACCTGGCGCAACGAGTTCGCTTATAGCCGCAAATACCAAGTGATGAGTGAATCATCGAAATAGGTCCTATTGGTCACATAGGTCCTATATACTCTGACCCCTTTCCCATGAAACGAATTCTCACCGCGGTCGTTGCGCTTCCAATCCTGCTTTACACCGTTTGGAGCCAGTCACCGTATTTCTTTGTTGGTCTCACTACCATAGCTATTGTTCTCGCGTTAGCGGAGTTTTGTGGCCTCGCTGCAAAGGTTGGGTGCAAGCCCCAAATCGGTGCCGCTTACGCCGCGGCGCTGGTGGTCGTAGCAAGCTTTGTATTCGAAGAACCCGCTCTTGCTGTTGCAGTGCTCGCCGGGTTGTCTATTTGGTCCCTCGCCGCAGCGGTGTTTAAGCCGGGCGATCTCAAAACCTCCCTGGTTTCAGTGTCCGCAACGGTTTTTGGAGTAGTCTATGTTGCGTTGCTCGCAAGTTGTTTGGTCGGAGTTCGAATGATCGCCGACACAGCACCGCGCGCACCGGTTCCGCATCTCGCCGCTAAGCTACTCACCACGTTCTTCGCGATAGTGATGATGACCGACACCGGCGCATTCTATACCGGGCGTATGCTCGGCCGTCATAAACTTGCGCCGCGTGTTAGCCCAGGCAAAACGATCGAGGGAGCGATAGGTGGGTTCTTGACGGCGATCGCCGCCGGCGTGCTCTGCAAACTCACCTTTTTTCCGGAGATTCCAATCGCTCACGTACTGGTGCTGGGCGCGGCGCTGGGGGCGATCGGTCAGATTGGCGATCTTGCCGAATCCCTGTTGAAGCGAGGCTCCAACGTGAAGGACTCTGGTAACCTCTTGCCGGGGCACGGCGGCATGCTCGATCGTATCGACAGCCTGCTGTTCTGTGCGCCGCTGCTCTACTTTTACTCTCGCGTTTTTGTTTCGGGCCTGTGAGCGGAGAACGAAGGATGAGGGATGATGAGCTGTCGTTCATCACGCGTCTGTCACTCTTCGTTCCGAGAGCGGTCCGGGATGTTTGGCTTATCTGGTTCGCGCTTTCCGTCCTGACCACACTTCCGTACGTCCTCGCCGAACTGCGTACTCCGCCGGGGCAGTTCTTTAGCGGAGTATTGACGGCATACGATGACACGTTCACCTACTTTGCCTGGATGCGACAGGGGTCCGACGGTCATTTGTTGATGTGTGATCCGTTCACCTCTGAGCCGCAACGATGTGAATTCTTTCTCCCTCTGTGGAGCCTGCTCGGATTCATTTCGCAAGTTACTCATATCTCGCTTCCGATTACCTTTCATGCTTCACGACTTCTTGCCGCGTTGGCGTTGTTGATTGTTGCGAGAGGCGTTGCGTCGACAGTAATAAGATCAAAAAAGCAAATGCGAATCTGCTTGTGGTTATATGCTGTCTCGGGTGGCTTTGGGTGGCTCGTATATGCCGTGAATAACCGCGGAGGCTTGTTTGGCGGCGGCGAGACATCTGGCTCAGCTGATTTGAATTTGCCGGAGGCCATCGCGTTCCGATCCCTGTTTTCTCAAGTGCACTTCAGCGTTGGCGTAGTTCTCGTAGGCGGAGCGATTTTGCTGGTCTTTAGGTCGATGGTGGAGAAAAAGGCGAACCGGGGACTCATAGCTGGACTGCTTGTTTCACTACTTGCAGTCGTCCATCCGTACATGATTTTCGTCGTATGCGCAGTCGCGTCAGTCGCATTCCTCGCGCTCCCGTGGCTTGAGCCCAAATCGAGATCAGGCGCTTACTACTCAAGCGCGCGCGCGATCCTGGCGTTTGGGCTTGGCACGCTTCCAGGTGTCGCCTACGCCGGCTATCTCAATCGATCAAATGAAGTCTTGCGCGAGTGGTTGCGTGTTACGGATACCTTCTCTCCGCCGCCGTGGGAGTACGCGCTCGGGTTCGGGATTGTCGGGGCGTTTGCGGTCGTCGGCTTTCGTTTGATGTGGAATCGGAACGCTCCTTACGGGCGGCTGCTTCTGATTTGGGCGGTCGTTCAAAGTTTAATGCTATACGCACCGTTCAGCATCCAGCGGCGCTTTGTTGAAGGGTTGCAATTGCCGCTCGCAATCGCTGCATCAGTCGCGTTGTTTTGGTTCGCAAGGAAAGCCTTCAAAGGGCCCGCAGCCGCACGGAATAGAATGGTATTTGTGATCTGTGCGGTCTTCTTTGCTGCTGTGACCAATATCGGGTTCGCGATCGGGCAAATGGTTCCTCGAGCACCCGAACTGGTTGATCCGCGTCGATACCTTGATGCGGACCTGATTGCGGCATTGAGCTGGTTGAGATCCAACTCCGAACCCGACGCGGTATTGTTCTCGTCTTACTTAACGGGCAATGTCGCGCCATCGATGACCGGGCTGCGCGTCTTTCTCGGTCACTACGCCCAAACGCTGCGCAGTGATCAAAAGGGTGTTCAAGTCACATCGTTCTACAGCAATGCGATGACCGACGAGACCGCAACGAAGCTATTTGAGGAGCACCAGGTGCGTTACGTAATTTACGGACCTTTCGAACGTAAGTTATCGAGTACATTCGCACCACCGGTCTGGATGACGCTCGTCCATAGCGCCGGCGACGTTTCGGTTTTTGAAGTCAGTAAGGTGGGCAGATCAATGTTTCCGTAACAATCCTGCAGAACTCGCATGGAATTTCGAATCGGTAATTACGGGGCCGCCCAAGGGTAATCGCATGCGCCAAAGACGTGTTCAAACTACAGAACGGGTCATTGTCCTCGTGCTAGCTCTTGCCGCGTTGATCGGCGGCTTCTATTTCGCCGTTAAGAGCGGAACTAACCCAGAGGCTTACAGCAACGACTTCAATGTCTATTACCATGCAGCTCGCGAAGTGATTGCGGGTCGCGATCCGTATCAACAGTCGCTTGGTGATTGGGTCCCTTATCTCTATCCACCGCTTTTCGCGGAGTTGATTACGCCATTGGCTCTCCTGCCGTTACCCGTTGCGGCTTATCTGTGGTTTCTGATCAGCGCTGCTTCAATAGCCGCCGCCGCCTGGATGTCAGCAAGTCTTGCTTTCTGCAAACAGGAACGCTACGACCCGGAACAACACGATACTGAATCGAGCTCGCGGCGAATTGCTCTAGCTGTTTGTGCGCTGCTGCTGGTTCTGAGGTTCGTTTTGGACACCTTCAATTTGGGTCAGGTTAATTCCGTGGTCGCAGGTCTCGCCGTCGCTCACCTCTACCTCTACGCGCGTGACCGAAAGGCGTGGTCAGCCGTTGCGCTCGTCCTCGCGGTGTCGATCAAGCTGACGCCGGCGCTTCTGCTGATCTATCACATCGCGAAGTTGAGGTTGAAATACGCAGTGACGTGCGCCGCACTGTTGTCTGCGATCACGGTGGTGAGCTTCTTGCCGTTTGGAGCCAACGGAGCAGACGCCTTTCGAACCTTCTGGAGTCGAACAGTGGAGAACGAGCAGGGGTTTGAGCTTGCTTATTCCGGCAATCAATCTCTGCGCGGCGCAATGGCAAGATTAATTGGATATCCTAATCCCGATGCAGCGGAGATTGTTGGCAAATCTCGTTACCCCGCTGATCTTCCGACGTTGCTCGTCTCGTTAATGTTCCTCGCCTTGGCTGTCGTGGTGGCTGTCCGCGCCCGAACCAGCTTAGCCGGCGCCGCGCCGTTCTTCTGTTGTTTCGCGCTCCTCTCACCCCTTACCTGGAAAGCGCACTACGTGATTTTGATTGCTCCAGTCGCGCACTTGCTCGCAGTGGCGAAGAGCTCTACAAAAGCGCGGCGCTGGGTTGCCGCGACGCTTGGTGTGGCATTTGTGTTAATGAATCTGACCGGCACAAGGGTCGTCGGTCTCGCGGCAGCCGAATGGGCCGATGCTCATTCGTTGGTCTTTGCCGGCGCGTTGCTCATCTTTATCGCCTCCGTGGCCACAAGCAGGTTGCCAGCCAGTCGTTGAGCGTTCGGCGCCGTTCCGTGCTTGTCTGTTCTGCGAAACGTAAACAGCCAATGATCGCTGGGCGTTCAAGTACAAGCGTGGGTACAAGTTTGGCATCCAACCCAGCGTTTGCTAATCTGATCAAGCAAGACCCGCGGTGACGTCAATGAGCACAAAAGAGCGCGTCGAAAACAAGGTCGAGACAAGCTCGGGCATCGAGATGAAGACGGTTTTCGGGCCTCCTGACGCGCACGTCGAATACGAGCGCGACCTTGGCGATCCCGGTGAATTCCCTTACACTCGCGGCCCTTACCGGACAATGTATCGCGGCAAACTATGGACTATGAGGCAGTATGCCGGGTACGCTTCGGCCGCCGAATCCAACGCGAGATACCGGTACTTGCTCGAGCAGGGTCAGACCGGGTTGTCGGTCGCATTCGATCTCCCTACTCAGATGGGCTACGACTCGGACCACCCGATGTCCAGCGGTGAAGTCGGCAAAGTCGGCGTTGCAATCGACACGATCGAAGACATGCATCTGCTGTTCGACCAGATTCCGCTGGACAAAGTGTCTACGTCGATGACGATCAACTCCACCGCCGCGATACTGCTCGCGATGTATATCGCGGTGGCTAAGAAACAGGGAATCTCACCCGACAAGATTTCAGGCACTATTCAAAACGACATTTTGAAGGAGTATATCGCGCGTGGAACTTACATCTATCCGCCGCGACACAGCCTGCGAATTGTGACCGACATTTTTGCCTATTGCGCTCGCGAAGTGCCGCGATGGAACACCATCTCGATTTCCGGTTATCACATTCGCGAGGCCGGCTCGACCGCGGCGCAAGAGGTGGCTTTTACACTCGCCGATGCAATCGCCTATGTACAAGCAGCGGTCGAAAGCGGGCTTGATGTGGACGAGTTCGCGCCGCGCATCGCTTTCTTCTTCAACTCGCACAACCAGTTTTTGGAAGAGGTCGCAAAGTTTCGCGCGGCACGAAGACTGTGGGCTCGGATAATGCGCGAGCGCTTCAATGCTCGCGACCCGCGATCCCAGATACTTCGATTTCATGCGCAAACGGCCGGCTCATCGTTGACGGCGCAGCAGCCGGAAGTGAATATCGTTCGCACCACGATTCAAGCTCTGGCCGCAGTTCTTGGCGGGGCGCAGTCGCTTCACACAAATTCGATGGACGAGGCGCTGGGGCTTCCGACAGAGCACGCCGCTCGAATTGCGCTGCGAACCCAACAGGTCATTGGCTATGAATCGGGTGTGGCTGACACCGCAGACCCCCTGGGAGGCGCATACTCGATCGAATGCCTGACCGACGAGATTGAGCGGCAAGCTTCGTTGTACATTCAGAAGATCGACGAGATCGGCGGTATGCTCAACGCAATCGAGAAGGGTTACGTTCAACGTGAGATCGAGCACGCAGCCTATGACTATCAGCGCAAAGTCGAGGCGGGCGACCAGACCGTCGTCGGTATGAATCGATTCACCTCCGACGAGGCAACCTCGGTTCCGTTGCTTCGCATCGACCCAGATCTCGAGCGGCAGCAGATTGAGAGACTCGAAAGCGTTCGCAAACGGCGCGATTCGCAGCAAGCGAACGAAGCGCTCGAGGAAGTCGAGCGCGCCGCTCGCAGCGGCGAGAATCTCTTACCTCAGATCGTTAGCGCCGTCGAAGCTTATGCGACGCTCGGCGAGATTTCAGACCGCTTGCGAGAAGTTTTTGGCGAATACACAGGCGAGACTTACGAGTAACCCATTCGTCCAATTGCCTTTCTAATGACCGACAACATCCTCGAAGTCAGACACCTCAGCACACATTTTTTTACCCGAGCGGGCCCAGTCAAAGCGGCAGACGACATTAGCTTTGAGATAAAGACCGGTTCGACACTCGCGCTTGTGGGTGAATCGGGGAGCGGCAAATCGGTGACGAGCCTTTCGATAATGCGATTGGTTCCGCCGCCCGGAAAAATCACCGCGGGCGAAATCGTGTTTGGCGGCCAGGATCTTATCAAGCTCGGCGATGAGCGGATGCGCAGGCTGCGTGGGAGAGAGGTCGCGATGATTTTTCAGGACCCAATGACCTCGCTTAATCCGGTTTACACAGTCGGCGATCAAATCGCGGAAGCCCTCGAACTGCACGAACATCTGCCCCGGAAACAAGCCTGGACCAAGACGGTTGAGATGATGAAGCGGGTACAGATCCCGGATGCCGAGAAACGCGCGCGCGACTATCCCCATCAACTGTCGGGAGGCATGCGGCAGCGGGTGATGATCGCGATGGCGTTGTCGTGCAAGCCGAAGCTCCTGATCGCGGATGAACCGACCACTGCGCTTGATGTAACGATACAGGCTGAGATTCTGGAGTTGCTGAGAAGCTTGAGAGAAGACTTCGATCTTTCGATGTTGTTGATCACTCACGATCTCGGTGTGGTGGCAGAGACCGCCGATCGAGTTGCGGTAATGTATGCAGGCCGGATCGTGGAGGAGGCTTCGGTTCACGAGTTGTTTCACAACCCGCGGCATCCTTACACTGAGGGACTGCTGCGTTCGGTGCCTCGGCTGACGGAAGAAGGGCTGAAGCGGCGCAGGCTGGAAACAATCGAAGGGACGGTTCCTAACCTTTTGCATCTGCCGGCGGGCTGCAAGTTCGCGCCCAGGTGCAAGTATGTGATCGACGAGTGTACTGCGAATGAGATCGAATTGCTTGCGGTGAATAGTGATCACCGGGCCAGATGCATTCGCTATGAGAAGGTGGGAGAATAGGTCCAATAGGTCATATAGGTCCTATCTTTTTTCAATGAACAGCCAAACTCTCATCGAGGTACAAAACCTCACGAAACACTTTCCGGTAGGGGCGGGACTCTTTGGTGTCGGCGACGATGTCGTCCGAGCCGTCGATGGTGTCAGTTTCACTATTCGCCGGGGGGAAACCTTCGGACTGGTTGGAGAATCCGGGTGCGGCAAATCAACAACCGGCCGCTGTATTCTCAGACTCATCGAACCAACGTCCGGCGAAGTGTATTTTCAAGGGGAGGACCTGTTATCGATAGCCTCGAACGGGTTGCGCCGTCTCAGACGTGACATGCAGATCATCTTTCAGGATCCGTATTCATCGCTCAACCCGAGGATGACGGTTGGTCAAATCGTCGAAGAACCGCTTACGATTCATCGCATTGCCGATCGCGGTGAGCGACGGGCTCGCGCAGCGGAGTTGTTAAGACTCGTCGGGCTCGAACCCGAACATTCCAGCCGTTACCCCCACGAATTCTCAGGCGGGCAGCGCCAGCGCATCGGCATCGCACGAGCCCTCGCGCTTAATCCCAAATTCATCGTGTGTGATGAGCCGGTGTCCGCGCTCGATGTGTCGGTTCAGGCGCAGGTGGTGAACTTGCTTCAGGATTTGCAGGAGCAGCTGGGCCTTACATACTTGTTCATCTCGCATGGGCTGTCGGTTGTCGAGCACATCTCGAATCGAGTTGGCATAATGTATCTCGGGAAGCTGGTCGAGACCGCTTCGAGTGACGAGATATTTCACAACCCGCTTCATCCCTACACTCGAGCGCTGCTGTCAGCGATACCGGTTCCCGATCCTGAGCGGCGGCGTGAACGACTGCACCTTGCCGGGGATGTACCCACCGCGATCGCGCCACCATCTGGTTGCCGCTTCCGAACTCGTTGCCCGATTGCCGAGCCGAGATGTGCTGAGGAAGAACCTCAGTTGGTCGAGGTGAGCCACGATCACTTTGTTGCCTGTATGGTAGTTGCGCTGGATAAGAAAAAATAGTACGCTCACCGGGAAATTTAGCATTCTTGGATATTCGCTCCTGAAAAATGCAGTGACTGCCCAAATCCGAGATACCAAGCTGTCCCCAGGAGATAACTGTATGAGTCAAATCGAGAACCAGACGCTGGAAACAACGCCCATGTATGGCACGCCACAACAGCAGGACCAACCGCGTGTTGAAGAGCCTGCGCGACTCGGACCGTTTGCCAGACTCACCGGCACGTTGCTGTCGCCGGGCGAGACGTTTGAGGATGTGAATCGAAAGCCGACTTGGCTCGCGCCGTTGCTCATAGCATCCGTTACGATGCTCGCCTTCAGCTTGTTTTTTGAATGGAAGGTCAAACCTGATTGGAACAAATTCTTTCTGACGATGACCGAGAAACGGATGGGCAAGTCGATTAGCGAGCTCCCGCCGGACCAGCAGGACCAGGTTAAGAAACAGCTCGAATTTCAAAAGAAACTGGCGGTGACCGATCTGAACTCCCCGGTGTCACTACTGATTGCGACGGTGCGGTCGGTCGTATTTCACGTCGTGGGATTTCTGATCCCGGCAGGCATCTTCGCGCTTGGATTCTTGTTGATGCAGGGGAAAACAACCTTTAAGAGGATTCTCTCAGTCGTCGCGTGGAGTTGGTGCGCGACGGGTCTTGTCTATCTGATCGTTTCGGTTGCCGCATTGATGACTCGGAATAGCGAAAGCATGAGAGATATAAATTTGGCCGATCCCTCATCGATAGTCCCCACCAGTATCGGCGCTTTTTTGCCGTCGGGAATGCCGGCGGTGATGCATTCAATTGCCGGCTCGTTTGATGTATTCACGATCTGGTATCTAATCTTACTGACGATAGGGTTCGCGGCAATCGCGGGGACTAAGAAGTTCAAGACCAGCAAAGCCGCAACGCTCGTGTTTGGAGTGTGGGGAGTCTGGGTGCTCCTCAAAGCTGCTTTTGCGGCGATGGGCTTTGGACCGAGGTAAAACGTCTGGTTTCTGGTTTGTAGTTCTTAGTTTCTGGTTTCTAGTTTCTGGTTTCTAGTTTCTGGTTTGTAGTTTCTAGTTTTGGTTCTCACTTCCGATGTCGGACCGATTCTCGTTCACTTAATAACCAAAAACCAGGAACTACAAACCAGAACCATCAACTACAAACCAGAAACCACAAACCAGAAACCTATCTTTGACCGTAAGACGCCGCCATTCCATCGAGCATTTTGCGTAACTCATCTTCGGTGAACCATCGCCCTCGAGTCATCACTCCTGACCGCCTGGATGCATTGTTCACGTCCTTGAGCGGATCACCCTCAACTAGAATCAAGTCGGCCGTCTTGCCAACCGATACCGTGCCGAACTTGTCGCTTCGCATGAAATCTGCGGGATTCGCCGTGGCCGTTCGTAGCGCCTCATACGGAGTTAAGCCTGCTGCTACCAGCTCTCGCAGCTCGTCGTGCAGCGAGAATCCAGGTACTACGGAGGGTACCGGCGTGTCCGTTCCAGCGAGCATCCGCACACCCGCATCACGAAATCCCTTAACCAGCTGGCTCAGCAGGTTGGCACGCGCGAAGAAGCCCTTTGCGGTCTCCTTCTTAAACCGTTTTATGTAGGTGTTATTGCTCGGCTGGAATTGGTTGGATAGCCAGGGCGGCAGGTATTTCATTTCCGGTCGCTTGAGAACCGCGTCGATATCATCAACTTGCCGCGCGATTCCGCTGTAGACCGTTAGTGTCGGGCTCACCCAGATACCGGCCTTCGCTGTAGCCTGCGCCACCGACGGGATTCGACTCGCCTGCTCTGCGATCCATCGGAGCTGCGCCGCCTGACTCGCGTCCGCAGGCGAGGTTGCGGGTTTAAAAAAGAAATATGCGTAAAGATATTCCTCGGCGTGCGCAATCGCGTCCTGCCTCTCTTCAAACGCCGCATCGATTCCCAGATTACGCGGTAAGTGTCCGATTACCCGGATGTCTTCGCGGCGCGCGACCTCGAACAGCTTGCGATAAGCCTCGCGCGAAAAGTCGCCATGAATCTTTATGAGATCATAGCCGGCGCGCTTGTGCGCAACGACCTGACGCTCAACCTCTTCGACCGTGGGGCTCGAGACCGGCGCGTTCGAAATGAATGGGCCGCTAGTATAGACCGTTGGACCCACCGTTTCTCCTCGCGCAATGCGCTCCCGCAGCTGAAGAAAAGCGGGTGTGCCGTACAGGTTGAGCACCGTCGTAACGCCGTTCGCTAGGAATAACCGCAGCATCCCGGTGGTCGCCTGGTCGTTGAAGATCTCGAAGTGAACGTGCATGTCAGCGAGTCCCGGCATAAGGAACTTGCCGCGCCCGTCGATCCGCAACGCTCCCGGCGGGATCTTGACCGCGTCGACCGGTCCGAGCGCGGCGATCACCCCGTCCTTTACGACAACCGTATGCCCGGTCAGGATTCTCTCCTGATCCATCGGGACGACGTTGACGTTCACAAACGCAACTATCTGCTTTTGTTTTGTCTGTAGTAGTTTTGCTTCGCTCGGGACTTGAGAGGCAGCGGGTGAGTCTTGCGACTCAGCGGCAAAATACAAGAATGCGAGGGGCAGAGCGCCGATTCCAAACACCAGAGCGAACAGGCCAATGCCCATCAACAAGAATCGCCTGAATCGAATCCACCGAGTGTTGCGAGGCTTGTCTAACGGAATATCCATCGAGGTCCTTTTCACGATCACTGGCCCTTCAACTGCGCCACCACAGTTTCTGGTTTACTCAAAACTGCAGTACAAACAAAAGCCGGAAAACAAGCACGAGAAACCACAAACTAGAAACAAGAAACCATACTCTGAACTCTAACCCTTACTAATTTTTGGGTGGCGGGCTCTGCCACAGCACGTTCACGATCATCCACTTGCCGTCGAATTTTGCGAGATGGAAATAGTCAGTTCCCCAGTCGGCGACAAGTTTCGCAGAGGCTGTTTGATCCTGCACTTCGAAGATCGTGATTTCCTTTGGAGCATCCTTGGGCAGCTTGCCGCTCTTGTTCCAGTTCTTGGCTACTTCAACCAGTGCGGCAAAAGACATCTTTCCGGTGGTGTAACCGTCCTTGCCCTTCTCACGCCAGAAGCCTCTTTTCGACAAATCCGGATGGACGCTGCGTTCGATTCGGGCGGGTTCGACCTGATAGACGCCTTCAACATAATCGAGCACCGCTTGCCGCACGCGCTCCCGCTCATCATATGATTGCGGACGTGCGGTAACGCTGCCAATAACAAAAACAACCGCCGCCGCGAGCAAAGTAAGCTTTTTCATGATTAGTCTCCTTGTTTTTTAGTCCGTAGTCCGTGGTCCGTAGTCCGTGGTCCGTGGTCCGTGGTCCGTAGTCCGTAGTCGGTAGTTCGTAGTCGGTAGTCCGTAGTCCGTAGTTCGTAGTCCGTAGTCCGTAGTCCGTAGTCCGTAGTCTGCCACGGACTACGGACTACGGACTACGGACTACGGCCTACTCGTAGCGTAGTGCCTCCATTGGATCGACCCTTGTCGCCCGCCTTGCCGGTATGTAACACGCAAGCAACGCGACGCCTCCAAGGAGCAGCGCGATGGCGAAGAACGTTGCCGGATCGGTGGCGCTTACACCAAACAACAAACTCGACATTACCCGTGTGATGATTAATGAGGCCGCAAGACCGATCCCGACCCCAATTGTCGCGAGCTTCATTCCTTGTGAAACCACTAGTCTTAGAACATCACCGGTGTTTGCGCCCAGCGCCACTCGAATTCCAATCTCGCGAGTCCTTTGCGCAACCGTGTACGACATCACACCATAGATTCCAATCGCGGCAAGAAGCGCGGCTACCCCTGCAAAAAGGCCAAGCGCGACCATCGCAAACCGCCTCCGAGCCAATGACTCCGAGAGCCGCTCGTCCATGGTCTTGACGTCGTAGATCGGCACATTCGGGTCCATTGCGCGGGCTTCCTGGCTGATCGCTGCGGCGACTCTCAACGGATCGGTGTTTGTTCGCACCGTCACGTACATCCCCGAGGAGGGGCTCTGTTGATGTGGCGTATAGAACGTAACTCGCGAATCGGTGTCCAGCGCGTAATGTTTGACGTTTGACACGACGCCGATGACTGTTAGCCATGGCGCGTTTGAGCCAGCGCCGCCCCGCTTAAGTCGCCTGCCGACGGGATCCGCCCCGGGCCAGTATTCGCGGGCCATATGCTCATCGATTATCGCTACTTTTAGGGAATCACTTGAGTCCTGCTCAGAAAAATACCGACCGGCTATCAGCGGAATCCTCATAGTCTCAAAGTAGCCTACACTTGCGGAGCGCCCGTCGGCCTGAATCGAACTCTGACCCGAAGCAGGGTCATAACCTTCGATGGTTATGCTGCCCCAGCCGATCCCTCCGCTGAGCGGTAGCGCCGAAACCCCACCGGCCGATTCGACGCCTGGCAGTTGCCGGATCCTTTCCCAGAGCTGCTGATAGAAACTCAAGCGGCGGGGATTTTCAGCGTAGGCTGTGCCAACAACCGACAGCCGGAGCGAAAGGACATTCTCCGCGGTGAAGCCCGGTCTTACCCGTTGGACGTGGACGAAACTGCGAATCAACAACCCGGCCCCGATAAGCAGGACCAATGACAGCGCGATCTCGGCGACCACGAACAGGTTTCTCAGACGACGATTCCCGCTGCCTATAAGACTGCGACCACCCTCCTTTAATGTCTCACTCAGGTTCACATTCGAGCTTCGCAATGCGGGAGCCAGGCCAAACAGAATTCCTGTGATCAACGCTGTAGTGAAAGTAAAGGCAAGGACTCGCCCATCGATTGCAACGTTTTGCAGACGCGGTATGTTGCCCGGATCAAGCCAACGAAGACCATCGAGCCCCCAGACAGCGATGAGCAAACCCAGTGCGCCGCCCACAATCGAAAGAAGCACGCTCTCGGTCAACAGCTGACGAACCAGCCTCCAGCGCCCCGCGCCGAGAGCTGTACGAATCGCGATTTCCTTTTCACGCGAGGCCGATCGAGCGAGCAGCAGGTTGGCAACATTGGCGCAAGCTATAAGCAACACGCATCCAACCGCGCCAAGCAGTATCAGGAGAGCAGGTCTGATGTCCCCGACGACCTGCTCCAGGAGGGGGGTCACAGTCATCCCGAAGCGTCGACTCTCGGGATACTGAGTCGGAAACTGTTGTTCCAACCCGCGCGCCACGGCATCCAACTCGGCTTGAGCCTGAGCGACGGACGCACCCGGTTTGAGCCGAGCCACGATGTTGTAGTTTTCATCGCCCTGGCTGCTCAAATCTTTTTCGCTCATCGGTAGCGACAGGAGTATTTCAGCCTGCGCCGCGGCGCCTACCGTCGGCATCACCTCTTTTGGGAGAGCGAAGTCTGAAGGCATTACTCCGATAATGGTGTAACTTTCGGCGTCGAGCTCGAGCGGTTGGCCAATAACGTTGGAGTCGCCGCCAAACCGGCGCTGCCAAAAACCGAAGCTTAGAATCGCCGCTTGCGGCTTGCCTGGAGAGTCGTCTTCAGAAATGAACCCTCTGCCCAAAACAGATTTCAAGCCAAGAACCGAAAACATTGCCGATGAAGACCACACTACTCCGACGCGCTCCGGAGCGCTGTCTCCGGTGAGGTTGGCGTTGCCGCCTTGAGCAATTGCAATCTCTTCAAATACGCTGTTCTGGTTTTTGATAGCCGAGTATTGCCCCGGTGACGGCCAATCCTGCGCGACGTTTGCGCCCGGAGAGTGCGTCCAAATGATTGCGAGCCGATCGGAATCGGCGTAAGGAAGCGGGCGGAGCAACAGACCGTTGACGACGCTGAAGATTGCGGTGTTAGCGCCGATACCCAGGGCCAGAGTTAGAACCGCAACGAATGTGAACATCGGTCTCTGAGCCAGCAGCCTTAATCCGTATCGCAAGTCTTTCCACAATGATTGCATCGCTACCCCTTAAAGTAGTGGTTTCTGGTTTGTGGTTCCGGTTCTCCTTATCCGTTTATCTCTAAACAACAAACCACAAACCAGAAACCACAAACCAGAAACCACAAACCAAATTTGAATCTATTCGTATCTGAGCGCGATCATCGCATCTACCTTAGTTGCGCGCCGCGCCGGAATGTAACTGGCCAGCAGCGACACGCCTAAAAGGACGATCGCGATAGACGCAAAGGTCAGCGGATCGGTTGTGCTGACCCCGTAGAGCAAACTGGCCATCAACCGGGTCAACGCGATCGACGCGGCGAGGCCAAGCGCAATCCCGGCTGCGGCCAGGCGCATAGCCCGGCCTATCACCTGTTTGAAGATGTCCCTGGTTTGCGCTCCAAGCGCCACGCGTATGCCGATTTCGTGGGTGCGTTGGTTTACCGCGTAGCTCATCACTCCATAGATGCCAATGGCGGCCAGTGTCAACGCTAGACCGGCAAACACGATCAACAGCAGTGTCGTAAACCGCTCGCGCACCAGCGACTCATAAACGGCCTCATCCATTGTCTTGACGTTGTATGGTGGCAGATCCTTATCGAGCGCGCGTATCTGGTCGCGCGCGGCGCCGATAAGCGCTTTTGGATCCCCCGCCGTGCGTATGACCAGGGTCATCGAGGATGACGGTTCCTGTAGTTGTGTTTTGTAGGATTCGGGTTTGGGTTCGGTACCGAGGCTGTCCTGCTTTTCGCTCCTCACGACGCCGACGATGGTTTCCCAGGTGCCGGGCTCGGTGGGCTTGGCGAACTTCACTCGCTTACCTACGGGATCCTCTCCGGGAAAGCACCGCCGCGCGAAGGCCTCATTTACAATGATCGTCGAGCTCGTCGCGTTGTCCGATTTGTCGAACTGCCTTCCGCTGAGTAACTGAATCCCCATCGCTCGGAAGTAATCCGGAGTGACCGTTTTGTGCCGAATCTCTCTAACGTAGTCCTCGGGCGGGCGGCCTTCGATGGTCATATCGTTGGTGTAGCCGGAGCCTTTTAGCGCCGCCACGTTGGTCGCGCCAACCTCCAGGACTCCAGGCAGCGCTTTGAGACGCTGTTCGGCCTGCTCAAAGAAGGTTATCGCCTGACTATCCTCCGGGTACTTTGCACCCGGAAGGCCAACGCTGAGCATCAACAAGTTGTTTGCATTGAATCCCGGATCAACCTGTTGAAGCCTCAAAAAGCTGCGGATCATCAACCCGGCGCCTATCACCAGCACAAGCGCCAGCGCCACTTCGGCAACGACCAGCACGCTGCGCACGCGCCCGCCCTGTGAGCCGCCCTTTTGCCCGCCTTCCTTGAGGGTTGAAACCAGATCGGGCTTCGACGCCTGCAAGGCCGGCGCAAGCCCAAACAGAAACGTCGTCAGAAGCGTGAGCCCGATTGTAAAGCCGAGCACCTTTGCATCGAGCCTAGCCTCCTCCAGACGCGGAATGTCGCCGGGGCTGAATGCCACCAGCAGATCTTTGCTCCAAAGCGCCAGAAGCACTCCAAGCCCGCCGCCGACCAGCGCAAGCATAAAGCTTTCCGTGAGAAGCTGTCTTACGATGCGCGAGCGCCGGGCGCCTAGAGCGGTGCGAATCGCTACTTCTCGATTGCGGGTCGCCGCTCGCGCCAGCAATAAATTGGCGACATTGGCGCACGCAATCAGCAATACAAAACCGACCGCAACCAGAAACACCATCAGCGGCAGCTTTGTGTCGCCGACGATCCAGTCCTTGAGAGGTCCCAGTCCGACACCCATCTGCGTGTTTGTTTCCGGATATTGTTCTTCCAGACGACCCGCGATGGCGGTTATCTCAGCCCTGGCCTGCTCGGTGGTGACGCCGGGTTTTAGTCGGCCGACGGCGCGCAAGAAGTGGGGTCTGCGGAGCTGAGCAATTTGCTGTTGATTCCAGCCCATGGGGACCCATAGCTCGATTTCTTTGGAAGGAAAATAAAAGTCGGCCGCCATGACTCCGACCACTTCGCGGCTTCTGCCGTTGAGCGAGATCTTTTGCCCGATCACTCCCGGGTCACCGCCGAAGCGCCGCTGCCACAAGGCATGACTCAGCACGACAACCGTGTGTTTGCCCTGCCACGTTTCATCTTCTCGCAGGGTACGCCCAAGCATGGTATCCACGCCGAGCACCGAGAAAACATTCCCGGTGACATATAGAGCTTTGACCCGCTCAGGTTCGCCGTCGCCGGTCAAATGCAACCCGGCGATACCGGGCCCGCTCTTGTCTGAGCCCATGTAGGCAGCGATTTCTTCGAAGGACTGATTCTGCTGTTGCCAGTCAAAGAGATTCGCTGGTGCGATAGGCGCCTGTGTCCAGCTCTTGAGAGGATTTGTTTCCCAGAACTGGATGAGGCGATCGGGCTCGCGATAAGGCATCGGGTTTAACAGCACTGCGTTGACAACGCTAAAGATCGCGGTGTTTGCTCCAATACCCAGGGCCAGTGTAATGACTGCTATAAGGGTAAACCCCGGTTTCTTTGCGAGCATTCGCATGGCATATCGTAAGTCTTGCATCATTCACCTCGACATAGAAAATGAGTTCTCATTCGCTTCGAAGCGCCACCATAGGATCAACTTTCGATGCTCTCCGAGCCGGTAAGTAACAGGCCAGCAGCGCTACTACCACCAGGACCACACCAGTCACCGCGATCGTCACCGGGTCGTTTGTGGGTAGAATCGGAATTAGCGATATCAGAAGCCGCGAGACTGCGTAAGCGCCGCCGACGCCGATCACGATACCCACAGCCATCAGACGAGTGCCGTGACCCAGAACCAGGCGGAGCACGTCTGTTCGCTGCGCTCCCAACGCCATCCTAATTCCGATCTCTCCGGTGCGTTGGCTGACCGAGTACGATGTGACGCCATAAATGCCAATTGCTGCCAGCGTAAGTCCCAACACTGCAAAAGCGCCAAGCAGCGTGCCGAGGAGTGAGATGCTACCGAGCCCACGATCCACCAGACTGCGAGCCGTCCGTATGTCATATACCGGCAGTTCTCGATCGAGACCGGCGATGACGCCGCGTAAATCGTTAGCGAATGCTTCAGGCGGAGTAGACGAGCGAACCGTAATCACCCAGCTTCCTCCCCCACTCGACTGTGCAAGAGGTCTAAAAGATTGGAGGCGTGTGTACGGGTCTCCCAGACTGGCCGGGAACCCAACATCGTTCACTACTCCAACAACCTCCCTCCATTCAGGGTCCTGGCCTTGTTGCCCAATGCGTTTTCCAATTGCGCTTTCGTTCGGCCAGAACCGTCGCGCCATCGATTCGTTGATTACTGTTACATCGGGATGGTCGGGACTGTCGGTGTCGTTAAAGGTCCTCCCTTCAAGCAAGCGGACTCCGAGCGTCTCGAAATAACCCGTGCTCACGGCTTCCATGAAAACTTCGGGAAGGTTCCCGGCTTCGGGCACAGGTTGACCCTCGATGATCACCGGGCCGCTGCTGTTGAAACTCCAAACTGGCTGAGAGCGAGAGAGTGCGACTTGCTGCGCTCCGGGAAGAGCGCCCACGCGCGACTCGACCTGCTCAAGGAACGTTCTTCTCTGGTTGTCGTTGGCATAGCTGGAACCTTGCGGTCTGATTTGCGCCATCACCAGACCGTCAACGCGCCAACCCGGATCCAGATTCGCAAAGCGGCTGAGACCTCGAAGAAACAAACCGGCTCCGGCGAGCAACACCAACGCAAACGCGACCTCGCCTACAATCAGGATATTTCGGAGACGGTTGTGGCCTCGTCCCGACGTCGAGCCGCGCGAGTTTTCTCTCAACGCTTGATTGACGTCGACCCGCGACGATAGCCAGGCCGGAACGGTGCCGAAGATCAAACCGGTTAGGACAGAAGCAAGGAGCGCAAAACCAAACACGCTCAGATCCAGCGTCACTCTTGCTCCAGGCAGCTCGCTAAAGAGCCGGTTGCTAATAAACTTGATACTCCAGATCGCTAGTAAAAGACTAAACGCGCCCCCGATCAGCGAGATCGCCAGGCTTTCGGTCATCGATTGACGCAGCAGTCGCGCCCGTTTCGCGCCAAGCGCCGCTCGTATGGCATATTCGCGCGCCCGAGCCGAGCTTCTGACAAGTTGCAGATTGGCGAGGTTCCCGCATGCGATCAGCAAAACAAATCCGGCCAGACCAAATGTAAACCACATAACTTTGCGCCGAACATCATCCGACAGCGAACGTTGTAGCGGCTCCAGACGCAGGCTTTCCCCGGGAACCATCAGATTCTCATTTGCAAAGTTTCCCGCGAGTATGGTCATCGCCTCCTGAGCCCGTGCCATCGAAACGCCGGGCTTCAGCCGGCCAAACGCCTGCAGCCAGTTGTTGCCTCGTGCGCGTTGTTGATTTGGTGGAAACGTTAGGGGCGCCCAGAAGTCGAGGTTTCCCCAGAGGAGCGGGTGCTCAAAAGCGGGGGGCATAACGCCGATGATTGTCGTGGTCTCGCCGCTCAATCGAAGTGTGCTTCCAAGAACATTCGGGTCGCCGCCAAAACGACGCAACCAGAAACTGTTGCTAAGCACTATTACACGGGCGGCGCCGGTCTCCGCTTCTTCAGGCAAAGGCAGCCGTCCTAGAAGCGGCTGGACGCCAAGGGCGGGAAAGAAATCCGATGTGGCCGCTATGCCCCGCAATCTTTCAGCAGGTTGCCCTTCCTCGGCGAGATTTGGGTTTATCCAGGTGAGCGCAGCCATTGATTCGAAGACGTCATTTTTTTCCCGATAGTCGAACACGTTCCCCTGAGAGTGCGGCCAACTCTGCGAATGCGGCGACGTACGGTAGATGCGCACGAGCCGGTCGGAATCGGGATACGGAAGCGGGCGAAACAAATAGGTGTTCAGAAGGCTGAACATCGCAGTGTTGGCTCCTATTCCCAGCGCGAGCGTTAGCACCGCCACCGCCGTAAACCCGGGGTTCTTCAATAGCATTCGCAGGCCGAATCGTAAGTCTTGAAGCATGGAATTCTCCGCGTTCAGGGTTCCGGTTAGAAGTTTCTAGTTTCTGGTTTGTGGTTTCTGGTTTGTGGTCTCTGGTTTGTGGTTTCTGGTTTGTGGTTTCTGGTTTGTGGTTTCTGGTTTGTGGTTTCTGGTTAGACTCTCGTTCCGTGCTCAGCCAAAACGAAGAACCAAACCAGAACCCACAAACCAGAAACTAGAAACCACAAACCACAAACCAGAAACCACAAACCAGAAACTAGAAACCACAAACCAGAGACCACAAACCAGAAAC
>DASRIZ010000421.1:2500-9594 GCA_035649735.1 Blastocatellia bacterium | reverse complement strand
GTCCGATTGCGATCCCTGAAATGAAGTTTGCACCGATGAATCTCGAGATCCCGCAAATCAAATTCGAACCGATGAACCTGGAGATCCCTAAGATTCACATAGAGCCGATGAAAATCAGGATCGCTCCGAGACGGATTTTGCTATAAGTCACGTCCGGCTCAGATTCTGAAAGTTTCACTCTTACTTCACGAAGAGACCACCCGAACAAAATCCCCAACCGATTCATCGGTTGGGGATTTTTCACTCCGGCCTACAAAGAAGCGGGCGCGCCTAATCTTGATCGAATCAAGGCTCGAAATTAAATGCAAGAGTGCCGATTACCCTTACCGGAACCCCAGAAAGTAAAGTCGGTGTGAACTGCCACTGACGAGCAGCATTGACCGCGGCATCCTTCAGCAGCGGATGACCAGAGATTGCTCGCGCCTCGATTACCACGCCCGCTTCGTCCAGCGTAACTTCGACGACAACCGAACCGCTTATTCGAGCTGCCCGAGCGAGCGGCGGAGAGTCTGGCACGATTCGGCGCGTAGCGGAGGCTGCAAACACCTCTCGTGATTTTCGAATTAGTTTTGGTCCTTCTGCCGGACTCACAACCGGAGGTGCTGGCGGGGGCGGCGGAGGCGGTGGAAAGACGCCCCAAATTTCGCCGTCCTCGAATTTGATGCCGATCACCCGGGCTTCATTGTCACTGGGATTGCCCGGCAGGAGAAAAGCTCCGTAGCCTGGAGCATCGGGCGGAGGCAATTCGAGGTTGTAGGTTGCGAACGGCTCGATTTTGACGGACGTAAACGTCCGAATTCCGTCTTTCGAGTCCGGGTGAGCGAACTCGAACGCCAACCCGCTGATTCGGCGCCCGCTATTGTTCGACAGCTGGACATTGAGCTTGATCATGTATCTCTCTTGGCTACTCGCTTGAGTGCCAACTCGCTGAGCGCGTTCTACTCGAGCGGTTCTTAGCGTTGCACCTGTGATCGTCAGGGCTGCGCCATTGCTGTTGTTGAATCGCGCCGAGGTTTCGGGAGCCGCCTCAAGCATTCTAAGTTCCTCAGGCGGTGGCGGCGGAGGCGGAGGCGGGGGAGGCGCGGCGCCCCAAACCTCGCCATCATCGAACACAACGCCGCTTACTCTTACAGATACGTTTTCAGGACGTCCCACCAGAAACACCGGGGGTCTTCGACTGCGCGATGTGTATGTGGCCTGCGGCTCGATAGGGGACGAGGCTCTCTCGTAATAGTCGATTCTTTGCGCGGCGTTCCTTAACTCAATGACTACGCCTCTTATTCGGCGATCGCTTTTGTTAATGAAGGTGATAACCGCGGACAGGGCGAACTCGTCGCCAGGGCCGTCTTCACGCGGGACCGCTTTAACTTTCGCTTCGCTAATCGCGACCGGCGCCTTTGTGGAGTTACGGAACTCAACTGTGATTTCTCGGGCCTGATCGAGTCTCTCGATCCACATATCCTGATCATCGCCCACGCCTCCTGGAAGTCCACCAGGAACTCCTCCCGGAACCCCGCCCGGGATGTCGCTGCTGGCGTTCTGCCGCGGTTTTGCGCTTTGCGCAACAACCCCTTCGCTGGTCAGGAGACCGGCGCCAATTGATAGGATTACTACGAGAGCGGCGGTTGAACCAATAGCCACGCGATGCCACACCGAGAGTTTGACTTGAACAGTTGTGGACATGATTCGCTCAATCCTCCTTCCAAGATTTGAGCCGGTCGCATTCGACGCACCGGCTACGTTCCACCCAAGGCAAAATCGTAAGACTTTCAAAAGACTCGAGGCATAGACGTCTGCTTTCCCGCCTAGCCGGATTACCTCGTCGTCGCAAGCGCGCTCGCGCTCAGCGAGGAGAGAACGATCCAGAAACCAAATAAACGGATGAAACCAGATGACACAACAGAGGACCCGATGAAGGTTTGCGATCAGATTGTCCCAACGAGCGATGTGAATCATCTCGTGCATTATCACCGCCTCAAGCTCAGCATCATCAAGCTCGTTGGCCATGCTTTGCGGGAGGAACACGCGAGGCCTCCAAACACCCCAGACCCCGGGCTCGACCGTTCCCGGAAGAATCGACAGGCGTACATCACGCTTGATACCCATCCACGATCTGACCCGCTCGAGAGCCAGAAGCTCTCGTGAAGGATCAGCCAAGGCGGTCGCGCGGAGCACGCGCCGGAACCTCAAACGCCGGCGAAACCACATTGCCAGCAACACGACAGATCCGGTTAACCAAACGACTGTAAGTGCGCAAAAAAGTTCATTGTGGCGTGCCGCACTGTTGGCAGCACCCCGATAATCATTGATTTGAAGAATAGGTGCGGTGAGTTGAAAAAAAACAGTTTCCCCGTCACTAGGTCCTTCATTCAGAGCTAAGAGAAAAGAGAAATCGATTCCGAGCGCGTGAGCTAGCTGGACCGCCAGCGCCGACGGCAGGATAAACGTCGCAGATGCGATAAGCCAGACCGCGTAGCGGACACGGCCCGGGCCGTTTCTCAGCAACCATGCGGCCGCAAGTGCAATCAGCGAGATCACTGTTGCTTGCCACAGATGGTTAGCGAACAACGGCCAACCCCAGCTTGACCACTCGGCCAGCCACCGGTGAATAGTCATACTTTGTTATGCCTTTCTACGGCGTTCTATTACTTGCGCGAACGGTTTTCGGGAAGACCTAGTTGTCTTGGTTCGGATTTGGAGCGGTCATCAGCGGCCTTCTGAGCCACCAGGCCTTCCAGTTCCTTAAGATCCTCCAAGCTCAACTTGCCGGTTTCGGCTAGATGAGCCATCAGAGGAAGGGCGGATCCGCCGAATGCTTCCAGAAGTTCGTTTATCAATCTATGATGAGCAGATTTCCTGGTGACTACAGGTTCAAAGATGAACGCGTTGCCGATCTTCTTGAGCCGCCTGACGGCGTCTTTTTCTTCGAGCCTTCTAACAATGGTCTGAACCGTAGTATAAGCCGGGCGGCGTTTCTCGGGCAGCAGCTCCTGGATCTCGCGTACCGACCCGCTGCCAAGTTCCCACAACACGTCCATGATTTCGAGCTCGAACCTCGTCAGGCGTATCGATTTCTTCCGTGTCACGATTTCCTTCTAAACAAATCATCTACTACAAGTGAGGCCGACTCTACTACAACTGTCGTAGGCTGTCAAGAACAATTTTTGGATTTGCTATTGGCTTTCAGTTGGTCGAGGGTTCCTCTGATCGATTTGTAAGATATCACACATACGATGGGGTCGGGTCTTATAAGAGCGCCAACCGCTGTCTCGCGCGGTCATTCTGATGGAATGGAACCCGGGTAACCGGTGATTATTATTGACTTCAATTTTGGCCGATGTTAAAAGGTAGCGTTCGTGAATTCAGAGCTTCCCGCAGCGGGTACCCGATCGCCGGACTTCGCTGCAACCTGCCCCTTCTACAGACGATTAATTTTGACGCCCCAGGTTCTCTCAGACCGGTGGTTTCCGTCCCTGAGAACGCAGAGCAAGCCCTGCTGCTGCTTTTCGGCAGAGGTCTGGTTGATTGCGAATCGATCGACCGGTTTAGCTCAGCCCCTCGTAGCTGATTGCTTATCGAAAGAGCGGAGTAGAAGTGCTAGTGACTATGTCGGCGAAACTGGGCGAATCGCTACTCAAAGATAACCTCATCACTCCCCAACAGCTCAAGGAAGCTCTCGACTATCAGAGAGTGAACGGGGGGCGGTTAGCCTCAACGCTGGTTAAGCTCTGTATGCTATCGGATGAGGAAGTGACTGCGGTGCTCAGCCGACAGTACGGCGTACCCTCGGTAAACCTCGATCTCTTTGAAGTAGATCCCGCAGCCGTCGCCCTGGTTCCTCAGGAAACATCCGAACGATATTCAGTGTTGCCGCTCTCACGAGTGGGAGCGACGCTGACGCTGGCAATGGTCGATCCTACGAACGTCTTTGCCGTCGACGACATAAAGTTCATGACCGGCCTATCGGTGGAACCGGTAGTGGTAAGTGAAACCGCGTTGAACGCAGCCGTGAGAAAATATTACGGCAGCTCGCGCGAGTTGGAACTCGCAAAGGTCATGGAAGACCTTGTCGCAGAGACCACCAGCTTGCCCGATTTCGGCGAGGACGTAGATCAGCTCGAGGTTGAGAATCTTGAAGAAGAGATCGACCTCGAGAATCTCGAGAAGATGTCCGAAGACGCGCCAGTCGTAAAGCTGGTCAACGTCATTCTGGTTGACGCGCTGCGTCGCGGAGCATCGGATATTCACATCGAGCCGTACGAAAAAGAATTTCGCGTTCGGTTCCGCATGGACGGCGTGCTTTACAACATAATGACTCCGCCGATGAAGATGCGCGATGCGCTCACGTCCCGGCTCAAGATCATGGCAAGGCTCGACATTGCGGAAAAGCGATTACCTCAGGACGGGCGTATTAAAATTCGAGTGCGGCTTGAAAACCGCTCGCGCGAGCTCGACTTCCGAGTGTCTACATTGCCGACCATCTTTGGGGAAAAGATGGTGCTTCGGTTGTTGGACAAGGAAAACTTGCGGCTCGACATGACCCAGCTTGGGTTTGAGCCCGAGAGCCTGGAGAAGTTCAAGAGAAACATTGCAAAGCCGTACGGGATGGTGTTGGTGACCGGGCCGACGGGATCGGGAAAGACCTCGACTCTTTACTCCGCGCTGCAAAGCCTTAATACGCCAGAGACCAACATTATGACCGCCGAGGACCCGGTTGAGTTCAATTTGCCTGGGATCAATCAGGTACAAATGAAGGAATCGATCGGCTTGAACTTTGCCGCCGCACTCAGATCATTTCTTCGTCAAGACCCGAACATTATCCTGGTCGGTGAAATTCGCGATTTTGAGACAGCGGAAATCGGCGTCAAAGCTGCGTTAACCGGGCACCTGGTGCTATCCACTTTGCACACCAACGACGCACCCTCGACGATCAGCCGGTTGATGAATATGGGTATCGAACCATTTCTCGTTGCGACTTCTGTGAATCTGATCCAGGCGCAGCGGCTCGTTCGCCGAATCTGCAAGGAATGCAAGACCGAGGTAAAAAGCCCGGAGGAGGCTCTTATCGATGTGGGGTTTCCGGCCAGCGACGTGAAGGAAATAAAGACATTCAAGGGCGCCGGTTGCAGCAACTGCAACGGCACCGGGTACAAGGGCCGGGTCGGTCTTTACGAAGTTATGGAAATCACTGAGGAGCTTCGCGAGTTGATCCTGGTCGGCGCGTCTGGGCTTGAGCTTCGCCGGAAGGCTATTGAGGACGGAATGCTAACGCTCAGACACAGTGGGCTGGAAAAAATAAGGCAGGGAATGACCAGTCTCGAAGAGGTAGTCAGAGAAACTGTGAAATAGGGAGTGGAGGGAACATGCCGGAGATTGCGTTGAGCGAGTTGCTTCGAAAAATGATCGAGAACGGCGGGTCTGATTTGCACATTACGACCAACTCGGCTCCGATGGTGCGGGTGCACGGAGTGCTGAGGCCTCTCGAATACTCTGAGCTTACGCCGGCTGAGACCAAACAGCTCGCGTATTCGGTATTGACCGACGCTCAAAAGCATCGATTCGAGGAGACTCTCGAACTGGACTTCTCCTTTGGTATAAAAGGTCTCTCGCGTTTCCGCGCCAACATCTTTAACCAGCGAGGCGCGGTGGGTGCTGTTTTTCGTTCGATTCCCTACGAGATCAGATCATTTGAAGAGCTTGGATTGCCGACTGTCATAGAAAAGCTCTGCGAGAAGCCGCGCGGTCTTATCCTTGTTACGGGACCAACTGGTTCCGGCAAATCGACGACTCTGGCGGCGATGGTCGACAAGGTAAATCGAGATCGGCACGAGCATATTATTACGGTGGAGGATCCGATCGAGTATCTTCATGGACACAAGGGCTGCATCGTTAATCAACGCGAGGTTCACGCCGACACTCACAACTTTGCGAACGCATTGCGCGCCGCCTTGCGTCAGGATCCGGACATCGTCCTGATCGGTGAAATGCGAGACCTGGAGACGACCGAAACGGCGCTCAGGATTGCCGAGACCGGCCACTTAACCTTCGCGACGCTTCACACTAATTCGGCTGCGTCTTCGATAAACAGAATCATCGACATCTTCCCGTCAGGCCAGCAGGCGCAAATCAGAACCCAGCTTTCGATGGTTCTCGAGGGAATCGTGACTCAGGCCCTTTTACCAAAAGCGAACGGGCAGGGCAGGGCACTGGCAATGGAAGTCCTGGTCCCGAATTCCGCTATTCGGAATTTGATCCGGGAAGACAAGATTCATCAGGTCTATTCGATGATGCAAACGGGGCAGGACAAATTCGGGATGCAAACATTCAATCAGTCTTTGGCCAGCCTTTACTTCAAGAAACAAATCACGCTCGAAATGGCGACCGCCCGTTCATCCAACGCCGACGAGCTTCAGGATCTAATTAATCGGGGCGCTGCCGCGCTTCAGACCGCGCCGCCACGACCGCCGGGTTATCCGGCGCAGGGAGCCAAACCTCAGGCGCCTCTGGGCAGGGTTGGGAGATAACTTTGGACTCTTCGCATCACGAAAGTTATGCGTTTGCCCCTAGAATTGGAAGCTACAGACTGGAAGATTGGAGACAGAGATGCCGACTTATGTTTTTAAAGGCCGCAATCGCGTAAACGAGATTGTTGTCGGGGAGCGAGTGGCTGCCGACCGTGCATCGCTTGAAGCCATGCTGCGGCGAGAGCAGGTCATTCTCACCAACGCGCGAGAAAAGGGACGCGAGATTAGCCTGCCAAAGCTGGGCCGGGAAAAGGTGAAGCACAAAGATCTGGCGCTATTTACACGCCAATTCTCGGTGATGTTGGATGCCGGGCTTCCGCTGGTCCAGTGCCTTGAGATTCTCGCTCAGCAACAGGACAACAAATTCTTTCAGAAGGTGATCTTCCAGACACGCGCCGATGTAGAAGCCGGTATGACGCTGGCGGACGCGATGGCGAAACATCCGCGGGTTTTTGAGCCGCTTTACACAAACATGGTAGCGGCTGGTGAAACCGGCGGTATTCTCGATGTGATCCTCCAGCGGCTGTCAACTTACCTCGAAAAGATGGTCAAGTTGAAGAGCGACGTCAA
>DASRIZ010000420.1:0-6666 GCA_035649735.1 Blastocatellia bacterium | reverse complement strand
GCCACAATATTTGGAGGTGTATTGGCAGGCAGCGCGAAATCCGCGGTGAATGCACCGCCGGCTTTGACCTTGCCTATGTCTGTCGAGGAAGGTGCTGCTTTGGATGTTGAGGCAGGGATGAGCCCCGGTCGTACAGAGGTTCCAACCATCATCGCCGCGCAAACGGCAACGCCGAGGACGAGGCGCATCTTCCATCCGCTGATTCTTTGTAACTTTGTCATTGCTGTCTCTCCTTTTCTCAAGAACCTTCATGACCTTTTCGAATGTCATCAATGTCACGCGTAAAGGAATACTCGAAAGGCACGGCTGGTGTCCCCACCTGGTCAGGTAGGCATTTGCAGTCAATGCTACTTAGGGAATCGTGGGGACGTGGACCGCCTGCAGACCTCTCATGCAGCGGGGCGAACCGCAGGCTGTTTCGATGTAGGCTGGCGTGAAGTATCCCCAACCTGCCGGTTGGGGAATTACGGGTGAGTCACCCGGCTTTTCCGCATGTAGGGTGGCGTGATATCCCAAACCTCTGGGTTGGGAACTATCCGAGAATCGGGCGCTTAGATAAGCCGATTGAGCAGCGCTTTCGCTACTGCTTCGGATTTGGAATGAACCTGCAGCTTCTCATAGACATTCTTCATATGGAACGCGATCGTGTTGATGCTCACGCCCAACTCCGAAGCTGCGGTCTTGTAGGTGTGTCCTTCCACAAGCAGTTTCAACAATCGTGTTTCGTGCGGCGTAAGCTGATAATCAGCTTTCTCGGGCGGGCGAAAGTCTCGAAACAGCGCAACCACTCGACGGGCGACTTCGGGCGACATCGGCGAACCCCCCTGGACAGCTTCTTTGAGGCTCTCGAGCAACCGCGCCGGCGACGTTCTCTTTAACAGGTACCCGCACGCCCCCGCGCAGAGCGCGTCGAAGATCCGCTCATCATCTTCGTAAACCGACAGTATTAACAGCAACATAGCCGGATAACGCTCTTTTAAAATGCCTACGCCTTCGATGCCACTCATTCCAGGCAGACCGATATCCGACAGCACCACATCCGGGAGATCGCGGCCGATTTCGGAAAGCGCCTGTTCCATCGTTCGAAAGCTGCCCGTGCAGCGAAACCCCTCGGTGCCTTCGATTATTGCCGCCAGAGCATCACGGATTTCGCGGCGGTCCTCGATCAGAGCCACCTTTATCACATCTGAGTGAGCGCCTGCTGATCCCGATTTTGATGTCGAACCCAGACGATCCAATTCAGACATGATCCGCTCCTGACTCCCCAACCCCGATCTTCCGTAGACCAACATAGTCCCGATGAGCACAGTCTATGCCGGTCCATCCTGCTAGTCCCCACCTAATCAGGTAGGTGTCACCTGAGAGTTTGACGCCGGCTGGTCGAGCGGAACCGCCAACGTAACGGTTGTGCCCTGTCCCTGGGACGAGCTCACGTAAAACGTGCCGCCAATGGCTGTTGCACGCTCACGCATGCTGACCAGTCCGTGTCCTTCGCTCTCTTGCGTTACGTCAAAGCCCTGGCCGTCGTCGCTTAGCCTGAGCGTCAAAGAGTCGTCCGATGCCCGGAATTCGATGTCCGCGGTTCGACAACCAGAATGCCTGACCAGGTTGTTGACGGCTTCTTTGAACACCAGGAAGACCTCGCGGCGGATGCTGGCGTCGAGACGAACATTCTCTTCCGGATCGGGCGCGCGAAATGTGAACTCGATATTGCGAGCCTCGAGCAACTCGCTCGCAAATCTGCGCATGCGCTGCACGAGATCGCTGAGCTGGTCCTTGTGCGGGTTGATGGCCCAGACGATGTCGCTCATCGATCCGACTAGCTCGTGCGAAGCGTTTGCGATCATCGACAGCGGCTCCTCGACCGAATTGTCATCTCGTCCGATTCGCTGGCGCGCAACCTCGCTCAACAGAAAAATCTGCGAGAGGCTGGACCCGATGTCGTCGTGCAGGTCGGTGGCTATTCGCCTGCGCACGTGCTCGAGCTCGACAATTCGCTCTTCGCGGCTCTTCCGTAATGCTTCTTCCGCGCGTTTGCGCTCCGTTATATCCCGGGCGACGCCTGTAAAAAACCGTTTGCCGTTTCTCATGAACTCACCGAACGAGAGCTCAAGCGGAATCTCGCGGCCATCCTTGTGAAGCCCCGGCAACTCGACTGCTTCCCAGGCTATATGCCGGATATTGGATTCGGCGTATCGCGACAGACCTGCTTTGTGCAGGTGACGAAGGTATTCGGGCATCAGCATGGTGAGGTCGCGGCCAAGCATCTCGTCCACCGTGTGCCCGAAGACCTGTTCGGCTGCCGGGTTTGCAAAGATGATTACGCTCTTTTCGTCGATGGTTATAATCGCATCTGAAGCAGTCTGAGCAAGTGTGCGAAAACGGTCCTCGCTTTCTTTAAGGACCCTTACTTTTCCTGCGCGGTATCGCTCGAACAGAACGATCATTGTGGCTAGCCCGACGATCCCGAGTAGAAGAAACCACCAGCGCTGCCAGATAGGTCGGAGGATTCTGAATGAGACGGTGGCTGGCGATGCGCTCAGCATGCCGTCCGCGCTTACGGCTCGCACGATAAATCGATAAGCGCCAGGCGGAAGATTCGGATAATTGACTGTGCGCTGTTCAGTCGGCGGGCTCCAATCGTTATCCGCCCCTTCAAGCATGTATTGGTAGTGCAAACCCTCGCCCGCATTGAAGTCGATGGCGAAAAACTCAATCTGCAAATTGTTCTGGGTGGGTTCCAGGTCGAGGCCGGCGATTTCTGCGCCTCCGAGTTCGGGAACGGAACGGCTCTCGCCAGCTATGCGAAGCCCGCCCAGCCTCACCGTCGGCGCGGTCGTGTTGTGCTCGACTTCAGGAATGAGGCGCGATAAACCGTTCGGAGTGCCGAACCACAAAGCGCCGCTCCGGTCACGAAAGGAGACGTTGACAAAATCACCGGCCAATCCGTCCTTGACCGAATAATGCCTGATGCCGGTAGTCCCCGGCGAGAGCCTATCAATTCCGCGCGCCGTACCTGCGTAAATGTTGCCGTACAGATCTTCGGTGACCGAGCGGACGTTGTTGCTCGCTAATCCGTTGTCAGTGCTGAAATTGATAAAGCTAAGGCGGCTTGCGCCAGGGTCATCAATGCGGCTCAACCCGCCCAAAGCGGACGCCACCCACAATCTCCCTGCCTGGTCCAGGTGCAACGCGGTGATGAGCCCGTCCGGCAAACCGTTCGCAGTTGTGAAGTCGGTGAAGCGTCCTCCGGTGTAACGCGCCAGCCCGCCCTCATAAAAACCAATCCAAATTGCACCGCTACGGTCCTCGGTAAACGAGGAAGGCGACTTATCAGAGGGAAAGTCGTCGGCAGCCGAGAAGGTGTAAAACTTTGCCGTCGCGCGATTCCATTTTGATAAGCCCCGTTCTTCCGGGTTACCGCTACGAACGCTAATCCACAAATCCCCTCTCGAGTCCTCAAAGATATGAAACAGATGATCGCCCTTCAAACCATCTCGCGATGAATAAGTGGCAAGCGGGCGCTGCCTTGCCAGGGCGCCGAAGTCCCGCGGAGCAGCAAAGCGGTACAACTTTTCATTTGTCAGAAGCCACCACTCGCCGGCGTGATCCTGGAAGGCTATCTTTGAATTCCACAAACGCCTTGCGTCCGGCGGCAATTGTGGACGAATAGTCTGAAACCCCTTTCCGTCGAACTGGCTCAAGAAGAAATTGTCGCTCGCCGCATATAGTTTGCCGTCGCGGCTTTCACTTATGTTAACAATGGTAGGAGACTTCAGCCCGTCGGAGAGGTCGTAAGTGGTTAGACCGCGTCGATCGAGCCGAGACAGACCGGTCGTCAAGCCCAGCCACAGATTGCCGCGCGTATCTTCAACCATGCGTCCCTGGCCGTCGAGCAACCCTCGCTCGGAAGTGTGTGTAAGAAACGAGCGCCCATCGTACTCAACCACACCGTTACCCGCGGAAATCCATATGTGGCCGTCACTTGTCTGGTACAGGAACTTATCGTGGATGCGCCGATTGGGATCCGCGAACTTAATGATCTCCCCGGGGGTTTCAGGCAGGAGCACTGGATTCTCATCGCGCGGTCGTATCCGAGCTAAGACATCCAACTTGCGAACAGTCAAAGGACCAAGTCGCGCCAGCTGATCGCGCGATTCCGGCTTGATGACATAAACTCCCGATCCGCGCGTAACCCAGATTCTGCCGTCGCGGTCTTCAAGAGCCGACGTCAGCAAATCAGTGCGTGATGCCTCGTGGTTGTAAAACACTCTTCGTCCGTCGGGCAGGAGTCGTACAAGCCCCCAGGTGGTCACGAGCCACAGGCTGCCGTCCTGCCCTTCGCAAAGGTCATGAAGGCCGAACGTACCGTGCGGATTTGCGGGCAAATTCAACTCGACGCGCTCGAAAGAGACTTTTTGGTCTTTCTCCGTCATCCGATAAAGCGCGGCGCCTCCGGACCACACGTTGCCCCTGCGGTCTTCGTAGAGAAAGCCGCGCCGGTCGGTCATCCACCTGGCGTTCAGCTTCGGCCGGCCTGTGTCCGGGATTCCACCAGTGATGGGAGCGTTTGGGTCAAAGCGGTAGAGACCGCCAGTCGTGGTAATCCAATAAATACCGTCGCGAGTTTCGAGGATATTTTCAATGCCGGGAGGTGCGTTCGTATCGCCGACTTGATAGGTGACGAAGCGCGAGCCGTCAAAACGACTCAGACCATCGCGTGTGCAAAACCACAAGAACCCGCGTGAGTCGCGCATGACAAAGCTTACGGCATTGCTGCCGAGTCCGTCAGCGGAAGTGTATGTCTTAATGGGTAAGCGCTCGGCGTGCCCTGCGCCGGAAAATGCGAGGAGGAAAAAAAGCGCAACACTTAAGAAAGCGGAGTAATTCTGCCGTTGAGCATCGCGCATTCGTTGCCCTGGGTCCGGTGCGGATTTCTTGCCAACTCGAAAAAGATGTAGCGTGGACTGTCTAGTCTGCGCGGTTCGGAAGAAGTGAAGCCTCGGTCCGCGCGGAAGCTCGACCCTCACTTGAGGGAGATGTGTGCGTCGCTCGCCAATTAATCCAATCCGGAGTTCATCATTAACACCTCACTCCAGTGGGGTGTTCACTCCGCTCGCCCGATCCCAAGCGATGCCCAACTGAAGTTGGGTGTTAATCCTAAGTCAGACTCGAGAACGCTCCATCAAGAGCCGAGATCAGTTGATCAATGTCCGGCTTCGTCGCGACCAGCGGCGGGCCGATTCGGATCACGTTACCGTACAACCCGCCCTTTCCGATTAACACGCCGCGCCGCCGCGTCTCTTCAAACACCCGCAGCACCGATTGCGGATCGGGTTCTTTTGTCGCGCGATCCTTCACGCACTCGATCGCCTGCATCAGGCCCATCCCTCGAACGTCGCCGATTACCGAGTACTTGTCTTTCAGCTCCTCGAGCTTTGAACGCAGATAATCGCCAACCACTCGAGCGTTCTTCGGCAGCTCGTTCTCTTCGATGACCCGGATCGTCGCAAGCGCCGCCGCCGAGGTCACCGGGTTTCCGCCAAACGTAGAGAAGGTAAGCCCGGGATACTTGTCCGCAACATCGGGAATCGCGGTCGTGCACCCGATAGGCGCGCCGTTGGCCATGCCTTTCGCAAATGTCATGACTTCCGGCTCAACTTCCCAATGCTCGATCCCGCACCAGTGATCCCCCGTTCGTCCCCAGCCGGTTTGAACTTCATCGCAAATAAAGATTCCGCCGTAGCGCCGGATAATATCGGTTACCACCTTGAAGTACTCCTTCGGAGGAGTGATAAACCCGCCGACTCCCATGATGGGTTCGGCGATGAATGCAGCGATCTGCCCGGTGGTTGAGGTTTGAATGAGTTCTTCGACGTCCCGCGCGCATTCCATTGCGCACGATTCGGGTTTGAGATTAAACGGGCAACGATAGCAGTAAGGCGCGTGAGCGTGAACGATCCCGGGCACGATTGACGGCCCGTGCTTCCACGGCGCGTGTCCGCTTGCTGTCATGTTTGTGACCGAGCGCCCATGATAACCGTGACGCAAGGCGATTATCTCGGTGCGGCCGGTGTAGATCCGCGAAAGAACCATTGCAGTCTCATCGGCCTCAGTCCCGCTGTTTGTGAAATAACTCTTCTTAAGATTCCCGGGCGTGATGCTTGCGACTTTCTCGGCCAGATCGGCTTGCGGCTGGTTTATGTAAAGAGTCGAGGTGTGTGCGATCTTACCGATCTGCTCGCTTACGGCTTTTACGACTTCCGGCCGGGCGTGCCCGACGCTGGTTGTAAGCACACCGCCAAAACAGTCCAGATAGCGGTTACCTTCGGTGTCCCACACGTGCATCCCTTCGCCGCGATCGAGCGCCAGCGGATGTTCGTAATAGGTCGCCGCGCAGGGCCAGATGTACTCATTCTGTTTCGCGATAAGGCTGGCGGCGGACGATTGCGGGCTCGGGTTTTGAGCAGTCATTGGTGCCTCCTGAGGAGTTAGGGTCGGGGAATCGAAGGACCTATTAGAACAACAGACGCGATGGAGCGTCAATGCTTAGCGCTCCGCGACAGAGTGAGTGATCCAGACACCAGCGGCTTTAGCCGAGTTTTCTTATATTTTCAGTTACGAACAGGTCCAGACACCACCGGCTTCAGCCGAGTGGTACTTCAA
>DASRIZ010000419.1:0-5507 GCA_035649735.1 Blastocatellia bacterium | reverse complement strand
GACTTAGCTGCATCAGTTTACTGCTTCTCCGCCATCTCGATAGCCTGAAGCATCGCACGAGCCTTGTTGACCGTCTCGACGTACTCGCTCTCGGGAACAGAGTCCGCGACAATACCAGCGCCTGCCTGAAAGTAGGCTATTCCATCCTTAGTCAAAATCGTCCTAATCGCTATACACGAGTCCAGGTTTCCCGAATAATCCAGGTACATCACCGCTCCCGCATAGACCCCGCGTCGTGTCGGCTCCAATTCGTCGATGATCTCCATCGCCCTGATCTTTGGCGCCCCGCTAACGGTTCCTGCCGGGAAACATGCAGCTAACGCGTCAAAGCGATCCATCCCTGGTTTCAATCTGGCTTTGATCGCCGAGACTAAATGCATCACGTGAGAATACCGTTCGATGATCATTAAATCGGTAACCTCAACCGAGCCGTAATCCGCTACTCGACCCAGGTCGTTGCGACCCAGGTCAACCAGCATCACATGCTCGGCAACTTCCTTTTCGTCCGCGCGCATCTCCTCACCAAGCAGCAGGTCCTCAGTTTCCGTATCACCTCGCGGCCTTGTTCCGGCGATCGGCCGATACTCGATTCGCCTGCCGGTCGCGCGTACGAGCATCTCGGGTGATGCCCCGATGATCGATTGGTCGCCGATCTTCAAAAAGAACATGTACGGAGAAGGATTGACGACTCGCAGCGCTCGGTACACTTCAAACGGATGGGCACTCAACCCGACTTCGAATCTCTGCGATAGCACCGCCTGAAAAATGTCCCCTGCAGCGATGTACTCCTTTGCGGCCGTTACCGCTTGTTCATACCGCTGCTTGGTCATATTAGAGCGCACTCGCGGCTTTTCAGAAGTCGGTCGCCGTGGCAGCGGCTCGATCGGGTCTTCAAGGCGGGCCTCCATCGCCTCGATGTCATCGATCGCCACTCGATACTCACCCTCGAGACCGTCGGTCTTACCGCCGGTGAAGACATTGGCTATCACATGAATCTGGTGTCGTACGTGATCAAAGACCAGCAATCGCGAGAAGAACATCATTACCGCATCGTCGATTCCAATGTCATCGGCGTGAGAGTCAGGAATCTTCTCGAACCATCGCACCGCGTCGTAGCTCAGATAACCCACTGCCCCGCTCACAAAAGGTGGAAGCTCCGCAAACCTGACAGGAATATGCTGTCCGGATAGCCGCCGAAGCACTCCAAGCATTGGTTCGTCCGACGCTTCCTCGGACATTCCTCTTTTTATCGTGATCTTGCCGGCGCGGCTTCGGACAACAATTTCCGGATCGAATCCCAGAAAGGAGTAACGCGCAACCTTCTCGCCTCCTTCCACGGATTCAAGCAGAAACGCATACGAACTGAGTCGCTCCATCTTCAGATAGGCAGCAACCGGTGTTAGCAGGTCGGCCATCACCCGTTTGACTACTGGTATAACGGTCCCCTGACTCGCAAGGCGAAGGAACTCCTCATAAGTTGGAGGGTGAACGTTGCTCATGCGCGGATCACGTGCGGTACTCCCGTCATTCAGGACCGCTCGATGTTAGCACTCGCTCGCAAGGTCAAACAAGACACGCTACTGCATGGTAGTGCGGTCATAGTGTGTTGGGAAGGATTCAGCAGAAGCATGAGGATAACCGCGTAGCGGGGGCCTATCGATAGCAGGGCTTTGTCGGCGATACCCGCGGGCCGCGTAGCGGTTATCTCATGCCGCGAACTTTCTCGGATCCTTGCTGTGGTTGATCACTTCGATCCTGAGGCCGGCCTCGAACCAGTCCTGTTTGCCACCAACATAGTCGCGAATATTCGTATAACCGAGTTCTGTGAGCTCCCGTGCAGCGGTCTTAGCCTGCGTGCATCTCGGCCCCGCGCCATAGACAACAATCTCGATCGTCTTGTCCGGCAGAAGCGCCGCCGCCAGTTCCGCCATCTGACCGACGGGCATGTTGATGGCGCCGGGCAAGCGCGCCTGATCGTATGCGGTTGTAGCCAATATCTCAACGAGAACAAAGTTACACCCAGTATCCAATCGCTCAACCAGCTCCGTTCGCGAAATAGTTGGGATCGTGCAAAATTCTTTCATTGTTTCCCCTGACACCTCCGAAGTCCGACCTCGTTGATCATTAGTGTTCGACTCATCGCGAGGCTTCAAGCTCCCCGGCAAGATTGATGCCAGTTCAGACGAACATTCCAAACGTTCAGCAGAGCTTCGTCGCGACCCAGTAATCAAGGGGGGCCGTGCAAATTCCAACGCATTCGTCTGGGGTGAACCACTATCGGCTCGTCACGACCCTGGAATGCTCACTAACGGTACGAGATGTAATAAAGCGAGACACGAAGTACGCTGTTTTTCGCGGCACCTCTCTTGCACTATCGAGCGATGAGCGCGTCGTCGATCTAGTTTCCTACGCTTTGAATTTGTTGCCAGCGGCCGATTTAGCGTAGGAAACACTAAACCAAGCGAAGCGACTGACGCCGTGGAGGTAACCAGTAATGTATACAGCAAAAAGATTCTTGTCGGCGGTACTTGCGGCAGCGCTAATCATATCGGCTGTCGGTATAAGTACGTCAGCGCAACAGCGCCCGTATCGCTCGAGTGAACAAGAAGAAGTCAATCAGCTGCTCCGGCGCATCGAGACGCGTTCGGCGCAGTTTCGTCGGAGCCTGTTCTCTGCGCTTGATCAGAGTCGAATTGACGGTACGAGACAGGAAGACAATATCAATGACTTCGTCCGCAACTTCGAGGTCGCGACCAGAGATTTGCGGGATCGCTTTAATCAAAGACGAGATGTAGCCAGCGATGTCAACGCCGTGATGACACAAGCTGCGTCAATCGATCGCTTTATGGGACGTCATCGGATGGCTTCACCGGCGGAGCAAGACTGGTCCGCGCTCCGCTCGGATCTCGACAATCTTGCGCGTTACTACAGTGTTGCCTGGCGTTGGGACTCCCGGCCGGGAAACATCACTGACAACCGAGATACGTTGCAGAATCGTGACACCAGGGATTGGCAGAATCGAGACACCAGGGATAGGTGGGCAGGTGGCGGGATGGCTGCAAGCCGTCTAACCGGAACCTATCGCATTGATCCTGCGCGCAGCGACAGAGTGGGCCGTGCCGCAAGAATCGCTACCCGAGGGGTTTCACCTGAGGAGCAACAGAGACTCCGCGAGATGCTCACTCGGCGTCTCGAAGCTCCAGAGATGATCGCGATTGACCGCAACGGCCGCAACGTAACCATCGCATCCACGCGAGCTCAACAGGTGGTGGTCGAGGCAGACGGCCGAGACCGAGTCGAGACGACTTCTGGTGGGCGCACCATTCGCGTTAATGCCGCGCTTCGCGGCGATCAGTTGACGATCGCTTCGTCGGGCGAGCGTGGTAGGGATTACAGCGTCACTTTCGAGTCGCTAGAGTACGGCCGTCAGCTCCGTGTAACCCGACGCATTGACGCTGAGAATCTGAGTCAGCCGGTGACTGTCATCAGCTACTACAACAAAACTGCGGATGTGGCTCAATTGGATCTGTACAACGAAGCATCCGAAGTTGCGCGGTACGATAATAATAGACGACGGCCCCTTCAAAACGACACACAACTCATTGCTACTCTCGATAACCCCTTAAGCACCAGACAAGCGCGTGCAGGCGATCGGTTTACCATGACCGTCCAATCGCCTTCTCCATATGCCGGCGCGGTGATTGAGGGCTACCTGGGGCGCATTGATCGGGGCGGCAAGGTCTCGGGGCGTGCCGAATTGGCAATGAATTTCGAGCGTATTCGCTTACGTAACGGGGCTGTGCGGAGCTTCGATGGGTACATCGAAAGCATCCGCACTCCCAACGGCGAGGACGTTCGCGTTGATGCCGAAGGTAACGTCGGCGAAGAAAATAGTCAGACGACGCGAACCGCTACACGAACAGGCATCGGCGCCGCAGTCGGTGCGCTGATCGGCGCGATTGCCGGTGGCGGTAAGGGCGCGGCTATTGGCGCTGCGGTTGGAGCCGGCACCGGAGCAGGCTCCGTGTTTGTTCAGGGCCGTGACGATCTCGACTTGCCGAGCGGATCCGAATTCACGATTCGCGCGAGCGCTCCGGCGGTCCGAGAACACCCCGGCGATTAACCGGGGAACGGGTGACTCGACGACGTGAGTGGCAAGGAGGAGAGCCATGCTGTTGATGTTTGTCTTAGGACTATTCACGACACTCCTAGGAGTTGCACTCGGAAGCGCCGTTCTTGAACTAACGGTGCGAGCGTTGGGTCACAGTTTAGCCGAGCGACCGGCGAGGCAACTTGTTCGAACACGAGCCGGTTCAGGATGGCACGCAGAAATGTGATTGTTGTTCTCAACTTAAGAAAGCTAAAGGAGGAACTACCAATGCTTTGGACACTCTTCGTCATACTTTTGATCCTGTGGTTATTGGGAATGGTAAGCAGCTATACGTTGGGTGGCTTCATCCACCTGCTTCTCCTGATAGCCCTGGTTGTACTTGTCTTCCAGTTGCTGACTGGACGGCGCGTGGTGACATAGAAAGGACGGAAAGATCAGACGCACGTTGATTGGACACGAAAGAGCCGCACGCTAAACGCGTATTTTTACAACCGGAACTCCGGGTGGGCAAAATTAGCCGGCCCGGAGTTTCACTTTGCCTGTTCGTCATCATTCTTCCCAACGCATTGGCAGATTCGACGCCCCGCCGTTCATATTCTCAAAATCAGTCCTCAAACTCTATTATTCCCATGTCTTCACTCTTGTGATAGAGTCGCATCACGCAGCCCCAAATAAGGGTAACCGCAATCGCGGGAACATATTTGGCGCAGCGAAGCTTGGGCTTATCGATGGCCTTCTTGCACGCCGGTGTATCGCCGGTGTGGCCCCCAAACCGGTATAGCAATCATTGCCATTCTGCCTTACGGAGGCCTTGGGACGGCAATTGTGCGTCCTTGTGAACAGCGCAGATAAGAAGCAAGGTGTGTTGACGGTTATGCTTCCATTTGAAGCGGCTACAATCGAACGGCGCGCCGGGCCCGGGGGAGTCGATGATCGCGGTCGCCCCGACGATCAGGCCGCGCCACTTGCCGGTCTCAGGGTGTTGATCGTCGATGATGATATGGATTCGCGAGAAGTCCTTGCGGCGTTCCTGGCGCTACGCGGGGCCGAGGTAAGATCGGCCGGGTCAGTTATTGAAGCGCTCGAAACCATGTCCGACTGGAGACCCGATATACTCGTATCCGATATCGGAATGCCCGGTCAGGACGGATACGATTTGATCAGACAGGTGCGATTAAAACGAGCGGAAGACGGCGGCCAGATCCCGGCAATCGCGTTAACCGGATATGCGACAGCTCAAGACTGTGAGCATGCTCTTTCTGCCGGCTATCATTTGCATATGACAAAACCGGTTGAGCCGCGCAGCCTGATAAAGCTCATCGCTAGCTTCTGCGATAAATCGGAGCCTGCTCAGCGAGATTGATGGTGGTGTCACGGGAGTTTGGACATTCTCTCT
>DASRIZ010000418.1:0-29634 GCA_035649735.1 Blastocatellia bacterium | reverse complement strand
TGCGGGATCGAGTGACGCTCGGCCAGCACTATCTTCAAACCATTCGCAAGCGTCGCCCGTTGAAGATCAGGAAACTTCGCCTCGGGTGGCGGCCCTGCGTCCGGCAGTTTCTTTCGATCGACGTTGGTCTGTATGGTCGAGTACTCCGGGAAAGGATGAACCTCCAGCGCGTAAACACCGTCCGAGAGCCAGCGGTTCGCCGCAGTCTTTAACTCGGCGGCTGTCGCGTCGGCAACACGTTTTAGCGTTGTCTTGTAGTAATCGGGATTCCCGGCATAAACCTGGTTCATCGCAAGCACATCGGATTTGCCGCCGAATCCGCCGATGCGCTCGATCCCGCGAATAAAGCGGGCGCGATGCTGGATCTTGACCTGTTGAAGCTCGGCAGCAGTAGGACCCTCGGCGAGGAGTCTGGTCATTTCCTCGTTGATAGCCTTCTCGACCTTTGTCAATGGCTCGCCGGGACGCGCCGATGCCTGGATGATGAACACTCCGGCGATCTCCGACAGATATGTCGACGCTTGTACATCGGTAGCGATCTGATCGTCGTACACCAACCGTTTGTACAGACGCGAGGACTTGCCGGACGAAAGCACCTCTGCAATCAGATTTAAGTAATCGGCCTCCGGGGAACCCCATTGCGGTACGTTCCAGAACTTGTATATGCGCGCCTGGGGTACCCGGTCTTCCATCTGCTGGCGATGCTCGCCGGTTCGTTTGGCAATCCACACATTGTGCTTTGTGACCGGCGGACCGGAAGGAATATCACCGAAATACTTCTCGACCTTTTCTTTAGCTGTCTTTGGGTCTACGTCCCCGGCGATGACGATGATCGCGTTCGCCGCGCCGTAGTAAGCTTTGAACCACTCGCGCACGTCTTCGAGGCTGGCGGCGTTGAGGTCCTCCATCGAACCGATTACTTCCCAGGAGTAAGGATGACTTGCCGGAAACAGATTCGGCGTGGCGACAGAAAACACTTTCCCGTAAGGCTCGTTTTCGCCCTGACGTTTTTCGTTTTGCACAACGCCGCGTTGTTCGTCGAGTTTCGCCTTGTCGATCGCGCCGAGCAGATGACCCATCCGATCGGACTCCATCCATAGAGCGACATCGAGGGCTGACGACGGAATATTCTCGAAATAATTTGTGCGGTCTTCGTTGGTAGTGCCGTTTTGATCGGTAGTGCCGATCCGCTCAAAAGGCTCGAAGTAATCTTTGTTGAAGTTCTCGCTTCCGTTGAACATCAGATGTTCGAATAGGTGAGCGAAGCCGGTGCGTCCGGGTTTCTCGTTCTTTGATCCAACGTGATACCAAATGTTGACCGCGACAATAGGCGCCTTGTGATCTTCGTGAACGATGAGAGTCAAGCCGTTCTTCAAAACAAACTTTTGATATGGTATGTCGATCTCGCTTTGCGCTCGGACCATTTGAGATGAAATAGTGACAAGCGCCAGTAGCAGCAGGGCGGCGAGGCTCCTGCGGGTGAGGGGGTTCATAGAGTCTCCTTCGTAAAATGCATATCGATGATAAGTTGAAGGTTCCTGATACGCCTCTTATCAAGCGATTTTCACATTATCGTTTGGGATTTGATCCGTCAAATCGAGGCTCCATGTTTGACAACCGGAGAGGCTTATTACTAATCTCGCCATTTCGTCGATCTGGTTGAGGGCTGAGCACTGAAGGTTTCCAATTCGTCCCACCAGGGTCGATGTCATACGGAGAATCAACCGATGAAAGTCGTATTTCTGGCAGTCATTTTCTTGTTGTTCTCAACTGGCGACGCCATTCAGCGTGATAATCGCAGGCCAACTAAGAATCCCAAACCTTCACCCGGGGCGAGGCGTTCGCCGGCAACAAAATCCAAGATCGAACAAAGTCAGATCTTAAAGTCACCACCGGTCAGGCTCAGCGCTCATGACATGCGAATCATCTTTCAGGAGCTGGTCTCGATTGAGAAACAGCAACAGATCGCGGCGGATCCACTAGAAAGGAAAAAGTTCGTTTCCGAGATCAAGAAGCTTTTGGCTCTCGCTCGAATCGCAGAAGAAAGCAACTACGCTGAGCAAGTCCGTCTGATACCGCTGCTCTCCTTTGAGGTGGACAAAGCCCTGAACGATGCTTACAGAAAAAAGAATCCCGATGCGCAGGTTCCTGATAGGTCAATCGATGCCTTTTATGCGAGTCATCCGAAGGCTTTCGACGACTTCATCCAGATCAATGCTTTCGCCGCGAAGCAAGCACAGGGGCCAGGGCGGATTAAACTAAAGAAACAGTTTGGCGAATTCAAAGTAATTGCCGAGCGTGCGCTCAGAGCGGGGCTGGACCGCGAAGACCCCACCCGATTGCAGATTATCGTCAGCCGAAGCCAGGTCTTGGCAGGCGCTTATCTGACTGATCTCCAAAAAACAGCGAGTGAGCGTGTCACTGTCGCTGAAGTTAATGAGTACTATGAGGATCATCTGGCCGATTTCGATGAAGTCCGCGTTCGTCACATTCTGGTCAGCACTCAACCCGACGAAGAACCCGCCGACGACGCTAAAGCCAAAAAGCCGGTACTCAGCAAAGAAGAGGCGCGCAAGAAGTCTCAATTGCTTTTGGATCGGGTTCGGAAAGGTGAAGACTTCGCCAAGCTCGCGAAGGAAAACTCCGACGACCCAGGCTCGCGGGACAACGGCGGTGGCTACGATTTCTTTGGGCGCGGCAAAATGGTCGTTGAGTTTGAGGATGCGGCGTTTTCACTCAAGCCCGGCGAGGTCAGTGACGTTATTGAGACGCAGTTCGGCTTCCACATTATCAAGGTCGAAGAGCGACGCAGGGCGGCGCCTCCAGCCACAGATCAGACGGTGCGGCAGCAGATTACCGAGAAGCTAACACAAGAAAAGCTCGAGGCCCTCATTGCTGAAATCGCGGACAGGAGCCCGGTGGTGGTCCCGGAATACTTCGACACGACACCGAAAGTAATAAGATTGCCTCCATCAAGCACCAAAAACCCTGAAGAACGAGGCGGCACTAAGGCTTCTTCTTCTCTTCCTTCTTGGTCCCGGTAATCGCATCCTTTAACTTTCCGAAGATGCTGCGCTTCTTCTCTTCAGGCTTCTTCTCGGGCTCTTTCTTTTCGGGTTCAGGCTTCGTAGCGACAACCCGCTCTTCCCTAGGCGCCGGAGCTGCAGGCTGTGTCTGTGGAGGTGGCTGCGCAGGCGGCGGCTGCTCTGACCCCGACGGTGTATCAGCCGCCTTTGTACCCGGGGTTCGAGTACGACCGGACGTTGAGCCCGAAACCGGCGGCGTCGCATTGCCGGAAACAACCTGAGCCGGCTGGGTCGGCAGCGGCTGGGTGCTCTGCGCCGGTGCGGGTTCGCTTGAAGCCGCGGGAGCGGGAGCCTGTGCTGCCGGGGTTGGCGAAAGCGTCGTTGCCGGCTGAACAGCTTCGGACTTTGCGCCTCCCATGAGGGCAAATGTGCCGGCAATAACCGCGACGATCAACACTAAGGCTACTGCGCCCGCTCCTGCAAAATGCTTCCAGTTGAGATTGCTCAGGAACGAAGCCTGTCCCGGTGGGACATATGCTGCCGAAGGCTCCGCGTAATGACCTGGTGCAACCTGCGAGTGTGGAATCGTCGCATCCGGTTGAGCGAGCCGAGTCGCCTTGATCTCGCCGCCAGTTGCGGCCGGCGCGATATCGCCTCCTGCCAGACGGGTCGCTTTCAATACATCGGCCGACGGCGAAGCCGTTCGCATCGCATGATCCGACTGCGTCGAGGGCGCCGCAAAGCCACCGGCCCGCGAAGCCGTATCATTGAGAGGCCTGGTAACCGCGCCAATATTCCGCTGGATCAACCTCGCGCGAAACTCGCTTGCGCTTTGATATCTGGCCTCGCGCTTCTTGGCCAGCGAACGCATAATCGCCTGCTCGACTGGCAGCGGAATATGCGGTGCGTGACTGCGAGGCGGCGCAGGCGCATCCTCGATTTGACAGCGCATCAACTCGTACTCGCTGTTGCTGTTGAACGGCACCCGGCCAGTCAGCATCTCGTAAAGCAAAATACCGAGCGAATAAATATCCGATCGAGCATCGGTTTCCTCGCCGCGAACCTGCTCGGGTGACATGTATTCGACCGTGCCGATCAAGTGTCCGGCCCTCGTAAGACGGTCGGTTCCGAGCACCCGGGCAATACCAAAGTCCATTACCTTGATTGAGCCGGTTTCGGTCAACATCATGTTAGCCGGTTTGATATCACGGTGTACTATTCCCATCTTGTGCGCGTGATCGATCCCCTCGAGCGCCATGCAAAACAGCTCAATCGCCCGGTCGCACTGCATCGCCCCCTGCGCCCTTATCAAGTCATCCAGGGTCTTGCCCCGCACGAACTCCATCACCATGAAAAAGTCGTCGCCCTGGCGAAAAAAGCTATGCAGCGTTGCGACGTTGGAGTGATTCAATTTTGCAAGAGTAACTGCTTCGGTTCGGAACCGCTCAACAACATTCGGCTGGCTCGCCAATTCGGGACGCAGCATTTTTATGGCGACCTCGCGTTCCAGCATCAGGTCAACACCCTTGAAGACCGCGCCCATCCCGCCTTCGCCAATTTTGTCGATGATCTTATAATTCCCAACTACACTGCCAATCATTTTTCAAACCTCGTGATACGAACCTCTAAATTACTCAATCGGTTGTTGCTAAAACCCACCGAGGGCCGGCCTGAAATTCTCCGCTAAGGTTGCTGGTTGGCGGGTTTCTTTTTCCTACTGAGGACTCCGCCAATTCCTTTTATTACGCCTCCCACAGCAGTCTTAACTTTTTCCGTCTTGCTCGCCGCTCTGTTGGCTGCAGAGGTTGACTTCGATTGGGCAGTTTTATTGGTCCCACCCTGAGTCACCCTCTGGTCAGGCTTGCTGCTCGTACTGCGCGAACGGGCGCTTCCCGAACCGTCTGCGGGACCACCCGGCTGCGCGGGTACGGATGTAGCCCCGGGCTGAGGAATTGGCTGATTGGGAAGCGGCACGACGCCTTGCGCAGGTGCGGCAGCCGGCGCAGTCGGCGACGGTTGACCGGCATCGGGTGGCTGGGTCGTTGAGGACTTGTCCCCGCCACTTATCCATCCGAGTGGAAAGCTTATGAGTGCGACAAGCGCAAGCGCCGCCGCGGCGTAATGTTTCCAATTGAGATTCTCAAAGAGCGAAGTGACTGAGCCGCGCGATCGAGGCTGAGCGACACCCTTCGACGGTGTCTCCTGGTACCCGATCGGCAGATCGTCTGTTGGCGCAAGCCGCGTCTCTTTGAACTGGCCGCCCAAAGCGACGGGCACGCCCGGGTCGCTGGCCAGCCTGGTTTCCTTTATTTCCGCTCCGGGAGACGGCGCGGTGGCGATCGGCTTGCTTTCGCGCGTTACGTAGCTTGCCGGCGAAGAAGCGTCCACTTTTGTGATCGACCCGGTCGTCTTATGAATCAGCATCGTGCGAAACTCGTTTGCACTCTGATACCTGGCTTCCGGCTTCTTCGCCAGCGCGCACATGATGGCTTGCTCGACCGCAAACGGAATGTGGGGTGCAAGAACTCTCGGCGGCGTGGGCGGGTCCTCGATTTGACTGCGCATCAACTCGTACTCGCTGGTGCTGTTGAACGGCACGCGCCCGGTAATCATTTCATAAAGCAAGACACCGAGCGAATAAATGTCCGAACGAGCGTCGGTCTCTTCCCCGCGAATCTGCTCAGGCGACATGTACTCTACTGTGCCGAGCAAGTGACCAGCCTTGGTCAGGCGATCGGTGCCCAGCACTCGCGCGATTCCGAAGTCCATCACTTTGATCGAGCCTGTTTCGGTCAACATCATGTTCGCCGGTTTAATATCGCGGTGTACTATTCCCATCTGGTGCGCGTGTTCAATTCCCTCGAGCGCCATGCAAAACAAATCGATCGCGCGGCCAGTCTGCAACGCGCCCTGTGTTTTTATCAAGCAATCAAGAGTCTGACCGCGAACGAATTCCATCACCATGAAAAAGTCGTCGCCCTGTCGGAAGAAACTATGCAGCGTAGCTACATTGGGATGATTCAATTTTGCGAGGGTTACTGCTTCAGTTCGGAACCGCTCGACAACATTCGGCTGCATCGCCAGTTCGGGGCGCAGCATTTTTATGGCGACCTCACGTTCGAGCATCAGGTCCACACCCTTGAAGACCGCACCCATCCCGCCTTCGCCAATCTTGTCGATGATCTTATAATTCCCAACTACACTGCCAATCATTATTTACACCTCACTGATAGCTGTTGATCAAACTCAGCACCAGATTGGCCTCGGACTTCTGCCGGTTAAAGGGAGCAAAGTTGTAAGTCTCGCCTTTGCCGGCCCCTACCTTCAGGTGATATGCGCCGTATTGCGCACCAACGAATCCGTTGATCTTGGCCTCTTTTATATCGGGACGTCGTGCTTCGAAAGTGTGATTTCCATCATCCGCCCTGAAGGTAACGTTGGTTCTGGACACAAACAGCGAACCCTGACAAAACGTGTTAAAGAACTTGTCGTGATCGTGATAGACGCGGAACGGCGCACCGCCTCCGCGTTCGATTGCCGCGCGCATCGAGCGTTCGGCGGCTATGATGTCTTTACTCCCGTAGAGCTGAGCGAAACCGAGAAGCCCGTACGCCTGCGGCTTCGCAGAGTCGAGCGTCACCGCCTGTTGAAGAAGTCTTATTGCGCCGTAAGTGTTGTTTGCCTGCATCGCCGCGACGGCCTTATCGGTTAAATCGTCATAGTCCGGTCCGGCCGGCTGCGACGGACGATTCACGGAAGGTCCGGAGGACGACGGGGGAGCTTCACTCGCCTTAGCGGTTATCGCTCCGATCAGCGCGTTGTTGCCACCGGCGTCTTTGATCTCGCGCGCGATTTGAGGATTGATGCTGAAGCTGACGCCGCGAACCTCGACAAACTGCTCGACTCTCGAGGTAGGAACCCCGCTTTGCAAGAGAGTGATGATCTCATTTTTCGCGAGAGGCGGACCGGATGGGACGCTCGACGTCGGCCTCGAGTTACCTGACGGGTTGTTCGGCGGATTGCTCGGTTGATTGTTCGCCGGTTGGCTGGTGGCGCCGCGGTAGTTTCCTCTAATCGCGTCGATCACTTCCGGACGGGCGCCCGCGCCACGAAACTGCGATTCGATATCGGTGGTCATTCGAAAATCAACGCCGCGCTGCTGAATCGCCTGGACGACCTCGCTGGTCGGCAATGCATTGAGCTGTACGACCCTTAACAACTTGTCTCTGTCATAAGGCTGCTTGGCCTGCATTTCAGCTACGCTTGTCGTCAGCGCAACGAATATGATCGACGCGGCAGCCGCAAAGATCACTCGGGTAGTCGCAGAACAAGACAGTATCTTAGAGTGAGTCGTCATCGTTGATTCTCCGTGGAGGCAATAATAATACCTAATCGCTTCTGTCCGATAAACTTCAGTTTGTCGCCAGTACCTGGCACTCTCGACAAACGTCGAACAGCTGTACAAGTTTGTTGGACAACCCTATTGATTCAGCAATCTCCTTGCCTCTGCCGCCTTGCGCTCTTTCTCCTTGCGAGCAGCTGCATCGGCGCTGCTGTCCTTGCGAGCCGTTCTCTGTCCCCTTGCACCATTCGCATTCTCGACCGTTGGAACCGTCGCTCCAGAGAGAGTGTCGCCCGTGGGTCTCGCAGGCTCGACCGTGGGAGGTTGTTGGGGCGGCGTCTGCACCGGAATCGAAGGCTGACCCGCGCCCGGAGCGGTTGAAGGAGACGCCGATTGAGCAGGCTGGCTTGGCGGCGTTGAGTTACTGACCGCGGGCTGTTTCCCAAGCATCAGCAGGATAACCGCTGCACTGGCCATCACAACAAAAAGGACCGCGCCGATCCCAACAAACAGTTTCAGATTGGACTTCGCAACCGGAGGCATCACCGGTTGCTGATACATTCCTTGAGACTGACTGGCAGCATAATTGAAGTTGGGGTTCACTTCTGCGCCAAGCCGCGTTGCCTTTATCTCCCCGGGCGACCCGGCGAACGCCTGGGCTCCAAGCCTTGTCTCTTGTGGTGCGCCCGCCTGCATCGGCGGAGAGGCGACCGGCGCGCCGATAATCCGCGTTTGTTCTGGAGTGGGCGACGTCGCAATGACCGTCGGCGCATCACCTCGCCCGAGCGCGCTCAAAAGCGCGTTGCGAAAATCCGCCGCACCCTGAAATCGGGCTTCGGATCTCTTGGCGAGTGACCGCATTATCGCCTGCTCGACGGTTGGTGGAATGTGAGCCGAGAACATCCGAGGCGGTTCGGGAGCCCTTTCGATCTGCATCTGCATCAGGTCATATTCGCTGTCACTGGAAAACGGCACCCGGCCCGTCAGCATTTCGTAAAGAAGAATCCCAAGCGAATAAATATCGGAGCGAGCGTCAGTTTCCAGTCCGCGAACCTGTTCCGGAGACATGTATTCAATCGTCCCGACGATGTTGCCTTGTCTGGTCATTCGAGACGTACCCAGAACGCGGGCGATGCCAAAATCCATCACCTTGAGCGTGCCGGTTTCGGTCAACATCATGTTCGCCGGCTTGATATCTCGATGGATGATTCCCATCCGGTGGGCGTGGTCAATTCCTTCCAACGCCTGGCAGAACAGGGCAATCGCTTTGTCGCAGGACATCGCTCCCGACCTGCGGACCAGACTATCGAGCGTCTCGCCGCGGACGAATTCCATCACCATGAAAAAGTCCTCGCCCTGGCGGAGGAAGCTGAAGAGGGTGGCAATGTTCGGATGATTCAGCTTCGCAAGGGTAACGGCTTCCGAACGAAACCGCTCGACTACCTGTGGCTGGCTTGCCAGCTCCGGCCGGAGCATCTTTATGGCCACTTCGCGTTCAAGCATCAGGTCAATGCCTTTGAACACTGCTCCCATGCCGCCTTCGCCAATTTTTTCGGTGATCTTATAGCTGCCTACTACATTGCCAATCATTGAATTGTCTCCGCGGTGCGAGTTTCGGGAACAGGACTGGCGTCCGCTTCTCCCTCGGGATTTAGACCGACGATGCCAACGGTGATGTTATCGTGCCCCCCACGCTCTTTTGCAAGGGTAATAAGGTTCTCACAAGCCGTCTGCGGCTCGCTTAGCATGACTATCCGTTTGATCTCATCGTCTTCGACGAGATCGTAGAGGCCGTCGGAGCAAAGCAAAAACCGATCGCCTGCTCGTACTGGAAAAGGTTCTTCCCAGGTCGTTACCTCTACTTCGGCGTGACTGCCCATCGCACGCAATATGACGTTCTTCTCGGGATGATGCCTCGCCTGTTCGAGTGTAATCAAGCCTGCTTTGACCATTTCCATCACGGCCGAATGGTCCTCAGTCATCAAGTAGATCGATCCATCTCGGACGAGATAGAGCCGGCTGTCGCCGACGTGGGCCGAAATGGCAGTCCCGTTTTGCAGAACCAGGGCAGTGCAGGTGGTGCCCATTCCGCTTTGGCTCGCGTCCTTTTCAGCCGCATCGTAGATCGCTTTATTTGCCTGGTGGAACGCTCGTTCCAGCGCCGATCGCGGATCGCGGCCATCCTCATAGTAAGCGCGGGCAACAACTTCAACCGCGAGTTTGCTCGCTACTTCACCTGCCGTATGCCCGCCCATTCCGTCTGCGACTACGACGAGGAGTCCCTTGTCGTGCAAGAGGTCCGGATCGGCGGGCTGAACATAGGTGCCCGAGTCCTCGTTTAGCTCGCGAACGCAACCTACATCGCTCAACATTCCGACAACCGCGTTGACCGCTCCTGGATGAACCAGCGCTACTGTCTCTTTGACGCTTTGGCTTTCCTTCTTCGTTTTCTTTTTTGATTTGAACATAAGGAATGATGACTCCGACGGACGGTAGCGTTCTTACCCATTTGTTCGTAGTTCAGCAGGCTGTTCAAGCCTGGTAACGCAACTCGGGACAATTTCCATCAATCGCAATATCTTCGGGGCGAACCATCAGTATTTCTTCTCCAGCATATACGTATAGGTTTTCTTTGTCTCATTAGTAGAAAGGCGCACGGGTTTGTCCACATAACCGTCGCGCTTCAACACCAGCTCGACCTGCTGCTCTCCCGCTTTTGTCTGGAACCGGTATGGCGTTGTTCCAACAAGCTCACCATTTCTATAAACCTCGGCCCGGCCTTCGGCGACATCGACGGTGAAGGTTTCCTCCTTGGTTGCCACTACTGTCGGTTTTTGCGTTGCCGAGGGCTGCACGCCGGATTGAGGAGTCTTCGCAGCAGACGCTGATTCAGGATCGCCGGTAAGCACAAAGTATAACCCTCCGATAATAAGCAGAAAAGCCACGCCGGCGATGGCTAGATACAACGAAACCTTGGACTTGGGTTTTACAGCAAGCGTATCGGCCCCACTGCTCTGCCGGTAAGCCGCGGAGGTGGGTCCCGAATAAGACGGAGCGGTAACGGGTGCCGGGCTTCCAAGACGCGTCGCCGGCAGCGACATCGCGACCGCCGCATTGTTCACGTCTTGAAGCAATTCGCGAGCAGTTTGATACCGGTCTCCCGGATTCTTTTTCAAGCATCGGGAGATTATGTTTTGTACTTCACGCGGCACGCTTTGGTTCATCACCGACGGGGGTGTGTAGCTCGCCTTGCTGATCTTTTGACAGAGCTCTCCAATCGTATTCGCGTCAAACGGTAAGTGACAGGTCGCCATTTCGTACAACAACACCCCGAGCGACCAGATATCGGATCGGACGTCTGCAATACCACCCACCAACTGTTCCGGCGACAGATATTGAAGCGTGCCAACAAACGCACCGGTTACGGTTAGTGCCGGGCTGGCTCCGGACTTGGCGATACCGAAATCCAGCAGCTTAACCTGACCTGACGGCGTTATCTTGACGTTGTTGGATTTGATGTCCCGGTGAACAATGCCCCGGCTGTGAACATAGTCAATAGCTTCTACAATTGATTGGAAGTACCTGATCGCATCCGCAAGCTGCAAACCACCCCACGCTCTGACGCAATCGGTCAGCGTCTGCCCTTCGATGTACTCCATGATGATACACGGCTGACCGTTGTACTCCAGGAAATCATAAAGCGTGACGATGTTGTTATGCTGAAGCCCGCCCTGTATGCGGGCCTCATTCAAGAATCGTTCGACGAACTCGGGGCCGTGGGAGCCCTGGCTCAATATCTTGACAGCCACGACCCGTCCTATTTTTGAATGAACCCCCTGATAGACTTCGCCCATCCCGCCTTCGCCGAGCTTCTCTACCAGGCGGTATTCTCCGATAGTTGAGTTGATTAGGGTCGTCCTGCTCATATGCTCTCGCTAAGGAATCCTTTTCGATCCAAAGAGAGGGTTCGCGGCTATCTGGGAGCGCTCACGCTCATTAGTTCCTTGCCGTAGCGAATCGGAACCGCATAGGTAACCGAAGCCCCTCCCAGGCTACCGCCGGCAAAAAAGATACCTGTGACCTTGCCGCGATCATCAAAAACCGGGCCTCCACTGTTCCCTGCGCCGGTCGAGTTTATAGTCAACTGATAGGCGTCGCCGAACCCGCTATAGATCATGTCTTTAGTCGAGCTGGATTCCGATCCGCGTATCACCCTGCCGATGTTTCCGACGCTGATTGTTGGATCGGGGATAATCTTGAGTTGCGCTTCTCGGTTGAAGACGTCCTGAGATTTGATTACCCCGTAAACCGGCGGCGACACACCCGGGTAGCCAAGCACAATCGAGGCGTCGCCGGGCTTGATGGTGTCGTAGTTGTCGTTGAGCTCAACCTTTGGCACCGAGTCAGGTACATCGATCTTGAGCATCGCTACATCGTGCCGGTCGGAGACGCGGGCGAGCTTGCCGGGTATACGGAGCTCGTTCTTTGCAAAAGTGACGTTCAAGTAATCGTTGCGACCGTCGAAACCGCCCTGGAGCGTTTGTCCGGCCTGTTTTGTTTCCGACGGCACCCAATCGCCGGGAGCCGCGACAAGGAACGGCGTGCCATCCGGCTTTAACGAGATTGCGCCATTGCTGATCACAACACCCGGATTCGCGGTTTGTGGGAATCGGTAGCTTGTTCGCCAGGTGGCTCCGACGTGCCGGTTGGTTAGAATAAAACCGTCGCTGGTGACGGCGAACCCTGTTCCGCTATGCTCGCCGCCGATTGGCGGACCGCCTCGGTTATCAAGCGTGAGCAGGGGTTCAACCGTGTTCTGTCCCACCAAAACGTACGCGGCGACACTCGGACGGCCATCGTTCACGATGTAATGCAGGTTGCCTTGCTGATCTCTCCACTGGTTGGGAATGAACTTGTGATATACCTGTCCGCCATTAGAAGTGTAAATGAGCTTCCACCCCGCTTCGATGTACACAACGGAGCTGGTGTGGGCCTTGGCAATGTCGGCCGGGGTTAGCGGTGCGCTTGCGGCGGCGGCATCCAGCGCAGCTTTGGTGTCCTTGCTCGACGAGATCTGTTGATAAATTAAGAAACCGGCAATCAGGACAACGATAAACACAAGGGCTACCCCGCCTAACAGAACGAACTTTCGGCTGTCGCTCTTGTTTTGTGCGATCATCCGCTCGACGGTGGCCTTGCCGACCTGGCCTGACGCGGGCATCGTTGGTCCCGGTCCCATCCCGACAGAGCCGGCATGAGCCATAGGCGACGACCCCGAACCCATACGAGTTGGGGGCGCGGTGACCGGGCTCGATCCATAACTTGCTGTGGTTCCCTCCATCCGCGTCGGGCGCATGTCCGTTTGTGGCCGAGGCTCGATATCAAACTGAAACTCCGGTCCGCCGGCGCCAAACTGGACTGTGTCTCCAGGCGAGACCCGCACTGAACCAGTGATTCGTTGCCGGTTAACGAATGTGCCATTGCGACTGCTGAGATCGGTAATTACAAACTGATGTGGGTCGGAAGAGTCTTGCACGATCTTGGCGTGCTGCCGCCCGACAAGATCATCCCGGTTGGGATCGTATTTGACCGAAACTGAGGGATCGCGTCCAAAGATAAGTTCCTTGAAGTGCGCCAGCGGAAACTCCTCCACCTGATTTGCCTTCGAGCCACTCAGATGTCTAAGAACGATGCGCTCCATGCTAGTCTCCTTTGAAAAGTTAAGATTAAGGGCCAAGTCAGGACGCGAGGCGCAGACTACTGCGAGGGCGCTCGCCTCTGTTTGTAAACCAAGATCCGCTAGCTACTGGCCGCAACCACTGTGTCCGGCCACCCGACCAGTGCGTCCTCGCGACTCTCGACTAACACAAGAACCCTAATCGAAAGAGCCTCGAGCTCCTGTCCTTGTATGCGATATAGCAGAGAGAGCCTTGCAAAGGATGCTGCCAAGTTCAGGCGAATTCTATGCCTACCTAAATCTCAAAAGCAAGATTTAAAAAGATGCCGGGGCTGTGTCAGGTCGGGATACCCAGAGCAAGAAACTCTCTTACAACTCAGGAAATACTGGCTTGCTTTACCACGGGATGGGGAACAGGATCCAGGACAACAGCAAGCCAATTCCCAGAAACGAGCCGAAGATTTTCAACCCGTGCAGGAATCGTTGTCGCGTAGTGTTCGACTTTGGGTCCACCGCGGCCAGGACCACCGCGGCCATCGCCGCATATACTGACATCATTAACACATGCATCAGCGCTTTCTCCCAGCCGCGATGTCAAAGGCGTCGTACACCACTAGATAGTTGAGCAACCCCGCCAGAATCATAAACGTATTCCCGTATTCAAATGTAGGGGATGCTGCCGCTTGCGGAATTGAAGCAGTTCCCAGTCCCAGCAGATAAGAAATTATGTAACAAAGACCCGAGCCAACCTGGGTAAAGAACCAGAGCACGGTGATCAAATCAAAGCCGACGGTCGACGCTGGATCGGGTGTCGGCCAGTATAAGTGTCCGCTAAGAACCAGTCCGAGGGCGAAGGCTCCCGCGATAGTTATGAAGAAAAGCAAGGCCCGCCCGTTCTTGCCGAGCACCAGATGACCGGCGCCGGGCACCAGCCAGGCCGCGATAACCGCAGCCGTCCGCCGCGCAAGGGGAAACTGCCTGGGCTCGTCGAATGATATGGTGCGGTCGTTGAAATGAGTAGCGAGGTTCTCAGTCAAGGCATCTCTCGGTTGCAATAGGTGCTCCTTCTTTAAGAAATCGACAGTCAATTCTAGGTGCCGGTTTGAGATAGTGTCAACCGATGCACCTGGAAATGACCGTGCTTGATTTTGGTAAATTGGCTGGGCTATGATCACCCCATCGAAAAGCAATTGGGCAGGACCAAGCGAGGAATATGATAAGACTCGTGGGCGGCGTCTCACGAACAATCAACGCGAGTCCTCCAGCGGGGTGATGACACCTGAGCGTGGCTGACCCCGCGTCGCTCCAGGGAGGTGCACGATGGGAGATCGGATCACGAATCGCCAGGTGCTCAAACACAAGGCCGAGAGTCTCTCGGAACCCGAGATCGCCGAAGTCCTAGACTACATCAACATAATGGAGTCGTTGCGGGAGCAGGCCAGTAAGCCCGACTTGTTCGATGACGAATTGATGAATCTGCTGGCCGATGCGCTCGAGAATCGGCGTGCGCGCGTGGTCACCGAATGGGACCGCGTCAGACGCCGCGCCGACAACCGTGCGTCAACGTTCGCCTCACGCAAGCTTATGTAGCCGGACCGAATCAGAATGCAGACGGTCGTGCCCCATACACGTCTGGTCAGCAGCAGCATAGACTTTAGTCTGCGTCAGAGCGGATAGTTACACGAGCAGTCCCCAGACACCGACTAAAGTCTATGCTACTTCCTCTGTTATTTTTAATCGCTCTTGCTCGAATCGACGGATCGAGCCTTCCCCACATTGCCGCGCCGCAGGATCAAAGCACTCAAGCTGAAGTTGCACGATGGACAGCTCAACTCAAATCAGGGGACCAGGAACAACGCCGCGATGCTGTGATGGTGCTATCGCGCATCGATGATGATAACGCCGTTTCCGCACTCATATCGGCGGTGACCGACTCGTCTCCAAGCGTTCGTGCACATGTTCTATCCGCGCTCGGCGAGCGGTCGGAAACAAGAGTGCTGCCCTACATTGTCGCAAGACTTACTTCGGATAAGGACCCGTACGTTAGAAAGGCCGGTGCATATGCGTTGGCGAAATTCTCTTCCCCAGAGCGAACCGCGGGATTGATTGCTGGACTCAAAGACAAGGATCAGGAGGTTCGCGGAGCTGCGGCTGTCTCGCTGGGGGATCACCCGGATCCGTCAGCAATCGCCCCGCTTGCCGCCGCGCTTTCCGACAAGAACGAATTTGTTCGAGCGCACGCGGCTCGTGCGCTCGGAGTCAACGGGAGCTCGGCCACGCCGGTCGTCCCTGCGTTGATCAGATTGCTGGATTCCGACCGTGACGGCGAGGTCAAACGGCGGGCGGCAGCCGCCCTTGGGTTGATTGGCGATCGTTCTGCCCTCCCGGCTCTTGAGCGAGCAAGCGGTGACAGCGACTCCTATCTCGCGGAGGCCGCGCGCGATGCGATAAGAATGATCGAAGGGAAATAGTCCGTAGTCCGTGGTCCGTGGTCCGTAGTCCGTAGTCCGTAGTCCGCAGCTCATTCAATTACCATTACTACGGACTACGGACTACGGACCACGGACCACGTAGCACGGACTACGGACCACGGACCACGGACTACGGACCACGGACTACGGACCACGGACCACGACTACGGACCCCGGACTACTTCCATTGACGTTCTTTGAAACTGGGGAATAGAATTCCTGCGTCCATCGGAGAGTAATTGCGCTCTCCGTTGAATCCAGGAGAACCAGATGTCATCAGTTTCGCGAACAGCCTTGGAGGTTCGATTCGACCGAGCCGAGCGTCTCAAGACTGAATTGGTAGAATTCGTTACAAAGGGCAAACTTAGACCGGAGTATGAGCTTCAACAAAACCTTTTCTTTGAGGCAGCTCACCCGGACGACGAGCACGAAGCCGAAAGCGTGCTCGACTGGTTTCTCTTCGATTGGTTTGATGAATCAGGCGAGGGGGTAATCGCCCGCTACCTCGACAGCGAGTCAAGCCTCGATGAAGCCGACCGCGAGATTCTTCTTGACTGGCAAGATTCAATAAACAGCGTCTTTGAAATTAGATCGTCGGCGAAGAATTCGCTGCAGCTCAGTGAGCTGGATAGTGGTGATTCCTACACGGTTAAGACCCGCCTGGACAACCCCCCTTTCAAGCGCGGGCAGTTTATCATCGCCCGGCTTCTTCCGCTTGGCGATGACTTGATTTTCTCGGGGCTCCAGTTCCTGATGCCTGACCGCGAGTCTGCTCTGGCTTGGCTCGAAATGCGCCGCGCTTTTGACGCGTTCGATTCCCCGGAAGCCATCGAAAAAGCGCAGCGTGAACAGGTCGCAGCATTTTGCGAACTATTCGGGAGCGACGAGCTCACCGTGCCCTCAAGCAAGCTTAGCCCGACGCTTGAGAGGTTTCAGCGTTATCTGATAAACGAGCGCCGCGATCCGGAAACCGGCATGACTCCGGCCGAGCGGTTTCAAAAAGAGCTGGGGCAGGAGCTAAGCATCCCTCAAATTCCTCCACTTCCTCAGCCGGTGTTGGGCGCGGGCGAAGTCACAATTCTATGTGATGACTTCGATGGTATCGTTCTGCTGCCTGAGTTCAACCGCTTCAAACGCGTCTTCGAAAGTGATGAGCCAGACCGCCAGGTGCCCGACTGGCGCGAGCTGATATGGGCGTACATCAAGAATCCCGAAATCCCGATCGTTGCGTTTGAACGCGTAGCCGAGCAGTTTCCTCTCCGTGTTGAGAAGGTAATTCGGACGCTGATCGGCGAGAAGGACTTTTCGCTCGAACACCTGTATGCGGTGTTGCTGCACTACAAACAGCCGGTTGACGAACTGAAAGAACTAAAAGACGATCAGCACCTGTGGGACTTGTTCAACAGAAACGAGCCGGCCACCAAGTCTCGCAAGGGCAAAGCGAAGGCCGCGAAGCTACAGAACGTGGCGAAGGCGGCGAAGCTACAGAACGTGGGGAAGGCGGCGAAGTTACAGAACGTGGGGAAGGCGGCGAAGAAGAAACCGCAATCTAAAGCGTCTCCAAAACAAACTTCGAAGAAGCCCAAAGTCTCCAGCCGCAAGTCGACCACACGAGTTTCTGGAATCAAGCGTACGCCGACCGCCAAGCTTAAGCGCGCTGCCAAAAGCAAACCGCTGAGCCGGCGCACACCAACTGCAGAAACTCGGGTGAGCAGGAGCAAGTCGGCGAAGAAGCGATGAAGCTTGCAGAGGCAATCGCGCGCTTTCTCGATCACCACAGCCCGAACGCGCCAACAGTCGACCCTCATACTCAATCTGAATCCCCTCATCAGACTCTGTTGTTGCTTACTCAGTTTTTTCCTACAGATGCGACGCTGACGGAGATTGCTCCGCCGGCAATCCGGGATTTCCTCTCACGGTGGTACGTGGAGAAGTCGTATGACTCGAAGCCCGTAGCCTTCAGGCTTGATGATGATCGGCAGCCCAATAACCAAAGTTTGCCTCAGCAGTCGATTGACCAACCAGTTGAGCCACTGGAACTGATTAACTCAATCGAGGCGCTCTTTAAATGGTTTGATCAGCAGACTGGCGGTGATCAGGCGGTGAGAGTTTCACCTCTCCTGAACGAGCTGCGTCGGACGTTACCTCGGGCGCTTGCGATAACCAACGCGCTAACGAATGCGTTGCGGCAAGGCGGCGGGGCGTTCAGCTTTCCAGAGTTTTTGACATCGTTTGAAGAGGGCGGCAGCAGCCAGTATGACATCGACGTTCCGGGCAACATCGGAGCTCTTGATGGTTATTTTCGAATCCGTGGAGTGAAGGATCTATTGGTAGAAGCAGAGGAGATGATTACCGAAGAGCGAGTATCGCCAATCATTTTTCCAGCGGAGGCGGCCGCACTACTCGAGAACGACTACATAATCAACATGGAACTCATTCGCAAAGGGGAAGGCTGGGAGATCGTTGGGTGTGGGTTTGCTTACCCGCCCCGCACGGAGATCGACTGAGCCTCTTGCAAAGGATAACAGCGTAGCGGTGTCCTATCGGTAGCTTGTAGTTCACCTACATCCAAAAATGGGCTTCATACAGTCTCGTTGAGCAAACGCTCCAGTGACTTCTTGATTCTCGTCAAGCTCTTCTCACCAAGACCCGGAACCGATTTGAGCCCGCCGTTTTCGACGAGCGTGCTCAATTCCTCGAGGCTCTTGATCCCAAAATCACGATAGAGCAACTGGGCGGTCTTCAATCCGACTCCTGACACTCGCCGCAGATCGAGCACGGAAGCCGGAACATCCACGGTCAGTTCTTCAAAGTACCTGGACTTGCCCGTCTGCACGATCTCAACTATCTGTCCGCTGATTGTCTTGCCAATCCCTGGGATCTTTTGGAGCTCTCCCGCGCCGCCCTCCGCTATTTCGGCGATGGGTGTGCCCATCGAGCCGATGGTTTCGGCAGCCATTCGGTACGAACGCAGCTTAAACGGGTTCTCGTTCTTGAACTCGAGCATGTCGGCAATCTGCTCTAGTACTCGGGCAACCTCGGCGTTGTCAGGAGAATGCTCCACCCGTTGGTGCTCGCTTGGTGCTTTCACATCCGTAGGCTAAGCCCTGCCAAGCGAGAAGGTCAACACATCGCCGACTAGTTCTAAGCCAGGTCTTCACGCGATACCAAAAGGCGGTCCGAAAGGGGGCCGGTCACTTCAGTCGCATCGTCGGATCTCCGAGCAAAACCCAGGTCCGACGAACATCGGCATCGCCGGTCGCAGCCTTGGCCCTCATCGTGGCTTCACCCAATGTGAAAGTTTGATTCTTCGTGCTGCCTGCTCCGAACAACGACAAGTATAACTGTTGATTGATGAGCGCCTGCGCGTCGGGACTCGTCATCCCGGAAGAAGCCCAGACCGCTGCGGCTCCTCCTCGCTCCGCCTTCAACAGCGACTCGGCCAGGCTATCCAAAGACGCATCCTGGAAGTAGCCATTCATGCAGGTCATCATTACAAACAGCGAGAGGCGATCAGCATTGGTCAACCCTGTTGCGTCGTCATTGGTTAACAGGTCGCCTTTCCATTGATTCACGCTTCCGTGACCCATGTAATTGACGATCTTCTGCCCGCGATTGATCGCGTCTATCAGCGCGGTCTTGGCGGCAGCATTGTCGAGGCGGCCCCGGTCGATTCGATTGACCTTCAAGCTGGTCGGCAGCATATCACGCACAAGCGTATTTGCAGCCTCAAAGTCGAAACCGTCGTTGGCATCTGCGACCAGCAAAGCTTCGGTGGCCGGACGAGATCGCTCGTACGACAATATCTTCGACACCATTGTCACCGCTTCGTTTTGGGTGCGGAAAGGCAGGCGCCCTGTCGCGAGTTCCGGCAGACCGTCATCATTGAAGTCTACAAACCAATCATCCGACGATGTCTCCATAAACCCGGTATCGATCAGCTTCGTCGGAACGAGGTCGCTGTCGCCGAAACCCAGGTGGTTTCGCGGATCGAGACTCGCGTGTCCCGCGAACAACACGAACGACGGTCTGCGTTTCCACGTGGTCGTAGCAGTAGAGAGAAAGTCTCTAACAGCCTGTGGACTTCTCTCGCCATTGCTGAACTCGTCAAAGATATCGTCGATATCGATGGTCTGAACCCGAAGACCCTGGCTCTCGCGCAACGCCATCAAAGGCTCAAGAGCGCTAAAGAACTCTCTTCTAGTAATAATAAGCAGGTCTGCATTGTTCTTCTTGTTTCTCAGGTTTGACGGCTCATTCAACGAGATTGATGCGGGGGTTTTGATCCTACCCTCGGTGAGCGCGAGCAGCGTTCTCGCTCCTTGACCCACTGTTTCGATCGACACCACGTGGCTCCCGCCTTGAAAGACGACATTACCGTTCAGCTCGACAGGAGAACCTGGATCGGTAATATCGAAGACTCGGACGGTAGCATCGCTAAAGCCCTCGATTGTCTGCGATCCGGACGCGACACTCATTCGTAGCGAGTCCTGGTCGCTCGCATAAGTATGAGGATAAGTCACGCGGATGTAGTCAACGAGACTGACGTCGGAGTCGCCAGTTTCAGCCGCGAGCGTGACGATATTGTCTCCCTCTATCAGAAGTCCGCGGCTTATCGTGAACTTCTGCGCCTTATGGCTCTGACCGCTGAATGCCAGCTTGCCCACCTGCAATCCGTTCACCAGCACCCTGACCGAATGACCGGCGCCTTGATCGGATACGCCCTGGAGCGCCACTTCAACTTCGACTTGATCTGAGGACGTTGGGTCCAGGTGGCGCAAAGTTAACATCTGGTCGACTGGGCGTGAAGTAACGACCTGACCGAAGAAGTTGTCAGCTTCTCCATTTCGCAACCCGGAGAAGTAAACAGTTCTGTCTCTGCGTTCGATAGTGAACGGGAAGCTTCGGGCTCCACCCGACTTAGCCTCGCTCTTCACAACGCCGATTCGACGACCAGCAGCATCCCCATTGACAAGCCAATAGACGTGCGCGTCAGTCGTGGCTTTGTCTTGCCCGGTAGCGAAGAACTCGATTGCGTCGACACGGCCACCCTGTTCCCCTACTACGCGGATGGGCTGTTCGACTCCGTTAAGATAGAGCTGCAGGTTGCGCGGATTTCCGGCTGTGGCAAAGCCCGCGGACGCCATGTTTGATTGACTGACTCGATACCACCCCTCTTCTCGAATTGTCAGCTTGAGGGCCGGAAGCGCGGACAGTTTTGGCGCGACAGCCATCGTCGAAACTTGAGCGTGAACACCGTTCCCGCGGTCCGGTTCATGGGTTAACGGTAACTGACGGACTGTTCGCCCGCCCTTGCCTACCTGACTGAGCAGCTCAGCCTGACTTTCGCGCGGTGGTTTGCCTCCAACGCCACGCACACCAAATGGTCCGTGCATGGTTCGGAGTCCGTTGAGGTCGATTTCTTCGATCCAGTATTGCGCGTTTCGTTGGTCGGCGCCGGTGTTGTCCCACCAACCGTAAGACTGGCCCGCCTGGAGCTTCGTAGCTGTGCCGGCCATCAACGCAGATCCGGCGATTATGTCGGGATTGACGAGCGAACGCTGTCCGGCTACTTCTCGATAGATGTTAAAGCCGAGATTCTCAGCTTCGAATCCGGTCTGCCAATTGACGTGGACTCCGTTTTCATAACCGGTCGCCTTGAAGGAAGAGAATCTGGCTAAGCTCGGCGGGCCCCCAATGGTGATCACGCCGTTGTTCGCTGTTGCGGGATGTATGCAATCGTTGTTGGCGTCGTTTAGTTCGGTCCTCGTCCAGGTAAGGTTGCTGAATGTGCCTTGCGCACCAAGTCTTGTGAAGTTCACTTTGATCAAGGTCCCCGACCCTGAAATTGGATTTGTTTGTCCCGCAACGATTATCAAAAGTCCCGGCGTAGCGGTGTTGGTTGTGAATGACATCCCGCTGCTCAACGTGCCGGCAGTATCAACGGGCGTAGCTTGCAAACCCACCACCGCTGGATCGAAAGTGAATCTTATATCGTAGCCGGTAACCGACTCGCCCGTTGTATTACCGATTACTATTGGCAGGGTGAAGTTCGTTAAATTCGATGCTACCGAGGCAGTAGGCAGGGTGACCGGGATCGCAGGAGCGCCACAGGGGGCCTGAATCGAAACATCTCCCTTTTTGTCCTTCAATGAGCCTGACGTAATTGTCTGAGTTGGGCCCGCCGGCACCCAATTTCCGGACACCTCGCCCAATAGGAGCGCATCAAAGTTCTGGGCGGTTTGATCAGAGGTAATGGAAATATAGGTGCGACTTGGTGGGTTGAACCTCCACTCGCCGGTATGGTTGCTCGCTACGGGCGGATTCCCTGCGATGTGGTTCAAAACATGACTAACATCTGTAGTGTTAATGGCTCCATTCAGGCTCGCATCGGCTGCCAATTGCTGGCACGCTGTCAGTGGGGTGCCCGCTATGTGGTTCAGTATTCGTGACACATCCGTTGTGTTGATGCCGCTTATCGCGCCTGTCTTTGTCGGAGTTACAACATATGATCCATTCGAGAGATTGGTGAAAGAATAATTCCCGGCCGAGGGCGGCGCGCCAGTCGACGTGCTGGCCGCTGCGTCCCCCGTAAGGTTTACGGTTGTGTTAGCAGCGCCGGGCGGGGTGGCAGCAGCACAATACGAAATCGTACCCGATATCGTGAGGGTCACGGCAGGTGCTTGTCCGTTCTGCCAAAAACCGTCTAACACCGAGAACGAGCCGGCCGTCGACGCGTCAAGGATGCTCGGACCGACAGTGCCGTTCAGCCTGGCTGTGCCGTTCGTACCGACGCCCCCGCCACCTGCTATAACCGACGGCTTGATCTCGAACGCGCCCCCTGACTCCAGTGTTGCGGCGGTAGGATTGATGCTCGGCGCAGCGGTCGTTGGCAAAAGCACATCCGAACGTCCGGCCGATCCAGCGGAGCCTTTAACAGGGCTCCCGATCATCGAAGGAACCAATACCACAAAGAACGCAATCGCAAGCAGCAGACTGCTTTTTCGAAATCCGCGGAAATTCGATAAACGGAGATTAGAAATCATGATTCCTCCTGGAAGTACATAATCCAAATTCGGGGACTAACGCTCTGCGCTGGCTTTTGCAGCCCTTTGGCGACCACCCAAAAGTGTCATCCAAGATATCGAGCCCGAGAGTGGGTCGGGAGATGCTCTTTGACGCCTGGAATTGCAAGCGACCGATCGGCTCAAACATCCATCAGTTCTAGAATCGCTGTCTATTAGCTTTCAGATTTTGCGGGCCAAAGCACCGCACGCGCGAGTTGACCCTAACGGCGTTCCCATCATCTGGCTGTGTCCAACGGCCACGGGCATTGTCTACATTTATGACGGCCTTGGCAACCGTATTTCACACGAATGGCTTCTCCAAGAACCCGCCATAACCGATCAGTGCTTCAAAAACTGGCCAAAAAGATCAATAATATCCAGCAGCTCTAGTCTGTCAGCCGGCCGTGGCGGTGACGAATCCGCTCATTTGAGGCGCATCGTCGGATCCCCGAGCAACACCCAGGTTCGCCGAACGTCTGTGTCACCAACCGACGACTTCGCTTGCTGTGTCGCCCCTCTCCAAGCTTATTGCATTCGTTCCCTTGCCTGATCCAGTACCTTGGCCTTACGACGCCGCCACCGACTCTCTTCGATCAGCTGATTATCTACCAGCACGCGGAACGGTCCGAGCAACCGAACCTCCAGCGTTGATGGTCGAGGAGCCGCTTCCGCGCGGGTATCAGCTGCCGGAATCTGGGGAATGATTGTTTGATGGACGCATAGACAAGACTGCGCACCGCTTCTGCAAGCAAAACCAAAGGCCGGAGAGATGTTAGACGAACAGTCCCTTGGGAAGAAAGTCTAAGAGCCGTTTCGTAGTATCAAGAACGAGACCGCCACTGTCAACATTCCAAACCGATACGCCGACACGCCTGAGCTGCCCGTGCAGCCAAAGGCTCGCCTCGAACCGAAAGCCTTCCACCGAGCGCATCTCGAACTTGAACTCGAGCATATCGGCGATTTGCTGGAGGAAGTTCGCTACGTCCTGGTTTATCCATCGAGGGCTGATGGCGAAGAGGCTAGAACTTCGAAATGAAGGCTGAAAAAACGCCGTTTGCGGGTGATGCCGTAGCCGTTGAGTTTACCCGATAACACCGGGGTGCCGAGCTTGGTTCGCGATTCTCATCGTTCATCGCTGACAAGGAATTGCACGATAACGCGGAGCCCGACGTACAACTCGCTCTTTACTCCATTCAAGTCTATCAACACTTCGAGCACGTCGCGGTCGCTCTTCTCCGCCGGGTCGCCGGTGCGCACCCGCTTTCTTCCCATCTGTGCGCCGATGCTCTGAACCGCACCGTTCAGCGCCTTGTTGTCAAACGCGTCGGCAAGGATCCGTACGCGTTGGCCGCCGGTGATGTGCCCGATGTCGCGCTCGTCGACCTCCGCTCGAACCCGCAGCCGTGAGGTGTCAGCCAGGCTCAGAATCGGCTGCGGAGTAAACGTGCTGAAGGTCTCACCCGCTTTCATAAACGTCTTCAGCACAGTGCCTGAGATTGGAGCTTTCACATAAGCTTTATCCAGCCGTTCGCTCACGTTGCGCACGCGCTGATCGGCTGCTCGCACTTCAGCGTCCGCACGCTCAAGCTCTTCGGGAAGAGGTTCCGCATTGATCAGTTCCTTCCGCCTCCTTGCTGCGCTCAGGCTCGCTTCTGCCACATCGAGATTCTTTCTTGCTTCGTCTCGCTGGTCCTCAGAAATGACGCCTTGCCGGAACAACAGCTCGTATCGGTTGTATCGCAACTGCGAGTGTTTCAATGTCGCTTCAAATGCGGTTACTTCCGCTTCCGCCTGGCGCCGCTCTTCGTCACGGCTTCCGCGAATAAGCCGGAGACGAGACTGCCTTGCGCTTTCGGCCGAGGCTCTGGCCGCGCTCAACTCAGCATTCAAATCCTGCCGGTCTATTACCGCAATGATCTCGCCCGCTCTTACGTGTTGGCCTTCCTTGACGCGCATCTCGGCGATGACGCCATCTATCCCTGCGCCAACGTTAATTGCTTCGCTGGCGCCTTCAACTCTGCCGGGACAGGCGAGCACTACTTCAGCGGCTTCGGTGTTCACTTCTTTGCCCGGTTCGGTCGAGCCTGCTGATTTCAGCCCGACGCGCGTCCACGGAGCAAAAGCCAGTACCGAAACCAACAGCGCTGCGGCTACGGCGAACGCCAGTCTGTGTTTTCCGAATGACGAGTGCATTCACCTTACCTCCGCGTCATCAGTGACCCTGCCGTCCTGCATCTTCACAATGCGGCTGCAGAATTGCACAAGCCGTGGATCGTGACTCACCACGACGACCAGACGCTCTTGCTCGGTCGCAATCTTCATGAGCAGCTCCGCTATCTGGGCTCCGGATGTGCTGTCGAGCGAGGCGGTCGGTTCATCGGCGAGGATTATCGGCGCGTTGTTAATAAGCGCGCGGGCAATTGCAACTCGCTGCTTTTCTCCGCCGCTCAACTCTTTGGGCTTGAGTTTCTGCTTGTCGGCCAGGCCCACCGTTTCGAGCATTTGAAGCGAGGCGTCTTTTGCTTCCCCGCGCGGGCGGCCCGCAATCTCCATCGCGATCATCACGTTCTCAAGCGCATTGAGCGAATGAAACAACCGGAACGCCTGAAAGACGTAGCCAATGTTTCTCTGCCTGAGCAACCCGCGCTTATCTTCGGATAGCCCTGTGCTGAATTCGCCCATCACCGATACGCTGCCTGAATCGGGAGTAAGCAAGCAGCCCAACACCGATAGCAAAGTAGTCTTTCCACTCCCCGATGGTCCCATCACCAGCGCCATCTCCCGCGCGCGAAAGCTCAAACTCACGTCGTCGAGCGCACGGATCGCCGCGTGGCCTTCGCCGTAGGTCAGGTTTATGCTTTCGACGGCAAGCGAAAGGCTAAGCACGGAACACCTTCGCGGGCTCTACCGAAAGAGCTTTCCTGATGGAAACAATTGAAGCGAGGGAGCACATCAACAAACCGACTCCTATCATCGAGATCGGAAGCCACCAGGGCGTGTATATCCATGAGATCATTCCGGTAATCGCTTGTGTTGCCGGAAACACTGCTGCCAGCCCTACGCACGAGCCGATTATTCCGCTTATCAAGGCTTGAATAAGCACCACACGACGAATGTAACGACGCGGCGCGCCGATCGCCTTCAGCGTGGCATACTCTTCGAGGTTTTCCATGGTTGTGGCGTAAATATTCTGCGAAACGATCACCATCCCGACCAGGAATCCAAGGAATGCGGCTGTCAGCAGAGCGCTACCCGCCCCTGTTTTGATTACCCAGAAAAGCTGCGATCGACGCGCGAATTCCTCACGTGTGAGCACGTCAGCTTCAGGCAGTCTGGCTATCAACTCCTCCTGCACCGACTTTATGTCGTGACCGGCGGTGACATTTACAACCAGATAGAAGGTCTTTTCCGAGGGCACGTTGAGATAGCGCACCGCGTCCGCGTAGCTTGTGAAGACGTAAGGAGTGCCGAAGAACGAGCCGAAGCCGTTGATGACGCTCACGGCGTTTGCTCGGCGTTGATTGACTTCAAGAGAAACGGGCACTCCGACGGACTCGAGCGCCAGCGCATTGCTCTCATCTACGAGGATGGCATCGGGAATCGTCGCCGCTGATCGAGAATGAAGGTATGGAACCGGGAAGCGCGGACCCACTCCCGATTCGGCGCCGATCAGGAGTACCAGCTGGCTGAGGCCGGAGGGCTTCTGCCAAACTGCGAACCCAACAGCCATGCGGTCAACCGACTCTACTCCCGGGGCTCCCATTGAGATTTCACGAAATCGCTTCGGAAGCGGCACAGCAAACTCAAAGCATTCGACACCGCGGGCGACGATCCAGATGTCTCCGTCACTCGCATCAATACCTTTTGCGGCCGCGCGCAGGAAGCCGGTGAGCAAGCTTCCTTGAAAGACCATCAGGAAAACGGCGAAGGCGATGCCGATGATCGTCACCGTGAACCGCACCCGGTCATGGATTATGTTATTCCAGGCGAGTCGCACCGCTGGGATTTCCTTTCTGTGAATCGCCGACGCCATGCCCGACTACGGCCAGACTTATTTGCGGCGCAGACTCCGTGCTCTTTTTTCCGAGTCTCTTTCTCTGCTTCGCGATCTCAATATGGTGGGCAAATAAGGCTGCTTCCTCCTGGCAAGTGATCCTTGTTCTTGACGGAACAGTAATACCGTCCGGGATGACGATGTCCTGTCCAATTTCAACACCTGAGGAAACATAGGTCGTTGAACCTATCTTCACCCGTGAGCCAATTTTGACGCCGTGCCCGATGTCGCAGCAGGGGTTGATTCTGGCTTGTTCGCCAATGATCGTCTTCAATCCTATTGCCACGCCCACCCCCACCTCTGCGCCCCTTCTGACTTCAACGCCGGGAGCAAGCATCGACAAGTGCCCAATCAACGCGCCATCTTCGACGGTGACAGAATCAACCAGTATTGAACCGTCAGGAAGCGCGATGTTTGTGCCGATGGTTGCTTTATTCGACAGGTAGACGCCTCTGCCAATGTTCAGCAGGGGAAGGTCGCGTATCCACGTATCCGGGTAAACGGTGAAAGCCATATCACCCTTGTAGCCGAATCCGCGAAAGAGAACTCTCTTGAGAAATGGGATTGTGAGCGCAATGAAGTAAACCGGAGTGAAGTAATAAACTGAGGTCCAACACAGGCCATACAGCCGGCGGTGAAAGTAGACTGGATGAGCCACCGTACGTGGATACCGGCCGGCGACGATTGCTCTTTGATGTGCGAGGCTGAGGACGGCAGCGGTCACGACGAAGATCGTCGCAAACAGCATTGGAGCAACCACTATTGCCGTCAATTTCGCCAGATAGTTCGTCGACGCCAGATACAATGAGGCACAAGCCGCGAGCGGCAGTCCAAAGATGACACCCAGGTAGAGCGGCGTCAGCACGAAGAATAGAATCTTACGCATGAAGTACCTTTCATTGTCTCTTGAGGATTGAAGCCCTCACTCGATCAACCGTCGGGTTCGGCCTGGGACAGATTCACGCCAGGCATCGAACCAACACAACCAACGACTCGATGTAGTTCGAAAGGGGCATGTCTCGATCAGTTGCCGGCACGATGCCGCGCACGCGGGTGTACGCATCTTTCACCCTTGGCGCTGGCTCCAGGGGTTTCAAAAACTCCAGAGCCTGGGCTGCGCACATTAGCTCTATCGCCAGAATCAGCTCAACGTTCTCGATGACTTTTGTCAGCTTCACGGCCGAGGTCATCCCCATGCTGACGTGATCTTCCTGATTCGCGGAGGTCGGCAAACTGGCAACCGACGCTGGATGTGCCAGAACGTTGTTTTCCGCAATTAGTGAGACCGCCGTTACATGCGCCATCATCATCCCGGAGTTGATTCCCGGATCGCGCGCCAAAAACGCAGGCAGACCAGACAAAGCCGGATTGACAAGCCTTTCCACCCTTCGTTCCGAGATCGTCCCGAGCGCCGCCACTGCGATCGCCGCATAGTCGAACCCCAGCGCGAGAGGCTCTCCATGAAAATTTCCTCCAGACAAGACCTCGCCGGCATCAGCAAAGATCAATGGATTGTCCGCGGCGCTATTGATCTCAATCTCGAGTGTTTTCCTTACGTGGGCCAACGCATCGCGAACTGCGCCATGGACCTGAGGCATACAGCGAAGTGCATAGGCGTCCTGAACTTTCTCAGGGCGGTCGCCATTCGGTCGTCGCGCCTCGCCATTCTGGGTCAGCTGTCGCAGCCGCCGCGCGCTCTGCGTCTGCCCGCTATGAGGCCGTACCGCGTGAATCTTGCTATCGAAGGCAACAGGAGTACCCCTGAGAGCTTCGTGCGACATCGCTCCGGCCACGTCCGCCGCATCCGCGAGGCGCTCAGCCGCCAGTACCGCCAATGCACCGACACCGGTCATCGCCTGCGTCGCGTTCAGCAACGCGAGGCCTTCCTTTGCCTCCAGCAAGACCGGCTCAATGCCGGCACGAGTCATTGCCTCGCGGCCGTGCAGGCGCTCTCCGCGATAGATCGCTTCGCCTTCCCCGATCACCACCAGCCCCACGTGCGCGAGCGGCGCCAGGTCCCCAGATGCGCCCACCGAGCCTCGCGAGGGAATCACAGGGTGAACACCTGCGTTCAACATCTTGATGAGCGTCTCGACGACAACGGGCCTGCACCCCGAATAGCCTTTGGCCAGCACATTGGCGCGCTGAACCAGGATCGCCCGCACGGTGCGCTCGGGCAGCGGCTCGCCGACTCCGCATGCGTGGGAACGCACGAGGTTGACTTGTAGCTCGCGGAGTCTCTCGGGCGGGATCATCACGTCTGAAAGGCCGCCGAATCCGGTGTTGATTCCATAAACAACATCGCCGCGCTCGATAAGCTCCTCAACAAAGCGCCGTGCCCGGCATATGCGTTCAAGCGCCGCGGCCCCGAGACTAACGGCAGCGCCATCCGCTACGGCTTCGGTCTGGTCGAGCGTGAGGGATGTTCCGTCTATCTCAACAGCCAGGTCGCTGACGTCTGCGCGACCAGGAAATGGCATACCGCCAGCGATCTCTTGCATTTGCATGCTGATGATTTGATCCCCCTTTGGAGCTTTCGCAAAATCTATCGATCAAGCACCCGCCTTCCGGGCGTAAGCTTTCAGGAAGTCGTCGAGTGTGGTGGGCGTGCTGTCCTACCCTGCCCGCTTTTGATCGTTTAATGCACAACCTGCAAGGACTCGAAGCTGATCTGAAACCGAAATCCGTCTGTCAGCTCGCTCTCGATTCTAAATGTCAGTTACCAAGAAAACGTTTCAACTGTCCTGATTGGCTCTTTGATCTTTAACTCATCGTACTCGGGCAACCCCTATCCCTCCCTCGACTTGTTTGACTTTTGCGAGAGGCTCGGCAAGAATCAGCCCGTCTTAGGTTCCGTAATCAAAATTAGCCAGCCAATAGTCAATTCGTTCTGGAGCAAGGCCATGAAAACATTGCTTCTGAAAGCTGTCTTCGCTGTTTGCCTGGTTGTTTTTGTGCAATCAGCGCCCGCGGAAGCGAAAGACAAATGGGTCAACC
>DASRIZ010000417.1:0-13543 GCA_035649735.1 Blastocatellia bacterium | reverse complement strand
TGCGCATTCGGGTGGAATCGACGGGTTTACATCGGCGGTCCGATTTCTCCCAAAGGATCAATTGGGCGTAGTCGTGCTCACCAATTCTTCTTCGCCCGCAAGCGGGCTCATCGCATCCAATGCCGTAGACCGGATGCTCGGTTTGAGCGAAGCCCCGTGGGCCAAGCGAGCGCTCGACGATGCCGCCAGAGGAAAAGAGGCGCAGGCCAAAGCTAAAGCCGAGGACGAATCGAAACGCAAAAAGGACGCGCCGCCCACTCACAAGTTGCAGGACTACGCCGGACAATTTGAACATCCGGCTTATCAAACCTTGACGATCAGCCAGCAAGGCGAGCAGTTGAAGTTCGATCTGCACGGCCTGACCGGCACGCTGAAGCATTACCACTATGACATCTTTCAGGGTGCCGAGGGCGCCGCGGGGCTTGAGGGAACTAAGATAACTTTTCAAGTGAACCGCGCGGGCGAGATTGACAGCGTGTCCATTCCGCTCGAGCCAAACGTAAAGGATATAGTCTTCAAGCGAAAACCAAACCTGCAGGAGAAGGCGTCGGTTCGAAACTGAGTGAGTGCTTACGTTCGAGTCCGGCTTTGTTGTATAGTGCGCCTGCCGGTCGATCTATCAAATCGAAATCAGGAATCCACAAGATATTCAACACTCTTCGGGGAGAAGAATGAAAAGACTTACTCTTTTGACCGCTTTCACATTTTTGGCGGGCTGCTTGATTACATCAGGCAAAGCCTCTGGGTCACTCAGCCCCGAATCTCCAAGTTCAAAGGTCAAGACCAGGCTTGGCAGCATTCGTGCTCCCGGCCGCGGCAATCCTTACATCAATTTCGAAGACGGGATCGAGCTGTTGTCAAGATATGAAGGGTCAGCTGAAATGCAGTCCCAGTTGAAGCAGAAGGCTGCTGCGCCCCGTTCGCTGGCCTCGGCGGACTTTGACGAAGATGGCGTGCCTGACCTGATTTGCGGTTATTCTCGGGCTGCTGGCGGCATTATCACTATTCATCGCGGTAACATCGATTCTATTTATGGCAACAGTCCCGAAGCGCAGCGGCGAAAACTGGCAGGCATTTTTACTAACTCGGCATTTCTATCGCAAGCGCGCGCGTTTGAAGTACCGATAGCCGCAGATTTCGTGGGCACAGGGGATTTCGACGCCGACGGCCACTGGGATGTTGTGATTGCGTCAAAGGGAGGCGGCTCGCTGTATCACTTGCCGGGTGACGGTAACGGAAGTTTTCTTAGCTCACGGAAGATCGGGTTGCCGGGCGCCATAAGCGGCCTGATTACCGGCGAGGTGAACCGTGCGGATGGCCTCACCGAAATTGTTGTTGGAGTTGTAAGTGCGGATGGCCCCAAAGTACTGGTCTATGAGGGGCCCGGAGGCGCACTGACCGCGAATCCGGAAGTCTTTTCTGTGACTGGTGAGCCCCGGGCGCTTGCGCTCGGTCTTTTGGATAGTGATTACACAATTGATCTGGCTGTCGGGGCGGGTTCTGAGTTGGTCCTGATTTATGGAAGAGATCGCAAGCTGTCGCTCGATTTAGGCCGACAGGCAGAAGTTAGTCCCGCCGTCATTGAACGAAGGTCCTTTGGCTCCGAAGTAATGTCGATTGCAGTTGGCGATTTCAACGCTGGAAAAGAGAAGGATCTTGCCATTCTTTTGCGTGACGGAGAGATCTATTTGACAGCTGGTCGAGATCGCGTCGAGAAGGAATCAAATCAAACGACTGAAAGCCGACCGGGGAGTGTGAGTTCAGTGGGTCAGTGGCGCGGGGCAAAAAGCCTTGTTACCACGCGGGCCTCAGGCGGCGTTGCTGACGAACTCCTGGTTATGAATGCGGATCTACGCGAGCTGATTTTGATAAACACAGGCTCGGACCGTGGTCCGGCGGCATCGGACCATTCGATGCGCGTTGCTACATCGCTTCGCGTGGAAGGCGAACCTCAGTCCGTGCTGCCGATGCGATTAAACGCAGACTCGCTGAGCGACCTAGTCATACTTCATGAGGGCAAATCCAACATATCAATCGTAAAGACGCTCGCAGCAACGACATTCACGGTCAACACTACCGCGGATCACAACGATGGCTTTTGCAACAGCAAAGATTGCACGCTTAGAGAAGCGATTATCTCGGCAAATTCGAACCCTGGCGCGGATCTTATCGCGTTCGCCATTCCCGGAGCAGGCGTTCACACTATTATCCCGACGCTAGCTGAAATGCCCCCCATCGCTGACTCAACAACAATCGATGGCACTACGCAGCCCGGTTTTGCCGGAACCCCAGTGATTGAACTCAAAGGGAGCGATCAGCCTGGCACTTTCGGCGCCATCGGGATCCGTCTGACCGCTTCAAACAATGTAATTCGTGGCTTAGTAGTAAATCGTTTCGGCAAGCCGATGGCAATAAGTTCGTCAAATCTCATCGAGGGGAATTTCATTGGCACGGATGTGACCGGCACAGTCATTTCCGGCAATGAAACCTTCGGGTTGGCTATTAATGGCGATGGCAACACTGTCGGAGGAACAACGAGCGCCGCCCGTAACTTAATTTCGGGTAATGGAAACATCGGATTATGGATAGAGTCCGGCAACGGCAATCAAATATCGGGCAACTTCGTTGGGACTGACATAAGTGGAACCGTTGCCCTGGGGAATGAAAGCAGCGGCATGCCGGGTACTGGCATGCTAATCAATTCTTCCAACAATATTGTCGGCGGCACACTTGCGATGGCGCGCAACTTGATATCCGGTAACGACTACGGGGTTCTGATTGTACAGTTCGGAACTCAGGCTCAATCTAATCGGGTGCAAGGCAACCTTATAGGTACAAATATTGGTGGTAACAGCAGTTTAGGTAACACGAGTATAGGAGTGGAGCTTTCCGCCCTGCCTCCATCTCCCGGGGACAGCCTCATCGGCGGGACAACAGTTTCTGCGCGAAACGTAATCTCCGGAAGCGAATTCGGGATCGTTATCGTTAATCGCCATGACAATCTGGTGCAAGGGAACTTTATTGGAACCGGTATCGATGGTGTAACAGCGCTTGGAAATACCGGTACGGGGATCCAAAACTTTGATTCCAGCGGCAATACTATCGGGGGCGCGACTCCGGGTGCCGGAAATACAATCGCATACTCCGGTACCCACGGCATCAACATAATCGGGAACACTTCAACGGCAAACACGATTTCATCGAATGCCATATTTTCAAACGGTCTTCTCGGAATAAATCTTCAAGAAAGTGACGTCTTGATGAATGATCAATGCGACGTCGATATAGGCCCAAACAATCTCCAGAATTACCCAACGCTAACCTCAGCCGTTGCCAGCGGGGTGACGTTGGCAGTTCAGGGCGCGATAAACAGCGCTGCAAACAGCACGTTCAGAATAGAGTTCTTTTCCAATATTGACATCGACCCTTCGGGTTTCGGTGAGGGACAGATGTTTATTGGTTCAACAGTGGTGTCCACCAACGCCAACTGCACTGCCTCGTTTAGCGTCATCCTGCCTGCTGTTCCCGTGGGAAGGTTCATTACTGCCACCGCAACCGCCGCGACCGGAGATACGTCGGAGTTTTCCATGGGCGTTCCAGTGCAACAAGGACCGCTTTTCGATCTGTGCATTCAAGACGAGAGCAACGGCAACCTATTGCTGATCAACTCTACGACCGGGGAGTATCAGTTTACGAACTGTCAAGGCACATTGCTCACGGGCCTGGCATCAGTCACCAAAAAAGGCTGCCTTACGACCATTCAAGTCAACGGAGCTGACCGCAGAATCCTCGCTAGAGTGGACTCGTGCTCCAAAACCGGCACCGCATTCATTCAACTGCTCTCGCAAGGTACCAGCTTTTCGATTCTAGACCGTAATTCGACAAACAATACCTGCGCGTGCGTCGCAGCTGGTTGAGCCACGACCGGGGCCATGACCCGCTTTCACTTTTATATCCACTGGCGCATCTGGGATTGGCGCGCTCGCCGCGATTGCTGGCGACGTTGCTAACAGCCGGTATGAACTGGCCGAGGAAAAGGAAGCCCTCGGTCTCGCCTCGGAACTGCGAGATGGGTTCCCGTTGCTATTCTGTTTGTTCAATCTTGGCTTGATCCGCGGAAACCTGGGACGAATGTCGGAGGCGCTTAAGACTCTCAACGAGGCCGTCGAGATGGCCCGGCGCAACGGCGATCGCTTCTGGGTCTCGCGCCTGCCCAATTGCATCGGATGGATCTATCGAGAGCTGCAAGACTTCCAGCGCGCGCTAGGCACGACCAGCGAGGAGTTGAGATCGCTCAGGAGGACCATGTCCTTGAAGCCGAAAAATGACGAGCAACTTCGGACTACATTTCTGAAATCTCCGGCGGTGCGAGAGGTCTTGGAAGGTCGAATGACGGATAGCTTCATAGGCTCTTCCCACTAAACGCATAGGAATCATTGAGCGGCTTGGCACGAGCTTCCTTTTCTACTTCTTAAAAGTCTTATACGATAATTCCCGCAAGCGGCCAGTACTCGTCAATTGACATTGATGTAAAGGAATCGAATGTCTCGGAGTTGCCTAAAGATCCTGGTGTTTATTGCTTTTCTTGGCTTGGCGATGACTGTGGTCGTCGTTGACTCGCAAGGTGTTCGCGCGAGCTCTGATGAGCCTGGCGACTTTTTTGAGAAGCGCATTCGCCCGATCCTTATGACCAATTGCGCTCCCTGTCACAACCCGAAGACCCTCGTCGCCAAACTCGATCTTACAACCGCGGAAGGCTTTGCGAGAGGCAGTGAAAACGGAGCGCTGCTTGATCCGGCGAATCCTGAAAAGAGCCGGTTGTTAAGAGTCATAGCCTATACAGAAACAATAAAGATGCCGCCGAAGAGTAAGTTGCGCCCCGACGAGATTACCGCGCTGACCGAGTGGGTGAAGCTGGGCGCGCCCTGGCCAAACACACCGGCTGTACAACCAAAAGGCAACCTCACACCAATCACCTCCACTCGCGAGTTCACCACGGAGGAGAAGGCATTCTGGGCATATCAACCGTTAGCTAATATCACGCCGCCGAAAGTTACGCATCGGAGTTGGGTGAAGTCCCCGATTGATGCATTCGTTTTGCAGAAACTCGAGCAGAAGGGTCTGACTCCAGCGCCTCCGGCAGACAAATTGACGTTGTTGCGGCGCGCTACATATGACCTGACCGGACTACCGCCAACTGAAAAGGAGATGCAGGAGTTTCTTGCAGACAGGTCCCTACGAGCATTCGACAAGGTAATCGATCGTTTGCTCGCGAGCCCGCGTTATGGAGAGAAGTGGGGACGACACTGGCTTGATGTGGCGCGTTATGCCGATTCGACTGGGAACGACGAAGATCACCGCTACCCACACGCCTGGAAGTATCGCGACTATGTGATTGAAGCCTTCAACAGGGATCTGCCGTACAACCAGTTTGTTCGCGAGCAGATTGCCGGCGATCTGTTGCCTGCCGTCGATGGCGCCGAAGTCAATCGGCGCGGCATCGTCGCGACCGGCTTTCTCGCGCTGGGCGCAAAAGCCATCGCTCAGCAGGACAAGCAGAAAATGCTGTACGATGTTTGGGATGAACAGGTCGAGGTTACTTCAAAGGCTTTTCTGGGCATGACCGTGTCCTGCGCACGTTGTCACAATCACAAATTCGATCCGATTCTCACCAAAGATTACTACTCGTTGATAGGAATATTCGCGAGCACCCGCAGCTTTAGCGATCCCAATTCTCACGTGTCCGCGGTTTTCGAGAAGCCTTTGATTCCCAAGTCGGAATGGCAGAACTATCAGGCCGCGCGAAAAACTCATAACGACAAACAGAAGCGCGTTCGGTTGGCGTTGGACGTCATAAAAGACCAGGCGCAGTTACTGTTGGCCGCACAACACGCCAATCGTTTGGCGGATATTTTTGTAGCGTCTCGCCGGATCTACGAGAACGGCGCGAACGTGGACGAGGCAGCAAAACAACTCGGCATCGATTCGGAGCTGCTGAAAAAGTGGGTCGCCTTTCTTAAGCCCGATCCCCAGCGGGTACGCGGCTATTTAGAGGAATGGGCCGCTTCGACAGCAGAGAATCGCGAGAGCGTAGCAAAGAAGTATCAAGCACACTTTGCGAAACGTCTCGAGAATTGGAAAACGCAGCTTTCCGACTGGCTCACGAAATATCAAAAGGCGTTAGTTGAAAATCGACCCCTGCCGGATAGACCGGGTATGGAAGAAGGGGAGGATCGGTTCTTTTATGAAATCTATTTTGCCGACGGTCCCTTGACGGTTTCCGATAAAGAGAAGAAACCGTTCACGGAGGAACAATGGGCGAAGATAGAACAGCTGCATAAAGAACTGGAGGAACTGAAAAAGATTGCGCCGCCGGAACCGGAGCTCGCCTGTGCGATTGAGGAGGGCGACCCGGCAAAACAAAAAGTTTTGGTGCGCGGCGACTACAACAATCTCGGCGAAGATGCGCCGCCGGCTTTTCCGGCTATCTTGTCGCGGTATGATCCGAAACTGCCGTTTAGCGGCAGCGGGCGATTGCAGCTTGCAGATTGGCTGGCGCGCGCCGAAAATCCGCTGCCCAAACGAGTACTGGTCAATCGCGTTTGGCAGTGGCATTTTGGCGAAGGGATTGTGCGGACGCCGGATAATTTTGGGAAAATGGGAGACCGCCCGTCGCACCCGGAATTGCTCGATTTCCTGGCCACGGAATTCATAAAGCAGGGCTATTCCATAAAAGCTCTGCATCGCCTGGTGATGTCTTCAAGCACCTATCAGATGGCTTCGGAGAATCCATCCGCGATTGATGCTGACCCGGACAATCGTTTGTTTTCGCGATTCAATCGCCGGCGGTTGACGATCGAAGAACTGCGCGATGGAATGCTGGCGATTGACGGAACGCTCGATTTGACGATGGGCGGCTCGCTTCAAGCTGGACGCGGCACCGATGGTGAAAACAACCAGGGCCGTCTGAGTTTGAATCCCGAGAAACTGAAACGCCGCACGGTATATTTGCCTTTGCGCAGAGCAAATCTTCCGACGCTTCTGAACCTTTTTGATTTCGGCGATGCGACAACCACAACCGGGAAACGCCAGTTGACCAATGTAGCTACGCAGGCTCTGTTCTGGCTCAATAGTGAGTTTGTGTTTGACCGCTCAGTGCAGCTAGCGCAAGCGCTGCTCGCCGACAAGACCGCCGACGACAAAGCGCGCGTGGCGAGCCTGTATCGACGCATTCTAAATCGTCAGCCGACGCCGGATGAACTAACAAGCGCGCTGAAATACGTATCGGGTTCGACACAATTCGCAGGCCAGGATGGCACATCCAAAGCGTGGCAGAGTCTGGTGAGAATTTTGATGTGTTCGAATGAGTTTGTTTATGTTGATTGAAGCTCGTGCTAAAAGGCCTGCGGGAGTTGAGTATGGATAGGAATCACCTGAACTGGATTCAATCTCTTTACCAGCGTGTTGAACAACCAATGTCCCGCCGCGCGTGGTTGCGCGCCGCCGGGCTTGGGTTCGGCTCGCTCGGATTGACGGCGATGTTGGGCGAAGAATCCAAACTCATTGCAGCCGAAGACTCGCAGGGTAATCCACTTGCGCCAAAGCGATCGCATTTTGAGCCAAGAGCAAAGCGAGCAATCTTTCTCTTTATGCACGGCGGCCCTTCGTCGATCGACACTTTTGATCCGAAGGAACGACTGGTGCGCGATCACGGAAAACCGCTGCCCATCAAGCGGCCGCTGGCTTTCGCCGACGGAAAGGTTGGACCGCTGATGAAACCGTTATGGGAATTCAGACCCGGCGGTAAGAGCGGTATCCCGGTGAGCGATCTCTTTCCACGCGTGCGCGAGTGCGTTGATGACCTTTGCGTCATACGCTCGATGGTGGGTGAGGGCGTCGATCACGGTGCGGCATTGCTTCAAACCTTTACCGGGTCTTCGACTTTTGTGCGTCCGAGCATGGGGTCCTGGGTGGTTTACGGATTGGGCACTGATAACCAGGATCTGCCTGGTTACATCACAATCAAGCCCACGCTTTCTCACGGTGGAGCTAAGAACTGGTCCTCGGCGTTTTTGCCCGGCGCTTTTCAAGGCACGGCGATTGGCAACTCCGGTTTGAAGATCGACGATATTCAAAAAGAACCCATCGAGTATCTACTTAGCAAACATCTGTCGCCCGACGAGCAGCGTTATGAACTGGAGATGCTGCAGGCGATCAATCGACGCCACAAAGAACTACACAAACACGATCCGCAGTTAGAGACCCGAATCCAGGCCTTCGAGTTGGCGTTTAAAATGCAGACGCAAGCGCCTGAAGCCTTTCAGGTGGACAAGGAATCCGAGGCGACGAAGAAATTGTACGGTCTGGATGATCCGATTACCGCGGATTTCGGCTGGCAGTGTCTGCTTGCGCGACGACTAGCGGAACGCAACGTGCGCTACATTCAATGCACCCACAGCTACAAGTGGGATCAACACAGTGATCTTTACAATCAGCACACCAAAAACGCCCGCGAAGTGGATAGGCCGATTGCCGGTCTGTTGAAAGATTTGAAGTCGCGAGGGCTGTTAAAAGATACGCTGGTCATTTGGGCGGGCGAGTTTGGACGCACGCCGGTTAGTGAGAGCGGCGACGGCCGAGATCACAATCCTTATGGGTATTCGATATGGATGGCCGGAGGCGGTGTCAAAGCAGGATTTGTTTACGGAGCGACCGATGATATCGGCTACCACGCGGTCGAGGACCGCATGCATATTCACGATTTCCACGCTACGGTTTTGCACTTGTTGGGGCTCGATCACGAACGGCTGACTTATCGGTATAGCGGTCGAGATTTCCGGTTGACCGACGTTGCCGGTGTTGTAGCTGATAAAATCCTGGCGTGATTTCGGGTTGGTCTCTGGAGCACGTTAGCGCCATTCAAAGTCATACGGTCCCAATTATCACTATCAGGAGAACCATGAAAATACGCCACGGATGCGCTGCGCTTGTTGTTCTCTGCCTGGTACTTGTTGTAACGCCGGCACAGAACCCTAAAGTAGTCGCCATCAAAACCGCTCGAGTGCTGGACGTGCGCACCGGCCAAATGCTCAACAACGCTGTTGTTCTGATCGAGGGCGAACGTATCGCCGCTATCGGATCAACCGTCACAATACCCTCCGGCGCCGAGGTCATCGATCTGTCAACGATGACTGTGCTGCCCGGACTGATAGATAGTCACACCCATCTGACGTTTGCTCCTGGCGTCGGCGGCCCGGCAATGCTCGGCCAGTCTCCCTCGCGACAGGCTTTGATTGGCGCAAAGAACGCTCGCATCACCTTGATGGCCGGTTTTACAACTGTGCGCAACGTCGGCGCAAGAGGCTATTCAGACATAGCGTTACGAGACGCGATAAATGCGGGCGACGTGCCCGGTCCACGCATCATTGCTTCAGGGCCCACGCTGAGCATCACCGGCGGACACGCCGACGAGAACTTCTTGCCCTGGGAGTTTCGGTATCAGGCGGAAGGTGTGGCCGACGGCGTCGAAAGCGTGATGCAGAAAACTCGCGAGACAATCAAGTATGGGGCTGATGTGATCAAGTTCTGTGCGACCGGAGGTGTCTTGTCGCTCGGCGATGATCCGAAACACAGCGCGTTCACGTTCGAAGAAATGAAAACCATCGTCGCCGAAGCGCACCGGCTGGGCCGAAAGGTCGCCGCCCACGCGCACGGCGGCGAAGGCTTGAGACTGGCCGTGCTGGCCGGAGTGGATTCGATCGAGCACGGCACCTACATCGACGATGAAGGTATCAGGCTGATGAAAGAGAAACGCACCTATCTCGTCCCAACGGTCTATCTAACCGATTGGTTTTTGGAGAACTACGAGAAACTCGGATTGCCGCCGCAGATTATCGCCAAAGCCAAAGAAGTTATGCCCGCGATGAAGAAGAATTTGACGCATGCCATTCAGCAAGGCGTGCCTGTCGCGTTTGGCACCGACTCCGCCGTTTACCCGCACGGGTTGAACGCGCGCGAATTCGCGGTGCTGGTGCGAATGGGGTTGACTCCGCTACAGGCGATTCAAACCGCCACGGTAAACGCGTCGAAGCTGCTGGGATGGGACGATCGGATCGGAGCCGTGGAAGCAGGGAAGTTCGCGGATTTGATCGCGGTCGAAGGCGACCCGACAAAAGATGTGACATTGTTGGAACGCATCAAGTTTGTAATGAAGGGCGGCGTGGTCGTTAAAAAGTAAGACCATCCCACCGGACGAATCAAGCTTCTACAACGAGAAGCCGAGCATTAGCAATTCACTCTTTCGGGTGATAAACTGCGCCGACTAATTAACTCGGTTGACATGGCCCTGGTCAACATTGAGTTAAGTGGTCCAATGACTTGCACTCTCTTCACTCTGTCGATCGTGCGATGAAATACTCTCTGCAGCCTGATGCGACACTTGCCCACTACCGGATAATTTCGGGCATCGGTGCCGGCGGGATGGGAGAGGTCTATCTGGCCGAGGACACAAAGCTGCGCCGCAAAGTTGCCCTCAAGGTTCTGTCTGCTGATCTGACTAAGAATCAAGACCGTTTGCGACGTTTCGAACAAGAAGCTCAGGCCGCCTCCGGGCTAAATCATCCAAACATTCTCACGATACACGAGATTGGCTCCGAAGCTGACGCGCACTTCATCGCAACGGAGTTCATCGACGGCGAGACGCTTCGAAATCGAATGGTGCGTTCTCGGATGTCGCTGCGCGAGGTGTTGGACGCGGCTGTTCAAGTTTCGGGCGCGCTGGCAGCGGCACACTCGGCGGGTATCATTCATCGCGATATAAAACCCGAAAACATTATGCTTCGGCCCGACGGCTACATTAAGGTGTTGGACTTCGGCCTCGCCAAACTTACTGAAGAAAAACCCGTAGAAACCACGACCGAAGCCCCGACTATCGCCCGAGCCAACACCGACCCGGGCACGGTGATGGGAACGCTCAGCTACATGTCTCCCGAACAGGCGCGCGGAAAGGCGGTCGATGCCAGGAGCGATGTTTTTAGTTTGGGTATCGTGGTCTACGAGATGGTTGCGGGACGCACGCCGTTTGAAGGCGAGACCCCAAGCGACGTGATCTCTTTTATTCTGCAAACGGAGCCGCCTCCTCTGACGCGATTCTCCCCAGATGTTCCGGCCGAATTAGAACGCATCGTTACAAAAGCGCTGGCCAAGGATAAAGAAGAGCGCTACCAGACCATCAAGGATATGCTCATCGACCTTAAGCGTCTCAAGCGCAGCTACGAGGTCGACGCAGAGTTGGAACGCTCGATTTCTCCAGATTCCATTCGCCCGCGTTCGGCCGGCGAAGTCACCGGCGCCAACAAACATCAGTCAGCAAGCGGTGAGGTTTCGTCACGAACAACATCGAGCGCCGAGTACCTCCTGAGCGAGATACGCCGCCATAAGGGAGGCGCGGTTGCCGTTCTCGCTATCCTGCTTATCGTGCTCGCCGGAGTCATCTACTTCGTTTACTTCGCCGGTAGCAATAAAGCCATCGACTCCATCGCTGTTCTTCCTCTGGTTAATGCCGGCAACGATCCCAACGTCGAATATCTTTCAGATGGAATCGCCGAGAGCATCATCAACAGCTTGTCCCAGTTTCCGAATTTGAAGGTGATGTCTCGCGGGTCTGTGTTCCGCTACAAGGGCCGCGAGGTAGACCCCCAGAAAGTCGGCAACGAGCTGAGCGTGCGGGCAGTCTTGACCGGACGAGTGTCCCAGCGTGGAGATAGCCTCTCTGTCAACGTCGAGCTAGTCGACGCGCGCGACAACAGTCAGATATGGGGGCAGCAGTATAAGCGCACTCTTGCAGATGTTTTCGCGGTTCAGGAGGAGATTGCCAAAGAGGTATCAGAGAAACTGAAGCTGCGGCTGGGCGGAGGGGGGAGCCAGCAGGTTGTCAGGCGCTACACTGAGAACCTCAAGGCTTATCAAAACTACATGCAGGGCCGGACTCAGAATGATCGTCGCACTCGCGAAAGTTTGCTGGCCGCGATTGGCTATTATGAAAAAGCCATCGAAGAAGATCGCAACTACCCCCTTGCATACTCAGGTCTGTCTGAAGCCTACACCAATCAGGGAGTCGCACAATACGTCCCGCCCATCGAAGGCCGGCGAAAAGCCGAGGAGAACGCCAATAAGGCGATCGCGCTCGACGACAACCTGGCCGAAGGCCACGCCGCACTAGGTCGAAGTCATACTGCGTTCGCGCCCTATGATTTCGTCAGAGGCGATCGCGAGCTTCTCCGGGCGGTTGAACTCAGTCCGGGTTTGGCGCTGGTCCACCAGTACCTTGCTCTTTCTTTGATAAGGCAGGGACGCCTCGATGAAGGGCTTGAGGAAATCCTCAAGGCGCGCGAGCGCGACCCGCTCTCATCTGTGATCGCGCGCTCTGTCGCTCACCCTTACTACCTGAAAAGAGACTACGCGCGTGCTCTTGATATCGTTAAGCGGGCAAACGATCTCGGGCCGTCGTTTAGCACCACCTGGGAAGTTGGCGTCTATGCCCAGACAAAGGAATTCGACGACGCGTTGAGACAACTGGAGAAGTCAAGACAAGACAGGCCTAACGATCCTACGCTGACCTACAGTACCGGTATGATATACGCGGCCCAGGGCAGGCGAGCCGAAACGCTTCAGATCATAAGCGAACTCGAGCGGTTATCCGGGACAAGCATGAGTCAGGCGAACTTTATCGCCAAAATTTACGGAGCGCTTGGTGACAAAGAAAATGCATTTACCTGGCTGAATCGCGGCGTTGAGAGCGGGGCACTCGGAGCGTTTTACAAAGATGAGTACGTTTGGGATGTGCTTCGTGGAGACCCGCGATTCTCGGAATTGCTGCGGCGAATTGGCTTGGCACAATGAAGTAACACCCCCAAGTTCAGTTGGAGGTATGCCCTCCGTCAGGAGGGCAATGTTCATAGACGCCACCGCCGAGCCAATCCGCCCTCCGTCAGGAGGGCAATGTTCATAGACGCCAGCGCCGAGCCAATCCGCCCTCCGTCAGGAGGGCAATGTTTAAGACGCCAGCGCCGAGCCAATCCGCCCTCCGTCAGGAGGGCAATGTTTATAGACGCCAGCGCCGAGCCAATCCGCCCTCCGTCAGGAGGGCAATGTTTATAGACGCCGAACCCGACCGCGATCCGCTCTCCGTCAGGAGGGCAATGTTTATAGACGCCAGCGCCGAGCCAATCCGCCCTCCGTCAGAAGGGCAATGTTTATAGACGCCAGCGCCGAGCCAATCCGCCCTCCGTCAGGAGGGCCATGTTTATAGAGCCGAACCCGACCGCGATCCGCCCTCCGTCAGGAGGGCACGGAGGGCGGATTGGCCCGGCGCTGCGTCTATAAACATTGCCCTCCTGACGGAGGGCGGATCGCGGTCGGGTTCGGCGTCTATAAACATTGCCCTCCTGACGGAGGGCGGATCGCGGCCTGCCGGTTGGGCAGGAGTCGCGTCGGGTCGTCTCGCTGTCCCAACCTTCCGGGTTGGGGGAGTCGGGCGCCGACA
>DASRIZ010000416.1:0-14349 GCA_035649735.1 Blastocatellia bacterium | reverse complement strand
TCGGTCTTAGAACGAGAGACCACGACTCGTTTGCAATTAAGATGAGGAGGAGATGCCGATCGAATGTTTAAGCCACGATCTCTTTCACGTGGAGAAAAGAAAAAGCGGTGGCGAGCACTGCTCGCCACCGCTTCGGATTGTTTCAATGGAACCAGGTTAAAACTGGAACCGCGCTCCGAGCTGCATCTGGAAAGGCGGACCAGGATTGTTGGTTAGCAACAAGTTGCCAAGGCGGGTCGACGCCAGATTCTGATCCCGCACTTGAAGCCAGTTCGGGTTGGTCGGCCCAAGGAATCCGCAGTTTGCAGCAACGGTCGTCGCCGGAGCTATAGCTGAGCAGAAGGTGGTCGAGGTGCCGGCGAGCGATATGTTCTGAAGATTGAATACGTTGAAGATATCGATCGAGAACACCAGCCGTTTGCCCTCGGCAAAGTCAAAGTGCTTCGAACCGTGAATATCGAAGCCGTAGAAGGCCTTGTTCCTGAAAGCGTTCCGCTTGAAAGGCACTCCCGGTCCAAGATATGGACGATCTGGTCCGCCCAGGTCACTGTTTGCATCAGTTATCCCCGAGCCCGCATCTACTGGGACTCCAGAGAACATTCTGATTGCGCTCGAGATGTCAAAGCCATGCGGGAGGAAAAAGACCGGACTGGCGACGAACTGATGCCGGCGATCTATGTTTGAATCCGCATATTCCGGCTCGAGGTTAAACGCGTTCTCGTATCGAAATCCGGTGGCGTCACGTTCGTTGTCGTCATTGCCGACGTTCTTCGAAAGTGTGTAAAACGCGTTGAACTGGCCCCACTTCTTTTGGAATTTCGTGCGAAGGGTCAGTGCTCGGTACAGTGACCTGGCTGTAGACTCGCGGATGGTGATGCTGCCGAGACTCGGAATGGGCCTTAGCGCCGGAGTCTGTCGGACCCCGAAGAAAGGTCTCTGAGCCGGATCAACCGTCGTCGTTCGCAAAGTCGGCAGCGGCAAGTTCAGGTCGCGGTTGCGCTGCAGGTGGACAGTGTTAACGTAAGTAAAGTCAGCGCCAACGGTCATGCTCTGGCTTACCTGTCGCTCGATACCAATTCCGGCCTGGTATGCCTTAGGGTTCTTGTAATCCTCGGCATTCAGAATCAGGTTTGCTCCGGTGAACGGATCCACCGCTAAGCCAAGCGCCGCAGCAACCGCCAGGGCTTTGTCGGCGGTGATGTCCGGAAGCGCCCCAAGCGAGAAGCTGTTCAGATCTATTCCGATCAACTTCAATTGCTTGTAAACCGTATTATTCGGATTGCCGGTTGGCACGGCGAAAGGAAGCTGGACGGAGACGTCACCGGGAGTTGCCCGCCAGTTGTTTCCGGCCCCTGCGAACAACAGCAGAGGAGTCCGGGCGTAATAGATTCCACTATATCCGCGAAGAACAGTCTTGCCATCGCTCCAGGGATCCCAGGCGAACCCGAAGCGGGGTCCAAACTGCTTGGTGTTGTCGTTAATCTGAGTTGGATCGGCTGTGTGGCCGGAAGGAAAGCGGAATCCCTTCACCTTGTTAACCAATGCCGTATTGTCTGCTTCGGGTGTAGGATTGTACTGACCTTCCCAGCGCAGACCATAGTTTAACGTCAAGTTGGGTCGAACGCGCCACGAGTCCTGCGCGAAAAAGGCTACCTCGTCAGTCGCGTAATCAGCCATCAGATTCCCGATTTGCCGCCTGAAGGTAACGGCCGTCGAATCGAAACGGTTAGCGACTGTTCCGCCAACAGACAGGATGTCGAGAATGGTGTCGACTCCGGCGGCGTTGGTTACCGAGCCGGAAATACTGAACGCTCCAGTTTGATTGAAGCCGAAAAGCTGGCTGATGAAGATGTGATTGTATTCGGTTCCAAACTTGGCCGTGTGGTTTCCACGAGACCAGGTGAGGCTGTCGGCGGCTTGAATGCGTCGATCAAACTGAGTGTTCTGACCGAGGAACGAAACAGTGCCATCGTTTCCTACACCTGAACTAACCAACGGCTGGATGGCATTAGCAGGTCGCGGGCGTTCTTCTCTCACAAACTGACCGCGAAACTCATTCACCATGTTTGAGTTGAAGAAACTGGTGAACTGTCCTACTACCGAGTGGGTTCTATCAATCTCAGTACCGTTGTTGGAAAGTGCACTGATCGTGGTTGGGAACAATTGATTGCCGACTGAATTAGCGTTCAAGGCCTGATTGTTACTCCAGCCGTAGCGAACATTGAACCGGTGATTAGTGTTAATTTCGTAATCGAAGCGCCCGGTGAGCGCCTTGGCGTCGTTGGTTTGGGTGAAAGGCTCTTGCAACGAAGTGTAATAACTAAACGCCTCGGCCGTGTTCGCTTTCGATGTAGTCAGGCTCAGAGGATCGAAGAACACCTGACGATCGTTGCTGAACTCCTGTTGTTCATAGGCAACAAAGAAAAACGCCCGGTCCTTCTTTATTCGCCCGCCAAACGATCCGCCAAACTGCTGCTGGGTTGGGGCCGGAACGACTTTGCGCAGAGGGACGCCCGGCGCAAGGCTGGCGTTGAGGTTGTCCTCTACCTGTCTAAAAAACTCGTTGGATCTCGACCATTTCTTGTTGCGGTTGGAATACAACGCCGAGCCATGCCAATCGTTGCTTCCGGACTTAGTCACGGCGTTTACGATGCCGCCGGTTGAACGACCAAACTCAGCGCTGTATCCCGAGGCGACAACCTGGAATTCTTTGATTGATTCCTGAGGAATGGTGAAGGCGTTGTTTGATCGCTCGCCGCCTCGGATCCCGCCGAAGAACGGGTTGTTGTAGTCTACCCCGTCCACGTTGACGTTGGAGTTGATTCCGCGCTGCCCGGCAAGCGAAATCTGCCCGCGCTGCGGGTCAACTTGTGCGGTGGGTGTAAGCGTAACAAAGTCCTGAAAGCGCCGGCCGTTGATCGGGAGATTCTCGATGGCCTTTTGATTCAACACTGAGTCGGCTTCCGAACGAGTGGTCTGAACCTGAATCGAGCCGGCCGTTACATTTACTACTTCCGATACGCCGCTGGCGCCCATTGAGAGTTTAAGATCAAAGGTTCGGCCGACGGTTACCTCAACGTCCTTAACGTTGGTTGAGGCAAATCCGCTTGCCTCGGCCGTCACGTTATACATGCCGGGAGGCAGCAGTATGATCGCGTACAGCCCATCATCATTGGAAATTGCCGAACGCGATAGGCCAGTCTGGGTGTTCTTGGCGGTTACCGTCGCTTTGGCGATGGCCGCCCCTTGCGAGTCAGACACCATACCGGCGATCTGACCGGTGCTGGCTTGTGACTGTGGCATCGCGGGAACGGCCGCCGAACACAGACACAGCACCAGCAGGACTGCGCATAGTGAGTAGAATGGATTTTGTTTTGACATTTCCTGCCTCTCCTAATGAAAAAGTGTTGTTTGATTCACGGGTTTTGGTGCTGGCGGCAACCTGTACCCATGTGTTTTGAGTTATTCGGCGTGTGCGCGCCGATCGATAGAAGAGGCAGCTGCGTGGCTAATCGTTCTGAAAGCAGCGTTCTCCCCTCCTGTTATAAAACACTTACTCCAGCGACCTACACCCGGAAGCCTTCTGATGTGTTTCATCCGCGTGCCTGAGCGGTCGCAATCCAACCTGAATGAGCGTACCCGCGGGATTGCCTCTAATCTCGGGACAGCGAAACGGCATTGTTTTGAACCGTTAATCTGCTTCCGCCATCTTTTGTTAGAAATTTGATAACTGCCTCGCGGGAACAGAAAGGCTACTTCATGGCCCGAATCAAGTCAAGGAAAATAGGTGTTAAATCAATCCGTCTAAAAGCATGTCTGAGCGGCTTCGCTTGGATCCAAACTCAAACTTTCTTTTAACGGGAAGCAGCTTGCGCGGTTAACTATTTCCGCTGCCCAAGTACCTCAACCACCGCCTTAAAAGCTCCGCCGTTATCCGGCAGATGACCCTCGTTTACTGATAGAAAAAGAAGCCCGTCGCGCGTAGCCGTAAACTCACCCGAGCGGCCAAGGAAGATGAAGTCATCGTTGTCTGATGAGATCACCGCGATAAGCGCCCCGGTGGGTTGATCGGGCATGAGCTTCTTCGGATCGATCAGATCGGTGAGCCCGTCGGGTCCGCAGGTTCGCCCGTTCGCGGGATCCAACGTAATGGTGCCGGTTGCGCTGACCCGCAGGTGGTCGCCGCGTTTTACTATTAATCCCGAGCTGGTCCAGTCTTTCTTGGCAATTACATCCACCGTCATAGTCTTTACTGCCAGAAGCGGTTTTCGAGTCGACCTCTCAGCGTCCGAGGTTTCAGAAACTGGAGGCGAAGTCACGTTGGGTTTCTCGGGTTGTGTGGGTTCCGGGTCTCGGACTGGCGGTGCAGTGTGCGTCTCGGGTGGGCCGGTCTCTCGTGTTGGCGGGTCGCTAGCCGCCGTTCGAACCGGTGTTTCGGCTTCAGATGCTCGAGTCTTGGTTTCACGCCGCGCGGTGTCGGTGCCGCTGCTCGTGTTGTCGACAGGACTTGCGGCGGCGCCATCAAATTCTATTCGCGCAACGTCTCCGATGTAGACCGTGGCTTTGCTCAAATATCGGCTGGAACCGGTATCAAGCATGACCACGAACTGATCGTCGGCGAAGCTGGTCACCTTTCCTTTAAGCACGCTGCCGTTCTTGAGATGTATCGTGTCTGCCAGGGCACAGGATGCAACGACTAAAACTGAGATCAGCGATAACAAAAACTTCCGCATTTGTAGGCCTCCGCGGTTAATTAGTTGAAGAGATTTCGGTCGCGGATTATATCAGAGCGCTTGCTAACGTGAAACTTGTCGTCAGTAACGCAAAGCGATTGCTTTGATGCTATACGCGCCCGAGTAAAACTTGCGGGATCTCGGATACTATTCGCCTTCGCGATTAACCCGATCGTTGTAATCCTCGGATGATGCCGGATCGAGCTCCCAGCGACGGCGGTCACGCTCTTCGACTTTCTCGGCTGTGTGCAACGGCTCGTTGTCTTCGTAGGTCAGTCCTACCGCCTCGCCTAGCTCTTCAACGACATCCTGATCCGGCGTGGGAGCCGACCCGCCTACCGTCTCGTCGCCGATGTCAGCGCGAGCCCAGTCGGCGTCTATGTCACCGCCGGCGAGTTCGGGCGTGCGTGAATGGTGCTCGCGTAACTCTCGTCTTAGAGTCTCGCCACCGGCCGCCAGCCGCTGCGCTTCTTCAAATTCCTGCTGGATCTCTTCATCCAGCTCATATGGTTCAGTCTCCGCTTTACCCGCGTCGATGAATTGGCCATTAGCCTTGTCTGTCATAACTCAGCCCTGCCTTTTCGACACTCTCTTTTCGCTTAAGAAAAGTCTAGCACAGAAGGAGTAGGGAGAATAACAAGGCCTTTGCGATTTATCTTTGGAGCGCGATTAGGCAGGTATGTGGGGGATGAAAAGGCGAGCCCGAGACCGGGCTCGCCTAGCGGTAGCACAGGACTACGCCGCGATTACGTTGCTGGCAGCCAGGCCCTTCGGACCTTGCGTGATTGTAAACTCAACACGCTGACCCTCGTTGAGCGTCTTGTATCCGTCGGCCTCGATGGCTGAGTAGTGAACGAATACATCATCACCGCCCTCGCGGGTGATGAAGCCGTATCCCTTCGTCGCGTTGAACCACTTAACAGTTCCTGTTTCTCTCAATGCTTTCTTCTCCTTTTCATCTAGAGTGAATTGCAGAGTGATGATCGGAGCTAAAGCAAAGAGCGTTTGCGGTCAAACTTTCAAACGCGCAAAACCTTAACTTCAACTTCAGTCCTCCTCACACTACTGCTGAACAAAACGCGCCAATCCTACACATCCATCAACAGACTGTCAACCGAAATGTGAGAGGCGCTTAGGCTTAGTAAAGGTTAAGAGACGGTGAATTACCATCGCTTAACAGACATTAAACCTTATTTTGCGGTGGCGGTTAATTCATTTGATTGAATCCCCTGCGAAGTCACTACGCGGATCCGTAACGCAGTTCCCGCGGAAGGCGCCGCCGCTGCGCTTATCTTGGCCTGAACGAAATCAGGCGGCTCGAACGATGTCGATTGAAGCGGAAGCTGAGCTCCATTTGCGATCACCGCGACCGTTCCGGCGCTTGGCAGGTTTACTCCGAACAGGTTCAGCACCAGCACGCCCGATCCTTTTTTCTTTACCTTCACCCGGGTAATCTCGGGCCCGACAAGCCTCCCAGCCGTGACCGCGTTAGACAAGTCCGAAGGTGTCGGCAGCGTATTCCGCGCGCGAACAACCAGCGGACCAACGCTGTTCCTCACAGATAGGTTCTGATCAAGAAACACCCAGGTCGGAAGGCTTCCCGGCGGCGCATCAAAGGGCACGCTTGAAACGACCGGAATGTCATTGATGTAAATCTGAAGGCCGGCGCGTAGGTTATTGCCAAATACATTCACGCTCAGGTTGCTCTGCCCGGCTGTCGCCTGCGAGACGCCGCTCAGCCCAACCATCAACACTGCCCCGGTCAACACCGGCGGTGTCGACTGCGGCGGCGGGAGCATTCCAAGCCTGGCCGAAAGTTTTCTCCCGCTGAAGATGTAAACGTTGCCGCCGTTGAAAAGGCCGTTGTTGAATCCATCCCCGTGCATGGCGTTCGAGATGTAGTCAATAAAACCGTCGCCATCGACATCGGCGCCTGCCAGCCGATACGAGAATTCGTCCTCACTGTTAGCGCCCGCCAATCGGAATACGCGCGGCGAAGCCGGTGGGTCATAGAGCTTAATAACCGGCGGCAGAAAATCACGCTGCCCATAGATCAGTTCCGTAACCCCGGCGTCTTCGCGCAATCCGTTAACCTCAAAAGTGCGTTCCGGACTGCCGATAAAAAGGTCTGAGAATCCGTCATTGTTGATATCGTAAGTGCGAACCGAATCTCCGGCGCAATCCAGCGAGTGTTCGCCATAGATAGTCGTAACCCGCTGGCCCGACGGGTCGGGATTCGCAAGGTCGATCGTCGCGCCTGGCAAGGTGGCCGAACCGTATATCACGTGGACAGCACCAGTTTGACCCTTATTATCCGGGGCTGTCGCCAGCAACGCGCCGATTATTAGATCGGTCCGGCCGTCTCCGTTTACATCGCCGCTGTGCAGCTGCGAAGCGAGGAAGTCTATTGGATTTGCACCGATGACACGCGTCGCATTCTGTGGAGGGCTGTGAAGGTCAACAACCGCGGGCCAGCTCTGTTGCCCGTAAATCACGAATGCCTCGCCGCATAGGTGTCTCTGGCCTCCGAAACTCGCCGCAAAGAAATTGTGTCCGTTTCTGAGAGTAGGAGTAACGTACGAGCCCGAATCCCGATCTATCGAGCCGCCGATGATAACGTCACCAATCCCATCGTTATTCATGTCACCGACCTGCAGAGCCGCACCCCAGTGATCTTCGTCGGAAGCCCCGAGGATTCGGGCGGTCCGAACACCGGCAGGCGGCGAGGCGAGATCAATTACCGAAGGCAGATTTGCAGAGCCGAATACGATTGAGGCCCCGCCGACGTGTTGCGCGCCGTTCGCGTTGATCTGGTCCGACCCGATCACCACGTCTGCGCGCCCATCGCCGTCGATATCACCCGCGTCAATCCAGATCCCCATGCGCCCGCCAGACTGGGGTCCATAAATAGCGACAACGCCGGGCGGAGGGTTTCCGTCAATGGTGGCAAGATCGGCATTCAATGCGAAGTTCTGAGAACCAAATACTATATAGGCGGCGCCGCGATTGTTTGCGATACCACCGGTGGGACCGTCGTGGCACGCTGCGCCAATTACAACATCGCGGATTCCGTCGCCGTTTACGTCGCCATTGGCGGAGACTGAAGTACCCAGGAGATCGCCCGAACGCTGGCCTGCCAGCGTGACAATACTCGATGGGTTTTGCGCCGCATCCACGAAGCCCGAGTCGCGCCCATCACTCAAATAGAAATTAACCACGCCGTTGTTTTCGCGGGGTCCGGTACTCCCGTACATCCCGCACGAAATAACGTCAGCCCGCCCGTCGCCGTTTATGTCTCCAGCGGCGACCGGGAAACCAATGTCTCCCTGGAGGCGGAGACCGCCAAAAATAACCAGGAGCCCATCCTGGTTGAAGTTTGCGGTATCAACAGCCAGCTCAATCGAACCGCCTTGAGCGGCAGCCCTAAACGCGATAAGCGGTAATGACAGGCAGAGTATGAATCCAAGGATCAAACTTGTATGCACCCAACTTCCCGTTTTGTTCATAAGATAGCCGATTACTCCATCTGGATTGTCCGTGCGGTGGTTGATGATTATACAATGCGTCAAGTTCGATTGCGAAGGAGGGTCGTTTCTGGTTCCTGGTTTATGGTTTCTGGTTATGCGTTTGATAGAGCGCCGCGAGGCGAAACCACACACCAGAAACCAGAAACCAGGAACCAGAAACCAGGAACCAGAAACCCGGAACCAGAAACCCGGAACCAGAAACCAGGAACCAGGAACTAGAAACCAGAAACCGTTAGGATGGAAGAAAAGCAACGTGCCAGCCGTCTAACCTTCGGAATGAATGATGGACGGCTTTTCTTATGGAGCGTCTTGCAATAATGACCGATCGCCAAACAGAGGCTGAAATCATCGAAGCTTGTAAACAGGGTGATCGGGATGCCTTTCGCGAACTTTTTGAGACGCATAAGGACAGAGTTTATACGATCGCATTTCACTACAGCGGCAATGAGGCGATGGCCCACGATGTTACCCAGCAAGTCTTCCTTAAGCTGTTTACGAGCATCAATCAGTTCCATGAGAATTCGCAGTTTACGACCTGGCTCTATCGCATAGTCGCCAACGCGTGCACCGACGAACACCGAAAGCGCAGACGCTTTGTTCCTTTCAGCCCTGAGATCGAGGTTAGGACAATGGTGGGGAAGAGCTCTCAAGAAGAAACCTATCACCGACGCCAGGTGGCTGATTCTGTGCGCGGCGCGATTGGTGAGCTGACCCCAAAGCTTCGACTGCCTATCTTGCTCAAATACGTCGAGGGCCTCTCCTACGATGAGATCGCTGAGTCGCTGGGAATCTCGATCGGGACGGTATCCTCGCGGCTGAATCGAGGACACAAGATGTTGGCGCGCAAGCTGGGCCATCTGCGTGGGGAGTTCGCATCAGGGGAATGAGGATGTTTACGAAGCATTTATTCAAAGAATTATCGGCATATTGCAACGGCGAGCTTGCGCCGGAGCAATCACAGCGGGTGCGAAAACACCTGCTTGCGTGCGAGCGATGCCGCAAAGAATATGACGAAATCAAGCTCGGCGTTAATCTTGCCAAGCAGCTTCCGCTGGTATCGGCGCCAGCTCAGATGTGGAGCGAGATAGAAGAGCTGTTGGATGAACGATCCCGCAAACCCGGATTCGAAGCAAAAGTCCCGAGATTCGCGTTCGCGTTTAGTTGGTACCGGCTTGCCGCCGTAAGCGCAGTGCTGGTGGTAGCAGCAGTGATCGGATTTATTTGGTTTTCAAACTACGGCCCGCGAGCGGCGTGGACGGTTGACGTGATTGCCGGGAGCGCTCAAATCGATGGCGACCGGATTGGTGATAAGGGAAGCCTGGCGGTAGGCGAGACGCTTGAGACCGGGAACTCTTCCAAAGCGAAGGTAACGGTTGCAATGATCGGAGAAGTCGTGTTGGATCCCAACACGCTTGTCAGGTTGGTGCAGACACGGATGACAGAACATCGCCTCGCCCTGGATCGCGGCCGTATTTACGCGAAGATCTCGGCGCCACCTCGGCTGTTCTTCGTCAACACGCCGTCCGCCGAAGCAATAGACCTGGGCTGCGCGTATACGCTCGAAGTCGACGAGGCAGGTCGAACTCTGCTGCATGTGACAGATGGCTGGGTCGCATTGATGCGCGACGGGCGGGAGGTTTGGGTTCCTCGTTACGCAATGTGTGAGTCGTGGCCCGGGATCGGTCCTGGTACGCCGTACTTCGAGGACGCCTCGGAAACATTTGTGCGGTTGCTCGAGCGTTTCGACTTCGAGAACGGTGGCGACGATGTGTTTAAGGCCCTGTTGGCCGAGGCCCGTGAGCGCGACACGTTTACCTTGTGGCATCTGCTTTCTCGCGTCGATGGAGACCAACGGGTTAAGGTGTTGGACCGGATGATCGAACTGGTGGGCTTGCCAAAAGGCATAACGCGCGAAGGCACGCTGCGGCTTGATCAGGACACGCTGGACGCCTGGAAGGATGAGATGGATACGGTGTGGTTCTAATCGGATACTAAGCCTCACTGGAAAGATGTTCACTGATAAGCCGCAAGTCGGTTCGCGGAGATAAGCGCGTTTGAGTCGAAAGAACATACTGAGAACTTCCATACCCGGCGTGCTTTTTGTTTCATTAATAATCTCAAACGTTTATCACCTTTCCCGCTCTCCTAAGCCGGACAATCCGAATCGCGGAGCGCCGCCATTAACTGAACCGCTTACCCCGATCGCCGAGCGATATGCCCCCTTCATCTATGCCGCCACCGACAAAGCCGCGGGCAGGCAGGATCTTATTTCTAACATCGATTTTGACGGCGATCTGGTTGGCAATAACAATTGGGAGAACTTCGAGCGCTTCGAACTGAAGCCGAGCGTTTACTACGCAGTACTCGAAACTGAAACGCATTACTTTCTTTCTTATCATCTCTATCATCCTCGCGATTGGAACCATTTCACGTTCTGGCTGAACGATACTCACGAAAACGACGGCGAGAACTTTCAGATCGTCGTTCGGAAGAGCGACGGGAGCGTGATTTTGCTTTGGACCCAGGCGCATTACAGCAGCTCGGTATACACAAATCCCGGCTCCGGAATCGAATCCGGCGCGACGCGGATCGACGGCGAGTTTCAAACCGTCGATTCGAGCGGCGCGCCTGATCCGAACGGAACACACGTTTGTGTTTTTGTTGAATCGCAAGGCCACGGCATCTACGGCACACTTGGTTCGGACAGCGAGGTACATTTGAACCAGGATGGTAGTTATAGCTTCGAGGGAGGAATCGGTCTGCGGTTTCGACCTACACAGGGCAGCGAACAAGTAAGCGAGCCAAACAGCACAACCTCCGGTGATACAGCCTATCAACTTGATTCCATAACATTGAAGCTTTGGCCGTTGCTTCGAGACGGGGCGTTGGCAGGAGACGGGAAGCTGCTTGACGGGTCATATCGGTACCAGGACGACCTTGTGGATATCATCGAGGTCCCTCGTTTTTACGACGGCAATCGATTCAGCGGACCTCTGGGAAATGACCGTGGCATCTCGCCTTTTGCTTTGGACTTTACGTTTAGCCGAGGAACACTCGGAGCGCTTTTCTTCAACCCTGCCCGACGATATGCGGAACAATTGACCATTAGCGGCTCGTGGTCGCGCGACTATGTCGATTATCCTTTTACGCGTTAGCCAGTCCGACAAACTTCAGTTTGTCGACTGTTCGGGATCCGCGAGATACCTGAGCAGGCGACAAACTGAAGTTTGTCGGACACCTAACGGTTGGGAACCGCCGCAACAGCCGGCGTTTCGAGGACCGAATCTGCCGGGCGTCTCAAGCGAGCCTTGCTCGCAATCGTTTCCATATGTTGCTTCAAGGCACTCTCAGTCTCAATAATCGAGATCGCGGCCGCCACCGGATCCTCAACCAGCCGTTTCCAAAGCGGTTTCTCTCCGTACGCATAGTTGCCGAAGATCAGGACCGGAGTTCCAAACGTCGCAATCGACTTGTCGTTCTTGGAAAGCGTCCACTGGTCCGCCCAGTCATAAATCCACTTTGCGTCCTGCTCAAGCAAACGAACGCAGCCGTGGCTCGCCGGGTAGCCAGGCAAGTCGAACTGGTGAAAGGACACCCCGGTGAAGTTGTCGAGGTTGAAACACCACGGCAAAACCCAACTCTCATTGATCGAGCTTCGGGTCTCTTTTGACTTCCAATTCGTGTGGTAAAGACCAGCAGGCGTCGGAGTCGACTTCTTGCCTGTGCTCGTTGGTCCCCACCGCACGAGCTTGCCGGACTCATACGCCGCGAAGGCCTGAACTCGGCGAGATACCAAGAGTAGTTTTGGGATTGTTTGGGCAATCTCAAGCTCAGCCGGAAACGGCGACATCCTCATCAGATCGGCGGTTACTGAAGGTATGATCAGTGTGTTCCCGGCCCGAATATGGTTCTTATCAGTTCGGTTGATCTTCAACACCGCTGTAAAGGCGTCCGCCCCCAACCTGGATTCGAGGTCTGTGATCGATTTCTGGTTTTGGACTTTGAACAATTCAAAGCGCACGGGCGTTGCTGCAGCAGAAACGCGAGGATCGGATAACCGATTCGGGTCATCCGTCGCGGGCGTAGACAACGCGCTGTCTTGAATTGTTCTCTGTATCTTGTCCTCGTCATTTCCGCGAGACACAATCGCCGAAGCAAGCAAAGGAACGGCGAGGACCAGGGGCAGCAAAAAGAATGTGCGGCTATGACGTTTCATCAGCCGCATTAGATGAGCTTTGGGTGTATTGGTTGCTTTGCTCGAAAGACGCGCCGCCGAGCGAGTTTACTCAACGGCTGCGTCTTGCTCTGAGGGTTTGAACCGGGCTCTTGTCTCGCGAGATTTTATCCGCGAATTTGAGGACGGGCTAGCCCGGACGGCCTTCCGATTCTATAATCACGCCGATGACGACTTCTCCTTCAATCGACACCACAGAGGAGTTGACGGCGAACGCGGATAAAAAGGCTCCGCATCTCCGTTTTCACGCTGTCAAGATCTATGTTCGAGATCAGGATCGAAGTCTAAAGTTTTACCTCGACCAGCTCGGGTTCAGCCTGGTCTACGACACTCGTTTGCAGTCCGGCGAGCGATGGGTGGCCGTTGCGCCTCCAGACGGCACGGCGATCCTTGCTCTCGTGGCCCCGAAACCCAGCTCGAGAGAGTACAAGCTTATCGGTCGAGCGACCCAGGTTGCTTTTGTTACGGATGACGTTCTGGCTAAATTCCACGAGTGGTCCAAGCGCGGCGTCAAGTTCGGCCACATCCCTCGACTGAAGCGAATCAAGTATGAGCGCCCTGCAAAGCCCGACTCTGCTAATGGTTCGACAATGCTGCTCGGAAAACAGAGTCCGGTTTGGGGAGGTGTGTTCACACGTTTCGAGGATGTTGACCGGAATTCTTTTTCGTTGGTGAGCTTCGACGAAGTCAGCCAGGCGCTCGATGAACAACGTCGCGCGACGGCCGAGAAGCTGGAGGCGGAGCGCCGCGCAGCTCGCGAGCTGGAGATCGCCAAGCAGGTGCAAGCCAGGCTCTTTCCGCAATCGCTTCCAAAACTCAAAACTCTCGATTACGCCGGCGTGTGTATTCAGGCGCGTGAGGTCGGTGGTGATTATTACGATTTTCTGAATATTGGTCGAAACCGGCTGGGGTTAGTTATCGGCGATATTGCGGGGAAGGGAATCGCTGCTGCGCTCTTGATGGCAAATCTTCAAGCAAATCTGCGCAGCCAGTGCGCGATCGCACTGGACCAGCCGCAGCGACTCTTGAGGGCGGTGAATCAACTGTTTTTCGAAAACACGACCGACGGCGCATACGCCACGCTTTTCTTTGGGGAATACGACGAAGAGAGTCGTCGCTTGCGTTACGCGAATTGCGGGCACCTCTGCGCGCTGCTTCTTCATCGCAACAACAAGGTTGAGCGGCTTGATTCAACGTCCACCGTGCTGGGTCTATTCAAAGAATGGGATTGTTCGATCAGCGAGCGACAGCTGTCACGGGGCGATATCCTGGCGTTATACACCGATGGCATCACCGAGTCGTTCAACGAAGCTGAAGAGGAGTACGGAGAACACCGGCTGGTTGAAGCCCTGCGTCGATACCGAGAGTTGCCGTCCCAGGCGTTGCTCGAGTCTATTGTTGATGATGTCCGGCGGTTCAGCCCTCACGAACAACACGACGACATCACCCTGATCGTCGCCAGGCAAGGCTGATTAGACCTTCAGGGATTCAATTCCAAGAAGTCTTTTCAAGGCAACCGCCAGGGTGGATTTAATCTATTCTGACCGGCGAAAAAGAGACAGATCACATTCCCGTCCGGGTCTCGCAGGTATGCCTCACGCCAGAGCCACGGTTGGTCTACCGGTAATGAATCCAACTCGATGCCTCGACGCTCCAGCTCTTGTAGGGTGTGATCGAGATCGTCACACTCAAAGTACACGACCGGCTTTTCTCCTTCAGCGACGCTGTCAACTCGGTGGATTGAGAACGAAGCATCGCCCTGGGGACATACAAACCGCGCGTATTTAGGAAGGCTTTCAACGATCTGAATCAAGCCGAGCCGCTTATAGAACTCGACTGATCTGGCTACGTCGGT
>DASRIZ010000415.1:0-60613 GCA_035649735.1 Blastocatellia bacterium | reverse complement strand
AGGCAGAAGGCAGAAAGCAGAAGGCCACCACTGGTGAACCCCCGTCGAGGCGGCTCTCTTAACCAGCGCGATGGTCTTTCGCTCTGCCTACTGCTTTCTGCCTTCTGCCTACTGCTTTCTGCCTTCTGCCTACTGCTTTCTGCCTTCTGCCTACTGCTTTCTGCCTGCTGCTTTCTGCCTGCTGCTTTCTGGTCCCGTTACCGACGAGCTTTAGTGGCGTTCGTTGGAGTGGCCTTCAATTTTTCCAGCACACTCAAGGTTTTTCTCCACTCAGCTTTGTCCTGCTTTGTCGCAATCGGCTGATTAAGGTCGCCGTAAAACGCCAGAATGTTCTGCCGCAGTTCGGGCGTGACGCTGTCGAACTGTCGATCACCTAACTTGATCAATAACTTCGCGTAAGCCTCATCTGCAAGCTCGTACTCGCCGGCCCGTGTCGGCTCGCCTGTATCGAAGTCTTTGTTTTGCAGATCGAGACTGCCGGCTCGCGCCTGGGCCAGGACGCCGCGATATGTAGAGAGCGTTGCATTGTAGCTCTCGACAAACATCCGCTCCGCCTCTGGTGTGGGCACCTTGAATGCGAGCGCTGCGAATGGACCGACCTTTGGTACTATGCGTAGAAACAGCGCGAGCGTTTTGTCAAAGAGTCCGGGCTTGTCGTATTCCTTGCCCCATTGTTTATCGTATTCCTCGCGAGAAATGTTATAGATAAACTTTTCACGGGTTATGCCCGGCGAGGTCTTCTCAATCTCATCCTTCTTCGTCTCCCACGCTACTTTGGTCAACCTGGGTATTATTGAACTTACTGACCTTCGGTAGGTGCCGACTGCTAAATCGAAATTTGTGAAAAGATCAGTGACCTCGATCCCATAGGTTTTCTTAAAGGCTCGTTCAAGCACCGGCTTTGAGACTTTGAAGCCGATGAAATCACGGTATGATTCAGGCGCGTAACGGGCTTTGGCGAGTTGAACGACATCGAAACCAAACTCGGTCTTGATGTGCGCGTTCGGATCTTCGACGTATGTTACCTTGCTGCCGTAACGCTGGCGCAGCTTGGGGTACAGGAGAGGAACGGCGCGGTTTACGCCGATCGCGTGACCATTGTTGTCCGCGGCGTAGTGCGCAAGCGCACCCAGCGCAAAAGCGTATTCATTGAGGTCTTGCGACTCGGCGAGGAGAGCTTCTAAGAAATCACCGCTCCGAACGTAATGCGTAAGGTCTGTAAACAACTTGCTACCAAGCGGGTAGTAACCCATGTCCTGAATGATCGCGCCGCCGTACGCGTAAGCGTGCGCTTCGAGCAACTGCTCGGCTGAGGACCCAGGAAATCGTTTTGTTAGTATTGGCTTGATCGCGCCCTCCCACGTGGAGTCAATGATCGCCTGGTGCGTCAGAACCGAGTAGCCCAATGCCGAATCGTTCATCGAAAATAGAAGAAGACTGATTAAGAGTAATCGAATTGCACGTGTAATCTTTGGCATGATTGTTCTCCTGAAATGTACTCACAACGGGCAGGTCAGACCCGCGGTCGTCTCAATAGGAGACAAAACGCGCCGGCAGCACCCCCGAGCTTGTTTCTAGGCAAGCTCAATACCTCGATGTGCCAACTGCGAGACTGTAAGAAAACTCTAGTAACAGTCCCAACTTCAGTTGGGGGTTCTTTAGCTTTAGCCTAAGGTGCTGGGTTGTCAGGCTTCCCGATTCTGCTCCGGGACCGGAGCCATCGAAAACGAACAAAGAGCCGGTGGCCGTCCGTAGGTCGAAACTAAAAAACCCCCAACTGAAGTTGGGGGTATCCGGAGTTTTCGCACAGTATCTGCGTTTGATGGGATTTAGGCCTAGCGCATCCGATACAGATCGCCGGTCTTGACGCTGACGCCAAGCAACTTGAGATAGAAAAAGAGTTGATACTTGTGATTAATCAAGTGCTCGAGATTGCCTAATAGCAAAGTCACAACCGCCTCGCCATCCGCAACAAAAACCGTTGGTAGCCTTTTAGCCAGCTCGTCATCCGTTAACAGCGAAAAACCCTCGCCGATATGCCGCGCATACTCAGTTATTCGCGCGCTCGCTTCTTCGATTGTGCAACAGTGATTCACCGGCAGCTCGCGCAGAGCGGCGAAGTGAGAAAGTCTGTCTGAGTTCACAGCGTAGAGAGTAGCGCAGAATCCGGCGAGGCATTCGAGCAGATGGCCCAACAGATCACATACCCGGAGCGTATCCGCCCGCGGCTTCCATTCCAGTTTATCCGGTGGTATCAGCGAGATCAGATGCCTGGTTTGCTCGATCTGTTCGTCGAGTTTTGACTGAACGAGACTCGCGAGTACAGTAGATGCGCCCATCACTTGCTCGCGATTCGTTCTTTGATCTTTGCAGTCCAGCCCGTGACTGTCTGCGCAAGTGAGAGATCGCCGGCGATGGATGATTTGACTCTTGGACTCAGAGTGGCGAAAAGCGGAATAGTAAACTCGGTCTGCAACTCATAATGAACATCAAAGCCCCCGGCAATGACTGCCCAGGCGATGCCGGGCAACGCCGTAAGGTCTACGCGGCAGGGAAGTTCGAAGGTGGCTTTTGAATCGGCAGACACTTCGATCGCTTTTTCGTACTTGCCTTCGGCTGCGAACTTTTCGTTTAGTTTGAGCCGATAGCCAAGATCCTTCACCTTAAACGCCGGGCCGGGGTTGTCTATGGCAACCAAGAGGGTCGTTTCCGCGGTCTGGTTGCCCCAATCCACGCCTTTTATCGAGACGCCCTTCAGATGCAGCGCGGGTTTCTTTTCCTGGCCCGCGGGCGCCTGCGCCGAAACATTTTGCGCCGAGACAAGGAGAGCAAGAAGAGAAGCCAAAGCAAGGCGTGTGTAGATCGCTCTTCGGCGCAAGCAAAAAAACGCAGACGATCGGGTCTGCGCTCTCTTGCATTGACGGCGAGTGGGTATTCTAAACATCGAAATACATTTGAAACTCGAGCGGGTGTGGTCGCATTCGAACCGGATCAACCTCTTTCGTTCGTTTGTAGCTGATCCACCGCTCGATAAGCGCTTCGGTAAAAACATCGCCCTTGAGCATGAACTGGTGATCGGCTTCAAGCGCGTCGAGTGCAACATCCAGCGACCCGGGCAGCGTCGGCACGTCCTTCAGTTCTTCGGGTGAGAGATCGTAGATGTCCTTGTCCAGCGGTTCGCCGGGATCGATACGATTCTGGACACCATCCAGACCGGCCATCATCATAGCCGCAAATGCCAGATACGGATTGCAGGATGGATCCGGAAAACGGACTTCCAATCGCTTTGCGCCGGCCGACTGAGAATACATAGGGATGCGGATCGCCGCCGAACGATTTCGTCGAGAATAAGCGAGGTTCACCGGGGCTTCGTAGCCAGGTACCAGCCGTTTGTAACTATTCGTCGTCGGGGCAGCGAGCGCCGCAATCGCCGCCGCGTGTTTGAGTATCCCGCCCGCATAGTGCAGAGCCATCTCCGAAATGCCCGCGTACTTATCTCCGGCGAAAAGCGCCTTGTCGCCTTTCCAGAAACTCTGATGGCAGTGCATCCCGCTGCCATTGTCTCCAAACATTGGCTTTGGCATGAACGTCGCGGCTTTGCCGTAGTAAAACGCGGTGTTTTTGACGACATACTTGAAAAGCATCACGTTGTCTGCGGTCCCCAGCAGCGTCGAGAAGCGAAAATCGATCTCGCACTGTCCGCCGCTGGCAACTTCGTGATGATGCATCTCCGGTTCGATTCCGACCGACTGCAGATTCTGGACGATGTCCGATCGAAGATCGTGCAGCGAATCAACCGGCGGGACAGGCACGTATCCTTCTTTGGTGCGCACCCGATAGCCCAGATTGTCCTCTGTGCGGCCGGAGTTCCAGATACCTTCAGATGAATCGAAGTGATAGCCGGCGCTGTTGACCTCGTTGTGATAATTGACCTGATCGAAAATAAAGAACTCAGCCTCCGGACCGAAGTAGCAGGAGTCTGCGATGCCGGTGAACTTGAGATAATTCTCGGCGCGTTGAGCAACCGCGCGCGGATCCATCTCATATCCTTCCTTGGTAAGAGGATCGACCGCATTGGCGAACATGCACAGTGTGGGTTCCTCAAAAAACGGATCGATCCAGAATCGGCTGGAGTCAGGTATCAGCAACATGTCCGATTCGTTTATTGAAGCCCAGCCCCGCAGGCTCGAGGCGTCAAACCCGATGCCCGAATCAAACGAGCCTTCATTAAACTGGTTGATGGGGACGGTTACGTGATGCCAACCGCCGGGCAGATCAGTGAACCTGATATCGACGAATTTCACCTGCTCGTCAACGGCGAACTGCAAGACTCTCTTCGGGTCCATTAAACCGAATCCTCCTGAGTGTGGCGTTCAAAAATTGATCAAAGGGGAGCCTGATACTCGAGAGTTCGAGAATATAGGTGCGATATTGGTGTGTCAAGGAATCGTAACTAAACACATTCTCAGCGATCAATAAGCTTCATCTTGATCGGCACTTCAACCTTATGGCCCTCGTCGGTTTCGATAACCACGACTCCTGAGTATGCTCCAGGCTTCAATGGCTTTGCTTGATCGATGCTGATTCTGATTAGGTAATTGCTGCCCTCGACCATTGTGGCCGGTTCAAGTTTTATAAACGGCAGGGTTGACGAAAGCGTCTTGATGCGAAACGAGCCGACAAGCTTTCTGATGCCTATCCTCTGAAAGGCGCTCGCGGGAGCCACTTCTCCAAAATCGAGTTCCCGAGGGGTCACGACAAGGTTTTCCGCAGGCACGGTTACAGTCAGCTGGACGCGGATTTCACGGGAGCGGTTCTCCCCGAGATCGACGACCAGCGGCGCCGCGTGGGTGCGTGATCCGCTGACTGCGTCTATCGGGATATCGAGCCAGTAGTCGCCGGACGCTTCGCGTCTGAGCTTCCATGAGTCTGGCGCGCCTGCGCCGAGTTTTAGCGTTCCTGCTTCCGGGCCAAGCGCTCTTACCCTCAAAGCAATGTTCAATTTTTCACCGGCCTCGGCTGAAACTGCGGGCCGCGCGGTCGGCCACACTTGAAAGCTCTCGTCTTTTTCACCGTACCCGACGTTAGCGGTTGATATCCGTTTGATGTATGGCGGAAGCGGCTTGACGTTGGCAAGAACAGTTACCTTGATGACCGGATTCCGGGGGTCATTGGTTTGAAGCTCGTAGCTGGCCTCCATCGGACCGAGATGTTCAGCCGTATGAAGCTTGATTTGGATGACTCCGGCCTGACCAGGCAGGATGACTTTCTCGAAGTATAAGTCACCGGCTGGGCATCAGCTGGGAGCCGCTCGCGTCGCTGACACCGCTCGCGCGAACGGCTTCTCGTGCGGGCGCCACACGGCAGTTGTTGGGTGGGCGGGCGAGTTTGAACGCGTGCCCAGGTTTGATTTTTGCGCGAGCTCGAGCGGCTTGTTTCCTGCATTGCGAATGGGGAAGGTTTGTTCGAGTTCTTCGCCGTCGAACACATCACCAAAGTCGCGTTTGGTTGAGCCCATCACAACTTCGGGTCCATCCGCGACAGGCCGAGCGCTCGACATCGGGGTAGCGCTCCAGGAAAGCGAAGCCATCAGAGTGAAGAGAAATGCGTAAACCCACCCCGACCGTCGTTGAACGCGAGGGCTTTGCCCGATTCGAGAATGACCCGTGTAGTGTTGATTCACGATGAGGTAAGAATAGTAAATGGCCAGGCGCGACAACACAAGGGGCGATACGACCAGTTAGTTTCGCGTTTTAGCGTCCGACAGAAACTGTTGTGTCTCCCAACTGCCAAATCGGGATAAAGTTAAAGCGGTATCGCCGTCCTTGCTTTGGATGTCCAACCGGGCGCCTCTATCGAGCAGGATCCTGACAGTAGCTATGTGGCCCTTCCTCGCCGCGTTCATAAGGGCTGTATCACCGCTTTTGGACTGAACATTGGTCTCGGCTCCAAGATCAAGCAGCAACTTAACCACTCCAGAACAATCGTGGTAGGCGGCGCGCATCAAAGCGGTCATCCCAGTGACATCCCGGGCATCCAGACTCGCTCCGTGTTCGAACAATAAGCGAACCGATTCGCCCTTTCCTTCTTCCGCCGCGTAGATGAGTAATGTCGCGCCGTCTGGTCCACGAAGATCGACACTTGCACCCTTTTCTAACATTGCCCGGATGATATCTGAGCGGCCTGTTCGTGCGGCGATGATCATCGCCGTGTCCGGATCAATCTCCGAGCCGGCCTTCTTGAGATGGAAGAAGACACACTCAGGATCGTTCAGCTTCCAATGTGGAGTCGACAGCGTTGCATATCGAATCGCCGATTCGCCCTTGTAGGTTTTTGCGTTAACATCGGCGCCGGCACGCAAGAGCATCTGAACAATGTCGTGGTAATAGTATCTCCGCGCCGCGTTAATAAGCGGTGTTGAACCGCTATCGTCTGTCGCGTCTACGTCAGCACCCGCGCGCAGCAGCAAGCGAGTCGTTTTCGGGCTGTGGCGTTGTAACGAGTGCCAAAGTGGTGCTCGACCTCTCTTGTCCTTCGCGTTTACTGCCGCTCCGCGATTGAGCAACGCATGAACTAGGTCCGGGTTGTCTGTTGTCGCCGCCCTCATAAGCGCGGTGACTCCTTCGTTGTCGGCAGCGTTGACGTCAGCGCCAGCATCGAGAAGCAGATTTATCAGATCCACAGAACGGGAGAGAGGGTAGAATTTTGACCATGCGCTAACGGCGTACATTAAAGCCGTTTCGCCGTTGCTGGCCGTTTGGTGAACATTCGCGCCACGGGCAATCAAAGAATGCAGATTATCGAGTTTCACCCACTTCGCAGCGTACATAAGGGCCGTTTGACCATTGTGGTTCGTTCCGTTTACCGGCGCTCCGTGTGCAATTAAAAGGTCCAACAGCTTCGGAATCTGTTGCGCCGATGCACCCAGTAGCGGGCCTTCACCATCGACAGTTTCTGACGAGATGTCAGCGCCTGCGTTAAGAAGAATCTGAACAATCTGAGCGTGGTCTTCAGACGCTTCTTCTTTACCGTTCCCGTAGCCTTGATTCCACGCGGCCAGGATCAGAGGGCTATGATTATCCTGCGACCTTGCATTCACATCTGCACCGGCAGCTATCAGCGCCTTTACGCTATCAACTCGTCCTCGCGCTGCAGCGAACATCAAGGCGGTGGCGCCCTTGTGCGTTCGAGCATCTACATTAGCGCCGTGATTCAGCAGAGCTTTGACAATTGCAGGTTGTCCGGTAAAAGACGCAGCAATCAGCGGCGTCACGCCAATCTGGTCTGCGGGGTCAGGCTCGGGGACCTCATGGGTACAAGGGCCGGACACCCAGCCTTTGTCGGCGATGCACGAGAAACCGAAACTCTCACCGACGACTCCTGCGACATCCCCTCTGCCACCCGTATCCACATCGGCGCCGTTCCTTAACAATTCATCGACAACATCAGACTGTCCTTCCCACGCCGCTGCCAACATTGCCGTGCCATCCCATCGACTATATGGGAATTGTCCTTGAAACTTGACTCTTACATTGGGGTCAATCCCGGCGGTTAGGAGTAGCCGAAGAATTGGCAGATTTCCCGTCATAGAGCTCTTGATGAACCATTCTCCCGCAACCCTGCTTATGACGCCGCGCCTAAGGACAACAGGAACCGCGAGATTCGCCAGGGAGACGAGTACGATAGCGATCAGAAGGAAGCGACGCATAGTCGAGTCCTCGGTGGGACCTAACGATTTATGATCGAGCCCTTTTTCGGACAACCAATCATCCGCATATGAGTCTACGCAGCCGTGAATCGATTTGTTTGGGGATTTGAGCTACCGGCTCAAGACGTAATCAAACAATCGCGACGGCAGCAGTCGCTTTACCGCCAGCGCTAAACGCGCGTGCCCGGGAGCCGCGTACCGTGTTCTAGGATTCCGCGCAGACAGCGCTTTATAGATAACCTCGGCGATATCCTCAGGGCGCCCCGCCATCTTTCGCATTCGTTGGATGACTCCGGCCAGGCGGGTGAACGACTCAGCGTATGGTCCCGCGTCTTCGATTATCGGCCGCGCCCTTTCAGTGGCAACTCCAAGGAACTCGGTTATGATAAAGCCCGGCTCGATCACCACCACCTTGATCCCAAACGGAGCCAGCTCGCCTCGCAGCCCGTCAGAAATCGCTTCGAGAGCGTGCTTGGTCGCGTCGTACACCGACGAGAGTGGTCGCGCGATTCGACCGGCAACCGAGCTGATGTTTACAATTCTCCCGCTACGCTGCTCGCGCATAATCGGTATCACAAGCTGGGTGAGCGCAATTAGAGAAAAGAGATTGGTTTCGAAGTTCTGTCTGATCGCTTCGATAGGAACCAACTCGATCGGCCCGCGCTGACCGTACCCCGCGTTGTTGACCAGCCCGTCTATTCTGCCAAATGCACGGACAGTTTCGTCGACAAGCCGCTTGCGATCTTCTTGCGAAGTAATATCACCGGCCACCGCCAGCGCGCGCCCGCCGGCTGAGTCGATCTCTCGTTTCAGCGCTTCGAGCTTTTCTGCACGGCGCGCAGCGATCACCACGGTTGCGCCTTCTCTGAACAATCGGCGCGACGCAGCTTCGCCGATACCCGCCGAAGCGCCGGTCACAATCACGACCTGGCCATCGAGCCTTCCCATCGGTCCTCTGTTGTAGCGTTAGAACTTTGAGTGAAGGAAGTACCGCATCATCTCGCGCCACGTCGGCCAGTCGTGCGGCATGTCATACCCCCACAAATCCAGCTCGTGAGGAATTCCCTTGCGGGACAGAATCCCGGACAGACGCCGCGAGGCATCGGGGTTCTCGTAGCTCCCCTGCCCGGTGACTATGTGTATGTGTTCCTTGTGGCGCAGGGCTTCGAGGGCCCAGCCTTCGACATTTGGAAGATAATCCACCGGGTTGTTGAAATACACATTGTCGTCGTAGTAGTCGCCTTTGTAATAGCCTCTGATGTCGTAGGCGCCGCTCATGGCTATGCAGCCGGCGAACAGATCAGGCCTGCGGAAGAGTTGATTGGCGCAGTGAAAAGCACCCAGACTCGCGCCGGCGGTTATCACCCCAAAACGACCCTGACAACTGTTCCAGATATAGGGAACGACTTCATTGGCGACGTAGTTGTTGTACTGGACCTGGCGCAGCGCTTTGTGTTTCGGATGCAACTCATCATTGAGCCAGCTCTCGCGATTGATGCTGTTTATCGAAAAGACCTTTGCCTTGCCGGCGTCGATTAAAGATTCAATCGCATCGATCACATAGAAGCGTTCGTATTCGAGAAAGTCAGCGGCAGCGGTGGGAAACATCAACAGCGGAAACCCGTAGTGCCCGTAGGTTACAATCTCCATCCACCTGTTCAGGCTGGGACTGTGCCAGCCATCAACGAATCGTTGCATAAGATATCTTCCTTTGTGTTTAGCCGAAGAAACGCGCGTGATTATTTGACAAGCGTGTAAGCTAGCGACATCGCTCGCGAATTTCAAGGTGAACCCAATCGGACAATCTTGAGATGGACTCGACCGAGTGATAAGATCGCGCCGCTCAAAACCATCCTAACCCAACCGGAGCGAGTAATGTCGAAGCTAATTTCGCTGCTCATCTGCGTGTTTGTCGTTTGCGCGGGCGCAATCACGCCGTTCCCGTCGCAAGCACAAGCGACGTCCTCTCTGGTGATATCTCACGCGAATCTGATTGATGGAGTTTCGGAAGGACCCATCAGAGACGCCACGGTGCTGATTCGCAACGGGCGCATCGAAAGCGTCGTCACCGGCAAGTCCGAGCTGCCCTCCGGCGCGACGGTACTCGATCTGAAGGGTCGCTGGTTGCTTCCGGGGTTTGTAGATGCTCATGCTCATCTTGCCGATTTGACGGCTGCTCGACGGGCGCTCGCCTCGGGAGCGACTACCGTGCGGTGCCTCGGCGTGAATCATTTTGTGGATGTCGGGATGCGTGAGCTGAATCACGCCGGAGCCGTCGATCTTCCTGATGTCGTAGCTGCCGGTTATCACGTTCGACCGCGACCAGCCGAAGAGTTCTTTCTCGATATGCCGAAGATGAAGGACCTGATGGCCGGAGTCAACGGGACAGAAAGCGTTCGGCGTCTGGTGCGCGCGATGATCGAACGGGGAGCCAACGTCATAAAAATCATGGCCACCGAACGTGCCGGGTTACCAGATACAGATCCCCGCAAGCGAGTGTTTACCGATGAAGAGCTTGCCGCCGCCGTGGACGAGGCTCGCAAGTTGGGAGTCTTCGTGGCGGCACACGCTCACGGCGATGAAGGCGCCGCGTCCGCAGTTCGCGCAGGCGTGCGCTCAATCGAACACGGCACTTATCTCAGCGATCAAACACTAAGGATGATGAAGGAGCGCGGGGCATATTTTGTGCCCACGATAGCCACCGTGATCGATTTGATTGATCCGGGCGGCGATTATGACAATCCGGTTCTCTCGGTTCGCGGCCGGGCAATGCTGCCGCGATTGCGTGAGACTACCACTCACGCGTGGAAGATGGGTGTAAAAATAGTTGCGGGCACCGACACCGGGTATGGACCGGCGAGCATTCGCAGAATCCCGCACGAGGTCATCGAATTAGTGAATATCGGGATGTCCCCAATGGAAGCGATCAAATCAGCGACGTCGGTCGCTGCCTCCTGCCTGGGGGTCGATAAGCGTACGGGCTCGATCAAACCGGGTATGGAAGCCGATTTCATTGCGATCGAGCGCGACCCGACGGCGGACATCACCGCGATTCAAGACGTTGTTATGGTGATCAATAACGGAAAGATCGCTATCAATCGTCTGGGTTGGTGAACGTTCGGGGTGACCCATTATTTCCAACGACTCCGGTTCCGGACGTAGCGTAGACTGTCCAGTCTGCGCAGAGCAGTCGAGTCGCATCTTCTTTTGCGCAGACTGGACAGTCTACGCTACCTTCAACAGCCCCGATAACCAATGCATTATGTTCAGCGCGAGCTGGCGATTATCGATTCCCGGCCGGTTCATTCCGAATTTCATCTTCCGCGGCCCGGCAAGTTGAGCCGACAACATCCCGGCTTCGGCGAGCACAACAGCGCGGCCTTTTCCAAACTTAAAAGCGATTCCCTGCGCCTGACCCGCCGCCGATGATTGCTGTTCGGCGGAGCCCGGCCGCTCGGGAATCACGTTGACCGCGGTGTCGGCGAGTTTCATAAAAGCGACGCTGTCTTTTGGCCCCTTCAATGATTGTCCGGTGAAGGCTATCACCCGCGAGATCGTCTCACCGGCGTTGCGACCGCGGGTGATGGGGTGATCCCCAAGCAGTTTGTTTTCGCGATTGTACTTGAGGAAGGTGTCGCTACCCGTCTCTTCGTCGCGATTTGCCGGGTCGCCGGTATAACCCTTGCTCATTTCAACTCCGAAACGCATGCCGAGTTTTTCGTTCGCTGCACCCATCGGCGCGTGATCGGCGATCAACAACAAATTCCCGCCCGATCGAACCCAATCACGAACCGCGTCGCATTCCTCTTCGGTAAACGCGGAATTGCTCGCCTCAGGACTTCCCATCGCAACAGCCCCAAGCGCGTTTGAAACAACGAGTACATCGCAACCCTTGAGTGCCGCCTTGCTGAACTTCTGTTTGTTGGGAATCACCTGATATCCGTCGTTGCTGATCAAATCGGCAAACGGTTTGTAGCGTCCGCTCGCGGTGTGGAAATTGTTGTGCGCTTCGTCAAGAAACACCTTGGGATGCTTTTTTGTGTACGCTGGATTAGCGACCTTGGGATCGAAATCGGGATCGGCAACCTGTTGCGCGAGCCCCGCAACCGCCAGTATCAGAACCACCGCCGTCGCTAGCCTTTGATTCGGCGCCTTCATACAGTCCCTCCTTGTTTGACTTCTTGCGGTTAAAATCTAAGCGGCGTCGCTTATAGAGTTCAACCCTGTGTATGTTCTTTTGGCATGTTTTCCTGATCTACTTCGCAGCTATGGTTCCGGAACCTTAGTGGCCGGGAGTGAGTCGCTGAGCGTGACCGATTCAAACTGGGGTTTCGTTTGGCGGCCTTAGCTGATGACATACCTTGAACAAGCGCTGCCAGCATCACAGCCCCGCCAAAGAGCGTCAGGCCAACGATCTCCAGCCCAAGCCTGCCCGCCAGCAGGCCGGTTAACGCGGGTATTAGCGACTGACCGATGGCGGCTGCAGCTATCTGAAAGCCGACGGCGTTGCCGGTATGCGCTGAGCCAAGCCGCGCGGGAGTTGTCGCAATCAGTGAAGGAAATACAGGTGCCGCAGCCAGGCCCATCAATCCCAACCCGAGAAAGCTCAACGAGTCTGTTTGATTCGACCAGATCAATGCAGCACCCAGCCCTAATCCGAGAACGCAGAATCGTAATAGCCGGTCAGATGGTATGACGCCGACCACTACGCCTGCCAGCACCCGCCCAACGGTCAACCCGCTCCAGTAGACGCTGACCCAGAAGCCCGCCGTCACAATCGGAACCCCTCGCGATTCGGTGAATAACGTATAAGCCCAGACGCCGGCGGCGGCCTCGATGCCCGTGTATAGAAAGAAGATCGCGATGCTCAACCACATAACCGGCAATCGCAGCGTGCTCAGACTGGCTGCTCGGGGTACCGAGATTGAGTCACGCTGGTTCGAATCGATGCCCGTCGCCCACGATCGCCGCGTCAGACAAAAACAAGCTGCCAGTAGCAACTGCCAGACGCCTACCAGCACGTAGCCCCGTTGCCACGGATGGTTCGCCGCAAGTACTCCAGTCATAACGAGGGGTCCACTTGCCGCTCCCACGCCGTAACACGCGTGCAGCCAGTTCACCATTCGAGGACTGAAACGCGTAGCTGCGAATGTGTTCAACCCCGCATCAATAGCGCCTGCTCCCAATCCGGCAACCGCTCCGAATGACACCATCACCCACCAGGCCGGAGCCAACGCGTAACCGATAAGGCTGGCCGCGGTGGCAAAACAGCTCAGCGCCAGCAAGCTCCCGAGACTAATCCGCGCCAGTATTCGTCCGCTCCAAAAACTCGACGCCAGATACCCGGCAGTGAACAAGATGAGGAGCGAACCAAGTGCGTTAATCGGAAGACCGAAGTGAGAGCGAACCGATGGCCAGGCGACTCCGTTCAGTCCATCCGGCAACCCGAGGCTGATGAAACTCAGATAGGCGAGCGCAATGAGAACGAAAGTGTATTTACGTTGCGGCTTCAGCATTCATTGCTACAATTGCGTGCTTAGAAGTTTTGCAAGTTGACGCTTGAAATGCTCCTTCCAACCATCGGGTAAAGACGAGGCGCTCAACGTTCGCTTCAACCCTTCAACATCGTCTTTGTCCCTACGATACAATCTGGTGACCTCGGTGACCGTCAGCCGATTCTCATCTCTGCTAATTGTCTCGATCGAATCTCCCGCTCCGACCTGTCCCTCTTTAGACACAGCGAAGTAAAAACCAGTTCGCCCACTGTCGAGGAAACGTTTGATGATCTCGTCGCGCCCGAACTTGATAGCCAGCTTATAGCACGGGAGACGGGGTTGTGTAACCGTCAACTCAGCCGAGCCGATTCGAAACCGATCGCCGATGTTGACCTCGTCCTCGAACAAACCCTCAACAGTGAGATTCTCGCCAAACATACCCCGCGGCAACTGGACGCCAGGCAGCTCGCGACGCCAATAATCGTAGTGCTCGGACGGATAGGCGTAGACGGCTTTGTCCACGCCTCCGTGAACGGTCAGGTCAGATTGTCGGTCGCCATCAAGATTGAGAGATCTCAGACTCACGCGGCCATCGACCGGGACTTTGAAGATCGAGGTAATGACAGGCTTGCCCTTCCAGATAACTTCGCGCGGGAGCCCAACATTAACCGATAAAATTTTCATTGCTACTCCCAAAGAAATTGCAGTGGTCTAATTGCGTCATGTCTGCCGAACGCTGAATGCGCCTGCAAAGTACGCGATGAAGATGATATATTCTAATCTTCTTATCCGCAGCTCTCCGAGCCCTGCTTTTGTTGGACGAATTGCCGGAGCCGGAGTCATTCAGAAACATTTCACGGAGCGTTGATGAAGATTGGTGTAGTTCGAGAGGCGCCGGCGGGAGAATCTCGGACGGCGCTCATGCCTGAATCTGTGCGCGCGCTGGTCTCGCCGGGCGTGGCGGTTCAAATCGAGAGTGGTAGTGGCGATGCGTCAGGTGCAAGCGATGCGGACTTCGTTGCAGCGGGCGCCCAGATCGCGCACGCCAAGACCGAGATACTGGAGTCTGCCGACGTTTTGCTTTGCGTGAACCGGCCCGCCGACGACGATGTCGCCCGCCTTCGTCCAGGAGCGGTGGTGATCGGTTTTCTGCGACCTCTCGATGAACCGGACACGATGGTCCCGCTAATAGAACGCCGTCTTACGGCGTTTGCGATGGAGTTGATACCCAGATCGACCAGGGCGCAGTCAATGGACGCCCTTTCTTCAATGGCCACGATCGTCGGATACAAGGCGATCGTGCTGGCGGCCGAGCAATTGCCTCGGATGTTTCCATTGTTGATGACCGCCGCGGGCACGATAGCTCCCGCGAGGGTGCTGGTGTTGGGCGCGGGAGTCGCGGGTCTTCAAGCGATTGCAACCGCGCGACGTTTGGGTGCGGTCGTTGAAGGCTACGATGTTCGAGCGGCAGCGGGTGAGCACGTTCGATCTCTCGGGGCTAAATTCCTTCAGGTCGATCTTGGCGGGCTTCAAACCGAGGACGCGGGAGGATATGCGGTCGAGCTCAGCGATGAAGCGCTCAATCGAGGACGCGAGTTGATAGCGAAGCATGCCCGGACGGCTGATGTGGTTGTAACCTCGGCACAAGTGCCCGGCAAGCGCGCTCCGCTTCTTGTTACCGAGGATGCCGTTGCCGGCATGAAACCCGGTTCGGTGATAGTGGATCTCGCGGGTTCGACCGGAGGCAACTGCGCCGTGAGCAAACCTGGCGAGACGATCAAGCGAAACGGCGTGGTGATTGTCTCGCCGATGAATCTCGCGGCGACGGTTCCGGCGCACGCAAGCCAGCTTTACTCGCGAAACGTGACCGCGTTCCTCAAGCTTCTGATCGATGAAAAAGGCGAGTTGAACATCGACTTGAGCGATGATGTCGTTGGTCCGGCTTGCGTGATGAATCGGGGTGAGGTTGTGAACGGCCGAGTGGCCGCGGCGCTTGAAACTGCGACGCGTTAGCGCATTAGAACAGGCGACAAACTGAAGTTTGTCGGACACTTTCTGGAGGAACCGAATCGTGAGCACTGAAGTAATAATCGCCGGGCTTTACGTTTTTGCGCTTGCGGCCTTTCTCGGGTATCAAGTCATCTCGCGAGTGCCGCCGCTTCTTCACACCCCGCTGATGTCCGCAACCAACGCGATTTCCGGAATCTCACTGGTCGGCTCGCTGGTGACCGCCGGCGCGAACTACAGCACGCTCAGCACCGTGTTGGGGTTCATCGCGGTAACCGCGTCGACGATAAACGTCGTAGGCGGGTTTATGATCACCGATCGAATGTTGCGGATGTTCAAGCGACAACCCGGCCCGAAAAAAGACTCTACAGAGGAGCAAAAGCGAGCCTGATGGGTCTTCCAATTGAATTAACTTACCTGGCCGCGTCAATCCTATTTATTCTCGGTCTCAAGGGCCTCAGTCATCCCGAAAGCGCCCGGCGCGGAATGATCTTCGCCGAAATCGGGATGTTGCTGGCGATCGTGGGCACGCTTCTTCATCGAGAAATCGTCAGCTACGAGTGGATCATCGCCGGGCTGATAATCGGCTCGCTCATCGGCGGCGCGATGTCGATCTGGGTACCGATGACTGCGATGCCCCAGCGGACCGCGCTCTCGCACGCGTTTGGCGCGCTGGCGGCGTCGCTGGTCGGCGTGTCCGAGTACTACCGGCACGGCGCCGGCGAACTCGGGACTTTCAAGATGACCGCGCTCAGCCTGGAGGTTTTGCTTGGAGGCATTACGGTGACCGGAAGCTTGATGGCGTTTATAAAGCTGCAGGACTGGATTCGTGGAACGCCTATCACTTACCGCGGTCAAAACGTCTTCAACATGACGCTGCTGGCATTGACGGTTGGAATGTTCGTCTATTTGATTTTCGACCCGTCGGCGCACGCGTTGTTCTACGCAATGGCCGGGCTTGCATTCGTTTTTGGCGTGTTGCTGGTTCTGCCGATCGGCGCAGCGGACATGCCTGTAGTGATGTCGTTGATGAACTCATACGCCGGGCTTGCGGCGGCGGCCACCGGCTTCGCCATCTCCAACAACGTGCTTATCATCGCAGGTACGTTGGATGGATTCTCAGGATTCATCCTCTCTATTCTTATGTGCCGCGCAATGAACCGCTCGATTACCAACGTGCTCTTCGGAGCCTTTGGCGCGGAAACAGCGACAGCCGAGAGCGGCACGCTTGGCGCCATGCGCGAAGTTAAGGCCGAAGACATGGCGGTGCAGCTCGCGTATGCCGGGCAGGTAGTCTTTGTGCCGGGCTACGGAATGGCCACCGCGCAAGCGCAACACGCGGTTCGCGAGCTTGCGAACATCCTCGAAGCGCGGGGGGTCACGGTTAAGTATGCAATCCACCCGGTAGCCGGCCGAATGCCCGGGCACATGAATGTGCTGCTCGCCGAGGCCAACGTGCCATACTCGTCCTTGTATGATCTCGAGCAGATAAATGGCGAGTTTCCCGCGACCGACGTAGCCGTAGTGATCGGCGCTAACGATGTAGTCAACCCGGACGCTCGTGATAATCCGAAGAGCCCCATCGCCGGAATGCCCATCCTTAACGTGGACCGCGCGCGATCTGTTGTCGTGCTCAAGCGGGGAAAGGGCAAAGGCTTTGCCGGCATCGAGAACCCGCTTTTTTTCAAACCCAACTGTGGAATGCTCTACGGTGACGCGAAGACTTCGCTTATAAAGCTGGCTGGCGAAGTGCAGAACGCGTAATGGTTGTATGTGACATCGTGCTCGATCGCGGGTAACGCGCATTGGAGTTGTGATGATCTTCTTAATGACAGTCTTGCTCCTTCAGGCGCAGGCGCCGGTGCTGGAAAATGAGTACGTTCGGGTGATGCGCGATTCGGTAATGTGCGCAACAACAAAGCCGGCAGAGTGTGGGGATCGGGTAATCGTTGCGCTGGGCAATGTCGAGCTGCGATCCGGAAAGTCGATACGCAAAATGAAGCGAGGGGACATTGCTGTCTTCAAACACGGAGAATCCTACAGGACTCCGACCGGTGGCTCGTACTTCGAAGTGAGTATCAAACCATTCCATCCCCCGGTGCAATCGCCATCCGAGATCATTCCGCCGCAAAAGAACGCAATCCGATATAACGGAAGGGGGTTCTTTGTCTTCGAAGAAAGACTCGCGGTAGGCGACACGAGGGCAAGACACAGTCACAGCCAGCGCGTAGTGATGCAGCTCAACCGGACGCGGCTTCAGCAACAGCCCGATGGTCAGCCGGAGATCTTTGTGGATATCGTTCCTGATCGCGTCGCGTTCAATCCGCCAGTGATTCACACCGCGAAGAACGTTGGGGATGCCCCCCTGCGAGGCATAGTAATCGAGTTCAAACCAGAGCGTCCCGGACGCTAGCGGCCTCCAACGACGGGGTCGGTCGGTCGGTCGTGGTGTAGCTGAGCGGTCGTGCGCCCGCCTCGCGGACGCGAGGCGGGCGCGAGAGGACTACAGAAAATGCGATGAGTACAGGGGTCTTACTCCTTACTGGCGCTAAGCCCTGACGCTTCGAGAGCCGGTGCGCGCTCTGTCACCGCGTCCCCCTTACCGATGTCGGCGGCAGCCGGCGCTTGCCTCAACGCCGAGCCCAGCTCTTCGGCCGCTTCGCTCCGTCGAGATTTCTTCGCCTTGACGGTCGCTCCATGAGTGTCGCTTTGCGCCGCTGCCTCGGCCTGATGGGGGGTCCGCTGACGTACCGCAATCGAATACTCTTCGTTGGCCGCCGCAAGATCTCCTATTGAGTACAACACCCGGCCAAGATCCTGATGCGCCTCGGGATAGTACCCGCCGCGCTGCTCGATCGCCTTACGATAGGCTTTGACAGCAGCTTCGGTGTTGCGTACCCGAACGTGGTCCAGCCCCATATGATAGTAAGCTTCCGGGTAGATTCCTCCCGATTGCTTTACCGCGGTCTGGTAAGCGTCAAGCGCTGACTCGAAGTCGGCCTGGCGTGAGAGCAACAGACCGATCTGGAAATGGGCCTCGGCAAACGCGCCGCCTTGCTGCTCGACGGCCGTCTTCAATTCGGTCATCGCCTCGGCCAGCCGTCCCGCTCGAACCAACGCACGCCCAAGCTCGTAATGAGCGCGCGGAAAGATGCTGCGCCCCGCGACCGCTCGGGTCAGCTCGGCAATTGCTTCGGTGCTGTGGCCAAGATCGTATAGCACTCGACCCAGATCGAGATGCGCTTCCGGAAAAGAAATGGTTGCCGGCGGAGCGGCAGACGAGACAACCGTCGTGGTTTCTCCTTTTGCACTGGCCCGGGTCTTTGATGGTTCACTTCCGAGCAAAACCGTGGCACCCTGACCGGCGGCCATCGCGCCGCGTTCTTCCTTCGCTTCTCCCAATCGGCGTGTCGCCCCGTCCGCCGCGCTTGCCTCCGTTAACCTCACGGTCGGAGCGTCTCCGGAGACCGCTCCCGCTCGTTGAGCGATCGCAGTCTGCAACTCCTGTCTTGCATCGTTTAGCGCTCCGCTTTCGTAAAGCGCGCGGCCAAGATTTCGATGTGCCTCAGCGTCAATCCCGTTTCGAAGATCGAGCGCTGTGCGGAACTCTCGGATCGCATCTTCGAGTTGTCCTCGTCCGTACAAGACCAGTCCGAGATCGTGGTGAGCGTCGGCCGCCGTATCACCCTGAGTGATTGCCCGCTTTAATGAATCGGCGGCGCGGTCGAGATCCCCGAGTCGCGCAAGCGCATTGCCAAGATTGCGATGAGCGTCGGGGAAATTGCCGTGCTGCTGGTCGATGGCCGTCTCGTATGCGCGCACCGACTCGTCAATCTCTCCGCGCGCATACAACGCATTGCCGAGGTTGTAATGAGCCTCGGCGTAACGACCGCCGCGCTGTTGGATCGCGGTTCGATAGGCAGCGATCGCCTGATCGATCTCGCCAAGGTCGTAAAGAGCGACTCCCAGGTTGTGCCAGGCTGCAGGAAAACCGTCGCCGAGTCCTTCGGTTGCCCGGCGAAGACTTGCAACGGCCTCTTCAAGCTCGCCTCCTTCGTACAACGCGAGACCAAGATGATGGTGAGCGATCGGATAATCAGGCTTATTTTGAATGGCGGCGCGATATGAGCTGATCGCCCCGTCCAGATCGCCCATGTCATAAAGCACTCGGCCGAGGTCACGATGGGCTTCGGCGATTGTCGGATTAGCAGCAAGCGCAGAACCCAGCGCGCCTACCGCAGACTCGAGATCGCCAAGCTCGTAAAGCGCGCGGCCCAGCATATGATGCGCTTGCGGAAACTCCTTTCCGTGCCCGGCGATGACTTTCTCGCACGTCTCTACCACGCCGTTGAGATCACCGTAATCGTACAGGGACCGAGCGAGGTTCAGATGAGCGTCGGGGAACACAGGCTGTTGATGGATCGCTCGTCGCAATTCTTGGATTGATTCCTCGAGCTGACCGGCCTGATAGAGCCCGACGCCCAACCGGTGATGCGCCCATGCCATATCGTCGTTGAGGGCGAGCGCGCGCCGGAGCTCCACAATCGCTTCGTCAAGCTCTCCGGTCTCGAGCAGCGCCGCTCCCAAGCTGTAATGCGCCGCCGGGTAGTTTTCGTTCTCTTTGAGAGCCGAGCGGTAAGACGCGATTGCTTTATCAAGCGTTCCAAGCCGGGAGTGCGCAAGACCGAGGTTGTAATGAGCGTCGGGATACGGACCGCGACGGTTCGAGATCGCGCCGTTGTACGCTTCGATCGCTTTTTCAACCTCGCCTTTTGCGTTGTAAGCCGTACCAAGCCAGAAGTATGCCTCGGAGAATTCCTTTGATTGCTCAAGCGCCTTTCGTTGCGCGCCGATCGATTCGTCGAGCTGTCCTTTGCTGAAGTAAGCCAGCCCAAGATCGTGATAGGCTTCCGGGAACTCGCCATCCCGTTGATCGACCGCGGTGCGTAACGCCGAGACCGCGCCGTCCAGATCGCTTAACCGATAAAGCGTACGGCCAAGGTTGCGGAACGCGCGCGGAAAAATAGGCTGCTGATCGATCGCCAGCCGGAATTCTTTTGTGGCTTCTTCGAGAACTCCGAGATCCGCGAGCGCGAGGCCGAGGTTGTGGTGCGCGCGGGCAAACTCCCCGCCGCGCTGCTGAATCGCCGACCGGAATGAACCAACCGATTCTTGAAGCTTGCCGCTGCGATACAGCGACAACCCGAGCTCGTGATGAGCCTCAGGGAAGTTTTCGTTTTGAGAAAGCGCTGTTTGAAACGAACTGATGGCCAGGTCGAGTTTCTGCTCGCCCGCATAGATGCGACCCAGTTCGTAGTGCGCGTCTGGGTAGCTTCCACCCCGCAACGTGATCGCAGCGCTGAATTCTTCGGTCGCCTCCGATACCCGTCCAAGACTGTAAAGCGCGCTTCCGAGGTCGTAGTGGGCGCGCGGGAATCTGTCGTTTTGTTCGATGGCTTTGCGATAGGCTTCGACACCTTCGTCCAGGTTCCCAAGACGTATGAGTGCGACGCCGAGATTGTGATAGGCCCAGGGGAAGTGCTCGCGTTGTGTAATGCCGGTGCGAAACGCCTCGATCGCGTCCTTAAGATCGCCGCGGCGCTCGAGCGCGCGCCCAAGCGCGTAGTACGCTTCTGGATAAACAGCCTGTTGCTGAATGGCAGTGCGGGCTTCGGTCACCGCTTCTTCAAGCTGGCCGGAACCGAAAAGCGCGCGGCTTAGTTCGAAGTGAGCTTGCGGGAAGGGGGAACGGCGCTGATCGATCGCCGAGCGTATGGCTTCGACCGCTCCATTTAAGTCCCCCTTTTCGACCAGCACCCTGCCGAGCTCGAACTGAGTGTCGGGATAATTTCCGTGTCGCTGTTCCAGGGCCTTGCGGAAGGCGCCGGCAGCCTGTTCCAGATCGCCCCGGCGCGCAAGCGCGATTCCGAGGTTATGCCACGCTTTTGGAAACTCGCCGTTGCGTTGTTCGATCGCGCGATTGAATCCGTCGACCGCTTCGCTAAAATCGCCGCGACGCAAAAGGGCGATGCCAAGATTGTGGTAGGCCCACGGATGATTGCCGCCGCGCTGCTCGATCGCTTTACGGTATGCGTCAATGGCTTCGGGGTATTCTCCGCGGCGCGCGAGCGTTAACCCGAGCGAGTAGTAGGCATCAGGATTATCCGGTTGCTGTTCGATTGATGAGCGGAGCGCCTCGATCGCGCCGCCGACATCGCCGGCATCCAGTAGCGCGCGCGCGAGCTGGTAGTAAGCTCGCGGAAAATTGCCCTCGCGCATTTGGAGTGCCATTCGATAGCTGTTTATCGCTTCGTCGAGCCAGCCTTTGTTGTAAAAGACCAAACCCTTATCGAGGTATTGTTGTGCGGTATTGAGGGAGCTGCTCATCGAAAATCTCCTTGAGAGTGTACTCCTGACCTCAGTGGAGCGCTGAGAGTCATCCGGATCCGGTGAGGAGTTGCGCCCGACGTAAGCTGAAGGATGTTCAGTCAGCCTTCCGTGCCCGTCGAGTCATTGTCAAGCTGCGCCTTAATATATACCACGCGATCGCCGGGAGCCAAACCAACATTTAGGCCGGAGGCGACAGCAAGGTTTGGTTGTGTTGTGGGCCCTGAATAACAAAAAAGGCGCCACAACACGAAAAGAGTCGTGTCGTGGCGCCGCTGTTTTTGGAAACGTTGTTAGTCCTTCTTAGCTTGTTGAGCCTTGGAGCCGATCTCCTTCATCAGCTCCTGCACAGCCATTTCGATCTGCCGGTCGCGACCCGCGAGATTGTCTTCGGGGGTGTTCTCGACCAGGATATCCGGCCTCACGCCGTAGTTCTCCATGTTCGTTCGGTTCTTGTCGGCCAGATAAACGCCGACGCCCGGGGTTCGAACCGTCGAGCCGTCGATCAGCGAATAGCTGCCCGTGCCGATCACCGCTCCGGTCGTAGGAGTCCCGATAACTTTTCCTAAGCCCAGAGCGCGAAACCCGGCCGGAAACATTTCCGAGTTCGATGCCGACCGCCAATTCTGGACAACGACCTTCGGGCCAAAGAACCCGGCGAAAGGACGACCCGTCGCTTCCGTGCCGCGAGGCTGCCAGATCTGATATTCACGCTGGACCAGTATCGCCAGCAACTCTTGTTCGATGTTACCGCCGCCGTTCCACCGCTCGTCGATGATGATCGCTTCTTTGTTGTGATTCTCGCGAAGCTCTTTTTCAAAGCGGCGCAACGAGGGTTGATTCATCGATTGAATGTGAAGATAACCGATGCGCCCGTTTGAAAGCTTATCGACCAGCGCCCGGCGGTCCTTTACCCATCGCTCATAACGTAGTTGCGAGTATGCCCCGCCGTTGACAGGCTCGATGCGGGTCTTCCACGCACCGTCTTCGGAGGGCTTGTTGTTGAACGTGACTTCGACCTTGCGATTCAGGCGGTGATTCAACATTTCCCAGTAGTTGTCACCGGTTTTGACCGGCTTGCCGTTTATCGCTATCAAGTAATTGCCGACGCTCACCTTAACCCAATCTTTGTCAGAGGGTCCGTCTTCGTAGACGTGGGTTACCCTGTAGCGGCCCCCGGCGTCGTCCTGAAGCTCGACCCCCAGGTGTGCGGTTGAAACGCCGCCGCCTTCACGCCCACGCGGCGGCGGAGCGGCGCCCGTGTGAGAAGCGTTTAACTCGCCAATCATTTCGTTGACGATGTTGAGCAGCTCCTGTCTATCGCCGACAAACTCGACAAGTGGCTGATACTTGGCGCGCATACCGTCCCAATCCTTGCCGTGCATAGCCGCGTCATAGAAGCGGTACTTCATTGTTCGCCAGGCGTCGTCGAACATCTCGGCCCATTCGGTTTGCCGGTCGATCCTTACACGAGCAGTGAAATTGACGCGTCGTCGCGCGCTCTCTCGTCCGCCCGATGCCGCGCCCGGCGCGCCCGCCCCCGCTGCCGGAGCGATCGACACCGAGTAAACCGAACTTCCTTCGCGGAAAAAGAGCGTACGGCCGTCGCGCGCGATGTTCAGGCTGTTGATCCCGCCTCCAAAACCGCCGCCACCTCCGGGTCCGCCGCCGCCTTCGCCCGCTGGCGGCTCACCAGCGGTGACACGAGTCAACCGCCGCCCGTCTTCCTGTATCGAGTAGATGACTGGAATATTGCGAAGTCCCGCCGGCTCGGTAGTGACAAACACTACCGTGCGATTATCAGGGGCTATCGCGTAGTTAAACACAGCGAACGGCATCCGGGTGACCTGTCTCGTGCGCCGCCTGAGTCCGGCCCAGTCAATGTTGATGTCTTTCGGTGGAGCATTGCGTTGAGCGCCTGCAATGCGGCGGGTGACCGCTTCGTTACTTTGATCCTGTAAATCGCCCCCTTCCGGCCGGTCTTCGGGATCGGCCGGGTCGCGTTCTTCACGCTCAAGAGCCACTGAGTAGATCTGGGCAGATGCCTGGCCGCCGCCACCGCCAAATCCTTCGGTCCGAACAAAGAAAAGCTTGCGACCATCGGCGGTGAACCGAGGATTGACGTCATTGAAGGAATCAAAGGTCACCTTGCGCTCGTCGCCGCCGGCTGATGGAATCAGAAAAACATCCGACGTTCTAACGTAGTCGGATTTCGAATATGCTATCCATTTGCCGTCGGGTGACCAGACCGGTGCGCCGATGTTGCCGTATTTCGAAGATGAGAGTTCAGTTGTCTGCTTTGTATCGACTATGTACTTGCGAAGCTTGTTGTCAGATCCGGTAAACGCGATCTCCTTCGAGCTGGGGGACCACGCAAACGAAAACTTTAGCGTATCGAGATCGGTGATCTTTTGCGGTTCGCCGGCGCCGTCCGCCGAAGCGATGTACATTTCCTCGCGGCCGCTGCGGTCGCTTATAAAAGCGATCCACTTGCCGTCAGGCGAATACAGCGGATCTTTATCGCGCGCCGGCCCGTCTGTTATCTGACGCAAATCGCCTTCATCGGTTGGCGTAGTAAAGATCTCGCCGTGAATTGAAACAACTATTCGCCGGCCGGAAGGTGCGAGGTCATAATCGTCGGCTTGCGAGTTGAAGTCTCGGATTTCAGCGAGGTTCTCCTGGGTTTCGGCGGCGATGTCGAGCTTGAGCGGCGCGGTCTTCCGCGAACCCAGGTCAAGTTTCCATAAACCAAAGTCGTGCTCAAATACGATAACTTTGCCGTCGGCGCTTATCGCGGGGAAGCGCACATCACCTGTTTTGAATGAGGTCACTCGGTCGGCCTTGCCTCCTGCTTCGGGTATGCGCCAGATATTTGTGAGTCCGTTTCCCTCGCGATCGCTGACGAAGTAGATAAACCCGTCAGTACTCCACATCGGCCACGAGTCTAATCCGTCGAAATCGGTCAGATCGGTGAATTTTTTAGACGCGATGTCCATCACCGTAACGTCAGTCTGCATCGAGCCGCGATAGTACTTGCGCCAGTAGACCTGGCCCTTGCGGTTGATCGCCAGCTTCTTACCGTCTGGCGAGTAGGATGCGTTCACGCCCATGTCGGCGCCGGCATTGCGCTCCATGCCGCCGTCGATCGACACGGTATAGAGCTTACCCATGAAGTCGTCGCCGCGGCTCGAAGCGAACAAAACGGCGCGCGAGTCGGGTGTCCATCCGAGAACGGTATCGTCCGAGGAATGAAATGTAAGCTGCTTGACGTTGCCTCCCTGGCTCGGGACGATAAAGACGTCAAAGTTGCCGTTGCGATCCGACGAGAAGGCGATCGATTTCCCGTCGGGAGAGAAGCGTGGATAGACATCGCGAGCTTTGTTTGCGGTTATGCGCGTGATGTTCTTGCCGTCCTCGTCAGCTGTCCATATGTCGGCCAGGTATGTGAACGCTATGCGTCCATTGTTAAAGTGCGGGTAGCGAACGAGCTTGGCTTCGCGGCCGGCCGCGGTTAGCGGCGCGCACAGCGCTGCCAGAAAAGCCAGAGCATAAAGTCGTTTCATAGGGGGTCTCCTTTTGAGCAGAGCGGCACGATTTAGTTGTTCGGTGTTCAAAACCAGGTTGCGCGAAATGCGCAAGCCGAGGCTTGAACCCTGAACGACGGTCTGATCGACGCGAACTGCTAGCATAGTCCAGAATTTATAGGTTGGCGAATGACAAGGACGGTTTCGCGCCGGCCCGGGTTACACGAAATTGTCAATAGCCCAGTGCCCGCGGGGAGCATGAAATAACATGAAATTACTTGCTCAAGTGCAAGTGATATGTCACAATGTGATCACGAAATTCCTGGGTCGCTCGCAAGACGAGCGTAAGACTTTCTCAGGAGAGTGAAACATGAGCAGCGACGATCCTACGCACGATTTGAACGACAGCGAAAATGAGATAAACACCACCCAGCCGACGATTACCCCGGTGTTCAGACTGCTTCGAGAGGTAAGAGACGGGCAAGAGAGCTTAAGAGAAGGACAAGAGAGCTTAAAAACAAGACTTGATGCATTCGAAGCGAGCGTTAACTCTCGATTTGTAGAGATGTCGGATGAGTTTAAGGCGGCTCTCCTGGAGCTGTCGGATAAGCTATGCGACAGAATCGATCGCATCAGGCTGCACGCCGACTCGGAATATGAGGTTCTCCTCCGACGCATTCGGAAATTGGAGTCCAAAGCTTCTTGAGAGCGGCGTGAGGTATACCCTCCAAACCTCTCAGAAGATTTGATCGCGGACAGCGGTATTGTACTCGCGCGTTCGTCCGCAACCTGAATCAAAGGTTCAGCCCCAAAGTCTCGGGTCCGCCACCCTCCAGATCAAAGTTGTACTGACACAAAACACGAGCTATCATACCGCGGGTTTCAATCGCGTCAGACTCTGAAGCGTTTTTAATCAATCGACAATTCACTCGCAGGAGGCAATGTCATGAAGCCTGTATGCCGCGCGTTCGTCATCGGCCTGTTCGCATTCATGCTCGCTTATCCGCTGGCAATCTCTGCGCAGTGGGACAAAAAACCGTACACCGAGTGGTCCGAGAAAGAGTCGACAAAGCTGTTAAATGACTCGCCCTGGGGTCAGACTCAGACTTTGACCGATACGTCACAGATGACCGGACAGGCAAGACTGGACTCCGGCCAGAGCCGGGTACAGGATGTATTTAAGATCCACATTCGAATCCGGTTTTTGTCGGCCAAGCCAGTACGGCAGGCGATCAGTCACCTGATGGAGCTCACAAACCGAGAGAGAATAGACGCGCAACTCGCAGAGCGTCTCAAGGCATTTGCCGCTGCCGATTTTCCGGATTACGTCGTGGTTACCGTTGTCAGCGAATCCGACAAGGCCAGCAGATTGCTGCAAGAAACACAGGCCGCGTTTTATAAGCTCACAAGCAGCGAGCTGAAGAACAATACGTATCTGCTCGCCAACGGGCAAAGGGTCTTTATCAAGGAGTACCAGCCTCCGGGCAAAGACGGTCTCGGCGCGCGCTATATCTTTCCTCGTCTGGTAGATGGAAAGGCCTTTATCACACCCGAAACCTCAGACGTGCTGTTCCACTCGGAGCCTCGTGGCGCGGTTGTGCTGAATATGCGCTACAAAGTGAAGGATATGATGTACGCCGGAAAGCTTGAGTATTAGGACAATAGAGGGTGCCCGCTTGCCGTTAATTCAAACAGATCGATTGAAGATGTACTACGAGGCCCGCGGCCAAGGCGAGCCGCTGTTGTTGATCCGCGGCCTGGGGAGTACATGCGATGGATTCAAGGCTCAGGTTGAAGGATTGTCGCCGTATTTCCGGGTGATCTCGTTCGATAATCGATGCGTCGGCCGCTCCGATCAACCTCAGCATCCTTTCACGATTTCGGATATGGCTGACGACACCGCGGCATTGTTGGATTCGCTGAGTATTGCAAGCGCTCACGTCTTTGGCGTTTCGCTTGGAGGGATGGTCGCGCAAGAATTGGCGCTTCGGCATCCATCGAGGGTGCGCAGGCTTGCTCTCGGTTGCACACACGCGGGCCCGCGAACGGCCGCTCGTTCTCCTGAATGGGCGGTTCGCATTTTCAGCGAGTCGCGAGATATGCCCCGAGCGGATGCGTTGAGACATTCAGTGAGGTTACTTTTCTCGAATAAGACCATCGAAGAGCGGCCCGAACTGATCGAAGAAACGCTTGCGGTAATGGCTACAAACAACCAGCCGAAATCGTCTTACTTGCTTCAACTCGGCGCGGTGATGCTGCACGACACGTTTGATCGGCTCGCACAAATAACTCACGAGACTCTGGTTCTTACCGGAACCGAAGACACGCTTGTTGATCCGGATAATTCCCGTTTGATCGCAAAAAACATACCGGGGGCGCGTTTGATTGAGTTCGAAGAAACCGGTCATGTTTTCTTCACCGAGAAGGCGGACGAGGTGAACCAGACACTGATAGCGTTTTACGGAAAAGATCGATCCTGAACTGAGAATGGCAACGATCTGCAGTGATGTTGAGTTCGAGCGTTAAGCGAACGCCGACACAACGCGCTCATTTTGGTGGGATTGTGCTACGATTCTGACGCTCGCGCTCAAATAATCGGATAGAGTCGAAAATACTAAGGAATTTTGCGCCGGTTCAGACATAACTTCCGACCGGCACCATAAGCTAAGGAGGATTCGCCATGAAGTTCTCGAGACACGTTTTGATATTAAGCATACCGAGCCTGGTCTTGCTTTTTTCACTGACCACTCCCGCGCAATGGGACAAGAAACCGCCGGCCGAGTGGACTGAGAAGGACGCCATCAAATTGCTCAACGATTCGCCGTGGGGCCGGACTCTGACATTCACTTCTCCGATGGAGCAATTCAGGAGACCGGTAACCGGCGCGCAGGGGCAGAATGCGGGCACCAGCTTGCCGCCAAACGCGCTTCAGCTCAATTTCAGAATACGATTTCTCTCCGCGAAGCCGATACGACAGGCTCTGGCCCGAGTTATCGAGTTGAAGGCAAAGGGTGCCGTGAAAGATGAGGTAGCTGAGCAGCTCAAACAGTTTGCGACCGGCGACGTTGCGGAGATAATCGTCGTCGCGGTAAGCGTTGACTCACAGGACACAGGGTCTAATGTTAACCAGGCGATGGGGCTTTTGATGCAGGGAAGCACTGCCAAGTTCAAGAACAACACGTTTCTGGAGGTCAAAGGCGGCAAACGAATTTTTATTCAGGAGTATCAACCGCCCCGGCCGGATGGTTTCGGTGCTCGATTCATCTTTCAGCGTTTTGTAGACGACAAGCCGTTCGTCGTTCCTGAGAGCGAAGAGATTCATTTTGTCGCGCCTCTGTCGGATAACTACAGGCTCGATCGGCGTTATAAGACCAAAGACATGATGTACGATGGGAAGCTAGAGTACTGAGGCGCCCTTTTTGTGTGAGACTAGAGGCACACATCCTGCTAGCTTGCGGTAGTTATCCGCTGTACGCAGCCTCTGCGTTTCTTATCGCTCAATCCAGCAACGGTGGGTGAGAGCAAAACTGCTCTCACCCCACTTGAAAGCCAACGACGTCGCCTCCGGCACTATACCCGTTAAAGTCAGATTCCCTGACCAGCTCGCCCTGAAATTCCGCTTCCAATCGAGCGAGGTAGCTAGTGAGGCCGCCAAGCTTGCGGAGCACTCCGGAGAAAGCTTTCGAATTGTTGTCTCAGGAGGTGCTATTCTTGTTGCGAATGAATGGTCAGCACCGCAAGAACGTGCATCCCGGAGTCGAGGCGAATATCCTGTTGAAGAAAGACCAGGGCTCGAACAGACTAACGCGAGGCATAGTTAAGGAGATCCTTACGAAGTCTTCTTTTCATCCGCACGGGATAAAAGTGCGGCTCGTGAGCGGAGACGTTGGGCGGGTACAGGAAGTCTTTGACACTACAGATCAGAAGCCCGAGAAAAACGTCGCCACCAGGGACCAACTGCTGGACTAGAGCTGAGCGCCGTCGAGGACTTTCGGCGTGACTTGGATTAGGAGGTTTGTAGTTTGCCGTTCAGGCAGAAGTTTGTGGTTATCACTGAGAAAGTTACGAACTTCCCCCAAAGGCGAACTATGAACTTACAATGACCATCATCTCACTAGACGACGTCGGAATCAGCTATGGGCCAAGGCGTCTATTTGAGGGCGTGACGCTTGGCATCGACGATGGCGAAAAAGTTGGCCTCATAGGATTGAATGGCTCCGGCAAGACGACCCTCCTTCGCATAGCGGCGGGATTCGAAAGCCCACAGAAAGGCCGTGTCACCATTGCGAACGACCGCGTCGTTGCTTACCTTCCGCAAAACCCTCTCTTCGACCCGGAACAGACAGTGCTTGATGCGGTCTTTACCGCCAGCGACGACGCAATGCGTTTGCTGAGAGACTACGAGATGGCTTGCCACGACCTGGCATCGCATCCCGGCGATGCGCGAATACTCGATCGTGTTGCGACTCTGGCTCACCAACTCGAAGCGACTGGAGCCTGGGACCTCGAAACAAACGCACGGACAGTTCTAAGTCAACTCGGAATCAGCGATACCGGCGCGCGAATGGGGGCGCTATCTGGCGGCGAACGCAAGCGGGTCGCGCTCGCTCACGCGCTGGTCTCGCATCCTCACCTGCTGATGCTGGATGAACCTACGAATCATCTTGACGCCGATACGATTGCCTGGTTCGAGACCTATCTTGCTCGCAATGTGGCGTCGATTCTTCTGGTAACTCACGACCGCTATTTCCTGGATCGTGTCACCAACCGAATACTCGAAATAGACCTCGGTCGCGTGCTGGGCTATGCCGGCAACTACGCCTACTATCTGGAAAAGAAAGAAGAGCAAGAAACGCAAGACGCAGCCGCCGGAGAGAAGCGCGAGGCGTTGTTAAGGCGAGAACTTGCGTGGCTAAGACGCGGCGCAAAGGCCCGCTCTACAAAGCAAAAGGCTCGCGTCCAACGCGCCGAAGAACTGCAGCAGCAACCGGCTAGAACGGCCAAACCCGAGCTGGACATCTCAATAGGGTTTAGTCGGATGGGCAAAAAGATCCTTGAGCTAGACGGCATATCAAAATCCTACGACGACAAAAAGCTGATTGATGGATTCAGCTATACGTTAAAACGCAGCGACCGCATCGGCGTCATCGGGCCCAGCGGTTCAGGGAAGACAACCCTTCTTGATATCGTGGTTGGCCGAATACAACCGGATGCGGGCCGCGTCGAGAGAGGACAGACAATCGTCATCGGCTACTATGACCAGGACAACCGTGAGCTGAACGGGTACCAGCGAGTCATCGACTATGTCCGGGAGGTGGCCGAGAGAATTGAAACCGCCGATGGACAGGTGATCACTGCCAGTCAATTGCTGGAGAGGTTTCTCTTTCCGCCGGCGATGCAATTCGGTCTGATCTCCCGTTTGTCGGGAGGTGAGCAGCGCCGTCTGTATCTGCTCCGAGTATTGATGGGAGCTCCGAATCTCTTGATTCTGGACGAGCCCACTAATGATCTCGACATCCAGACCCTTGTGCGTCTGGAAGAATACCTCGACTCGTTTGCCGGATGTTTGGTTGTAGTCAGCCACGACCGTTATTTCCTGGATCGAACCGTTGAGAATGTTTTTCGCTTTGAAGGGGATGGACAAATCAAGCAGTACCCAGGCAATTACAGCGCCTTTCTCGACGCTCGAGAAGATCAGCCGACTGAGGCTATCGCAACAAGGGGAAAGGCGCCGAGTCACGCTCCCTCCGACAGAACGTCCGACACCCCGCGCAAGCTTTCGTACAAGGAACGGCGGGAGCTCGAAGAATTGGAAAGGCGAATAGAGATCTCGGAGAAACGAAAAGCTGAACTCGAGCGGGTGCTGGTGACGTCGTCGAGCGATTTCGTGGTGGTCGAATCGGCTTACGCCGAGCTTCAATCAACCAATCGAGAGTTGGAGAATGACGTTAATCGCTGGGCCGAACTTGCGGAGCTTGAGTGACCTCGAATCGGGAAGCCTGATACCGCAGCACCTAGGCTAAAGCTAAAGAACCCCCAACTGAAGTTGGGGGTATTGCTTGAGTTTTCACACAGTCTCTGAAGTTGGTGGTATTGCCCTTTGACACAATCTCTGGTGTAGAATGACGGTTCATTTATGCCGGTCGTGGTCAAGCCCTTCAAAATCGGAAGCGTCGAGGTTGGCGGCGGGGAGTTGTTCCTGATCGCCGGCCCGTGCGTCGTAGAAAGCGAAGCGCACGCGCTCAAGATGGCTCACGCCATACGCGCGATCTGCGGGCGTGTCGGCGTTCCATATATCTTCAAGGCGTCTTACGATAAGGCGAACCGCACCTCGATCAATGCTCATCGCGGGCCGGGAGTCGACGACGCTCTTCGCATACTTGGCCGCGTTCGGGATGACGCCGCGGTGCCGGTGCTAACCGACGTCCACGACGTCTCGCATGTAAGAGCGGCGGCCGAGATCGCCGACGTCCTCCAGATCCCGGCTTTTCTCTCGAGACAGACTGACCTTATTGTCGAAGCCGCAAAGTCGGGGCGGGTGGTCAACATAAAAAAGGGACAGTTCCTCGCTCCAAACGACATGAAAAACGCGGTCGAAAAGGCAACCTCACAGGGCAACGATCGAGTGCTGATCACCGAGCGCGGCACGTCCTTTGGCTACAATAATCTGGTGGTCGATTTCCGCGGATTACCGATAATGCGCGAGTTTGGTTATCCAGTGGTATACGATGTAACTCACAGTTTGCAGCGGCCGGGAGGATTGGGAACCAGTACCGGAGGCGATTCGCAATTCATTGAATACATGGCGCGCGCCGGCGTTGCTTGCGGCGTGGATGGCGTATTCATGGAAGTGCATGACAATCCTGCGGCTGCTCTCTCGGACGGACCAAACAGTCTGCCGCTCGAGAGACTTGAGGCCCTGCTTATCAAGCTTAAGGCGATTCACGAACTCGTCCGTGCCGATCTGTGATATTCAACGCCGAAGCCGGAGTTTACTGCGGAGTGTTTTGATGCTCAAACGAATCTTAACCGTTCTCTTGTTTGTCGCAGTCTTTGCAATCACTGTCGCTGCCCAGGAAGTAGAAGTCGATCGCTACAACATCAACGCGAAAATAGACACCGCTGCCAGCGCAGTCGATGTGCGCGCGACCCTCTCGATTTCAAACCTCGCTCAGTTACCAAAGCCAAAGCTCTACCTTGTCCTGACAAAACTGGCTAAGGTCAGCGCCGTCACGGTCAACGGCTCGACCGCCCGCGTCGACACCGCTGAAGATCGCCGTGCGACGACCCTCAACCAGGTCGTCATCACGCCGCCGGCACCGTTAGAGGCTGGAGCAAAGGCGACCGTGGAGGTGACATACCGTATTGAAGCGCCAGAGTCGACGTCGATGATTCATATCTATTCCGGCGAGGTGATGTTGACGCCTGGTGGGATGTGGGTACCGATGCCTTCGTCGATGTTCGCGCTTACCGGCCCGACTACGGCACCCTTCACGTTGACAGTGAGTGGTACATCTCCAGCTGCCGGATTTCGAGCGCTGTCATCGGGCTCGATGAAGAATGACGGTCAAAGCACATCGTTTGAGCAGCCGCTCAACTCACTTCCACTGGTTGTTGCCGGGATCTTTGATCAACCGTCCGTGGAGGAGCGCGGGGGAGTCAAGGTTGAGATATTTGTTCAACCCGGCATCGTTGCTGTGCCGAGCGATGGAAAGGCCGCTGACGCGAAAGCGGTTGTTGCGCGTTTGGGAGAAGAAGCGGGTCGGGCAATAGATTTCTTTACACGGACGCTCGGCGCCCCTCCCCCCGGAACGACGTTCCGAATAATCTCTTCGGTTCGGTCGGGCAATCTCGCCCAGCCAGGTGTGCTTGTGCTAAACGAGCAAGTGTTTCGTCGCGAAACGCTGAGCTCGGGGGTCATCGAAGTCTTAGCCGACGCGATCGCGCGCATATGGACTGACGGGAGAGTCAAGATTCGCGGCCAGTTGGCGCGATCCGGTCAAGACAATCGCGCGCCGGCAAAAGCCAGGAGCGCGGCATTTCTCAGCGATTCGCTGCCCCGCTATCTGGCGGCTCTTTACTTTGAGGACCGTTTTGGGAAGGACGCCGCGCGCGATCTGTTCACCAGTATGCGATGGAGCTACACCCCTGTGGCGCAGTCCGGCCGAGATGCCGAGCTGGGGCTCCAGACATTGTTGCTGCCCAATTACTCGCCGGCGGTGTTCAGCAAGGGACCCCTTGTGTACAGATTGCTCGCAGAAACCGCGGGCCGCGAGAAGCTAATAGCTGTGATCCGGACGCTGATGTCCAGCGGTCAAACAAAGATCATCACCACCGAAGACCTGAGATCAAGTCTGACAAAAGGATCATCACCTGAAGTCGAAAAGGTGTTTCAGCAGTGGGTCGATTCGATAATCGAACCGGACATAATCATCGGTTCGCCGCTGCCTGCGAGCAAACCCGGCGTGCAGGGCATCAACCTTCGCAATCTTGGCACAGGTGACGTAACAGTAAGCGTGCTTGCGGTGACGTCTTCCGGTAAGAATGTCTCGACCTCGGTGACGATTCCGTCCGAGGGCCTTACGACAGCCGAGATACAAACCGCTGAGAAGATAGTCTCGGTTGAAGTAGATCCGGAAAAATTCGTCATCCAATCCAACTACGACAACGACGCTAGAGATGCCGACTCTAAGACCACTAAAACCTCGGCGCAGTCCCAGTTGAATTCCAGCATCACCGCGTTTAACAAAACTCAATATGCGGAAGCTGAGACGATGCTGAAACAGGCGGTGCGCTCCGAGCCTCGAAATGCGGTGCTCCGCGCCTGGCTTGCACGAGCGCTGGCGGCTCAAAAGAAGATGGACGAGGCGGCGAGCGAGGCGAACGCCGCTATAAAAATTGATCCGCCGAACGGAGCGGCCCTCGCGTGGGCCCGCGTAACGCTTGGGCAGGTCGCGATGGCTCGAAACCAGGCCGCCGACGCCGTGCGTCATTTTCGCGCAGCGGTTGTCGAGGCCGATGACACGGTGACCCAGCTTGCGGCTCACGATGGGCTGATACAAGCGGAGCGGGCCGCCGGCGGCGCTCCACAAGGCGACGAATCAGTTAAAGCTTTCATTACCCAGCTGGACGGGGCAATCAAACAGCCGGAATCAGACAAGCTCTTTGCACTTGTGGTTAGGGCCAATCTGAAGCGTTTCGTTCAGGGGCTGACTGTATCGAGACCCGCATCCTGGGCGACAGAGATCCTGCGCGTCGATCGAATCGATGCCAACCGTGTGTCGCTTGATGTGGGATTAAAGGTCAAGACCGAGGGTAGAGACCAGGCCGGTACGGCGGTGTTCGTTTTGACGCGCGCAGGAAACACCTGGGTGCTGGAAGATGTCCCTCATCAACTTTTCAATGTGAAATAATCGGTTTCTGGTTTCTAGTTTCTGATTTATGGTTCGGTCAACCAATCCTGGCAACCAGAAACTATAAACCAAGAACCAGAAACCAAACATGCGACGAAACGCAAAAGCCATCCTCCTGGTTGCTGCTTTGTTCTTCGTCCTGGTTGCGCTCAATTTTCTGTTCTTCGTTGACACGCGCGCGACGGAAGAAGACGAACTCACGGGAGATCGATCGAGCTATCGTTCAACTCCCTACGGTACGCTCGGGTTCTACACCTTACTCCAAGAAAGCAGCTACAACGTTACCCGTTTCGAGAAGCCGTTTACCGAACTGAGAAATCACGACCCGGGAACGCTGGTCGTTATTGCGCCTCCCATAACTAATCAACCGGATGAAGAAGAGTTCACGGCACTGAACCAATGGGTGCAGGAGGGAGGCCTGCTCATCATCATTGATCGGGAGATTAAAATGCCTGTCGGCGATGGCACAGCGGATACCGAAACCGCGGAGTCGACGACGACCGTCCGTCCGCTGCAGCCGACCCCACTGACGCGCGGCGTGCAGCGCATCGGGCTTTCGGACTATGCAACGAGAGTCCGAATGGACACCCGTTCGGCCACCTATCACATCGGAGACAGTCAAGCCGCGGTTCTCGCCGACGCGCAGGTTGGAAAAGGCAGAGTGGTGCTGCTTACCGACCAATTCGTGGTTGCCAACAACGGGATCTCGCAAGCCGACAACGTGATTCTGGCGCTCAATATGGTTGCGGCGCGACCCGCGGGTCCGATTGCCTTCGACGAATACCATCATGGATACGGCGCGTCGTCTGCCAGTGGCGGTCTGATGTCATACTTTCGGGGAACACCTGTTCCGTGGATGATGGCTCAGGCTGGGCTGATCGCTGCACTGGTGGTTTACAGCTACGGTCGACGGTTCGGCCGCCCGATTCCTCTGAGGCAGGAACGCCGTACTACGAACCTCGAGTTTGTTTCCTCGATGGCCAACATCACCCGGCTCGCGAAAGCCAGCGATCTGGCGATGGAGAACATTTATTCTGAGTTTCGCAAACGTCTATGCCGGTTCAGCGGCGTACCGTCGAAGATCGAAAACTCGAGACTGGCTGCGGTGGCCGCGCGGCGTCTCAGGTTAGATGAGCGCGAACTTACAGGATTGCTTTCGCGATGCGACGAGATCGCCCGCGGCGAGCCGGTGAACGAACCCGATCTGCTAAGGCTGGTAAAGCGGATCCGTGAGATTGAAGCAGAGCTCGGCTCCTAAATGATCACCTGCCCCTCTTGCTCCCATTCCGTGTCTGATCAGGCGGCGAGCTGCCCCTCGTGTGGCTTCGCAATAGTTGATGAATTCACGCCGACCAGACACCAGGCACCCGTCGGAAAACCGGTAGATCGTAAGCCAGCAATCCGCCGTCCTTTCAGAACAACTAACTCCGCGGAATCAGGGGCTTCCATTAATGAAGGGAATTTTGTAACGGGCGCGGTGCTCGCCGGCCGGTATCGCATTGTCTCTCTGGTAGGCAAAGGCGGTATGGGCCAGGTCTACAAGGCCCAGGATCTCAAGCTCAATCAGGTGGTCGCGCTCAAGTTCCTGCCCGACGCGATTGCGTTTGACGGAGCGATGCTTGCGAGGTTCCACAGCGAAGTGCGCATCGCCCGACAGGTTTCTCATTCCGCCGTTTGCCGCGTCTATGACATAGGTGAAGTCGAAGACCGGCACTTCATCTCGATGGAATTCATCGACGGCGAAGACCTGGCGACGCTGTTGCGGCGAATCGGACGGTTGCCCGGCGACAAAGCAGTTGAGATCGCAAGACAGATCTGCGCGGGGTTGGCTGCCGCTCACGAGAGCGGCGTGCTGCATCGCGATCTTAAGCCGGCCAACATCATGATCGACGGACGCGGTAACGCCCGCATCACTGATTTTGGTCTTGCCGTAGTTTCAGAAGAACTGCGGGGCGACGAAGTGTTGGCAGGCACGCCGGCTTACATGTCCCCTGAGCAGTTGAGCGGTAAGCAAGTCACGCAACGAAGCGACATTTATGCGTTGGGACTGGTGCTCTATGAGCTGTTCACCGGAAAACGGGTCTACGAGGTAAACGATGTTCATGAGTTGATTCGGCTTCACGAGCAATCCGCGCCGCGTACTCCGACGAGCTATGTAAAAGAGATTGATCCGCTGGTCGAACGGGTCATCATGCGGTGTCTTGAAAAGGATCCACGTGTGCGCCCGTCTTCTGCCATTCAGGTGGCGGCGGCGTTACCCGGAGGTGATCCGCTGGCGGCTGCGCTTGCGGCTGGTGAAACGCCTTCGCCGGAAATGGTAGCGGCCACCACGAAGGAGGGAGCTCTTCGGCCGGCGGTAGCCGTCGCTTGTTTCGTCGCTTTTTTCCTTCTCGCCGGCTTAATCCTTCTCACTTCTCGCAGGGTTCATGTCCACCGTTGGGTGCCGCTTGATAAGCCCCCGGAGGTGCTCGCTGAACGAGCGCGCAATCTCGTCACGAAGCTGGGCTACAGCGCCGCTCCGGGTGATACGGCTTTTGGGTTTGAGGTGGACAATACATTCATCAACTACATGGACAAGAATCCGGCGTCATACCCGTTAAGAATAATCGACACTGGCCAGCCGCTGATTTACTATTTCTGGTACCGGCAAAGCCCGCGAGTTCTCGAACCGGTGAAATCAACGCATGTCACGCCAGAGGACCCGCCGAGCGAATTCTCCGGGATGACAAGGGTGATATTGGATCCTCGCGGACTGCTGGTGGAATTCAGCGGCGTGCCGCCGCAGTTTGACCGCGACAAAGACACGGCGCCGGAATTTGACTGGACGCCGTTATTCGTCGAATCAGGACTCGACCCGACGAAGTTTACTTCCACCGAGGCAGAATGGTCTCCCCCGACTTTTGCGGACGCCCGCGCGGCGTGGGCCGGCGCGTATGCGGATCATCCGGATATTCCGATTCGTATCGAAGCCGCGTCTTACCGTAGCCAGCCGGTTTATTTTCGTATTGTTGCTCCGTGGGATACACCGGTGCGTCAGGAGCAGTCACAGAGCAGCGGGCGCGAGATCGCCGGCGTCAGTATTCTGACAGCGGTTCTGTTGACGGTGATAGTTGCAGGAGTTGTGTTCGCGCGTCGCAATTTGCGATTGGGACGAGGCGACCGTCAAGGAGCTTTCAAACTTGCACTCTTCCTGTTCACGGTGATCGCGCTGGGCATGCTGATCGGCGCCGATCACGTACCGGCCATCTTTGGTGAGCTTTCGATTCTCTACCAGATCATCAGCTACGCGCTTTTCGTGGTGGTGATGCTTTGGCTGCTTTATATCGCGCTTGAGCCGTACGTCCGTCGTCACTGGCCGCAACTGCTGATCTCATGGACCCGTCTGCTGGCTGGCGAGTATCGCGATCCGATGGTTGGGCGCGATGTGCTTGTTGGCGTGCTGATCGGACTTGGCCATACTACGACGATCCACGGCAGCATTCTGACTATGCAACTTGTGGATCACGCAAGCGTCGCAGGGCAGGCAGGAGATGTCATGTCGCTCACCGGCTTTAGTTATCTGATCGAGGGCTTATTGACGAGTTTTGGGGAAAGTGTTTTCGCCGGACTGGCGCCGCTGTTCTTCCTGTTGCTGGTCTACCTTTTTGTGCGGAAGCGATGGATGGCGGCATCAATAATGTGGGCAATAATCTCGACCGTTCAGATTCTCTTTTTTGCCCGCTCGTGGGTTGTAGCTCCGTTTAACTTGATCATTGCGACCATTCTGGTTTTTGGCGTTTCTCGTTTTGGATTACTCACTGCAGTCGTTACTCAATTGGTGTTTCTCGTGAGCTTCGTTTGTCCACTGACTACTGATCTTTCGATCTGGTATGCCAACAGATCGATCTTCGCGCTGGTGGTGTTGTTAGCATTAGCGAGTTACGGTGCTTATGTTTCGCTTGGCGACCAAAAGGTGTTTCAGAGTAAGCTGCTGGAGGAATGAGCTCATAGTGGAGTTCAGATCTTGACTCCACGTAGTAACGGCAAGGAAACGAATAGATTCGTTACTACGTGGAACTACGAATACAGTGTTTGTGAAGGAGCAAACTAGAATGAGAATCCGTCTCGTATGTCTGGTGCTCGCGCTTGCAGCTTGGCTGTCCGTAGCATCGCCCGCTCAGACAAGAAAACTGAAGATCTACATTTCGGCCGACATGGAAGGCGTTGTAGGCGCGGTCACTGGCGATCAACTTGGCCCTCAAGGTTTCGAGTACGGTCGTTTCCGCGAGTTCATGACCGAAGAGGTGAAAGCGGCTGTGGAAGCTGCTTTTGAGGCCGGCGCGACCGAAATCGTCATAAGCGATTCACACGGAAACGGCGAGAACCTGCTAATAGAGAGACTGCCTAAGAACGTGACAATTGTCCGGTCGTGGCCGCGGCCGCTGATGATGATGGAAGGAATCGACGCAACTTTCGACGGTGTCATGTTTCTCGGATACCACACCAGCACAACCAACATGTCGGGAGTGCGGGCACATACGATTTCGAGCGCCAGGCTGGCTGACGTTCGGCTTAACGGAACCTCAATGCCGGAAGCGGGAATCAACGCGGCGATCGCCGGTCACTTCAATGTCCCGGTAATCATGATTTCGGGAGACGATGCGATCGTAAAAGAAGCAACGGACCTCCTGGGCAACGTCGAAGGCGCGGTGGTGAAATGGGCGATCAGCTTTCATTCCGCGAAGACTTTGACTCCGGAGGCTGCTTACGCGCTTATTCGCGAGAAGACGAAGAAGGCGATAGCCAGGATAAAAGACTTCAAGCCGTACAAGATGAAAGAGCCGGTGCAGCTCGATGTGCGCTTCAAGGCCTACCGGCCGTCCGAGATGCTAAGCTATCTGTCGATCGTTCAACGGACCGACGCGCACAGCATAAGGTTCATGGGTAAGGATATTATTGAGGTGTCGAAGTTTTTGGAGTTCATTACCACTTACGAACCTTCGCTTGAACCGTAATGGGTCAGAAGTCATATGACCGTTGTGGAGAGAATTACCCTGATGGTGAGGCTGGCGATTCGGGCTCGCCGGGCTAAAAGGCTCGCGGGCAATTCGAGAATAGTCGGGCTCACTGGAAGGGCGACGACCGAGATCGCTCCCGAGGGCACGATATTCTTGCGAAACGAACTCTGGCGAGCGCATTCGAGTGTAAAGATTGTCGCGGGGGAAACGGTGCGCGTCACAGGATTTGCCGGGCTCGCGCTCGAAGTTGATCCAGACGCGCGGATATGAGGTAATTCGGAAGGTGAACCAACCTTCCGGCAGCTCCCGGCTTTCACTCGCGGGCGCAAGCCACTAGAATGGTTGTCCGCGATGCCCGGCCTGTTTACGCCCCCCCCAAACAGGCATAACGCAGGAATCGCAATTATGAAAAGACAAGACAGGATTCAGGAATGAGCAACAAACAGGTCATAGCTATCTTCATCATCGGCGTTGGATTGTTGCTGGGGGCTTTTTGGGCGGGCCTCTACGTTGTGAAACAAAACGCTGATGCCAACAGCAATCAGGCTCCGGCACCGGCTCGAGGCGCTCAACCGGCAGCCGCGGCTAAACAGACCTCAGCCAATGCCAATGCACCCGGCGCGGCTGCCGATGGCAGCACCCAATATGTAGTTTACATTGCCTCCTTTGGGACTCTGGAAAAGGCGAAACAACTTGAAGCAGACCTACTGAAACTCAATTATCGGTCGGCTTTTGTGCAGATGCCGACCAGTCAAGAAACTCTCTATCGCGTCAACATTGGCCCGTACGACAAAAACGATGCCGAGAAAGTGGTCACGATGCTTTCGAACGAACGCAAGGGTCTGATGATTCTGCCTTGGAAACCAAACCCGTAACCTTGCGGGTGAGAAGTCCGAAGAGCAGTCGCCAAAAACCAACCAAATGCTTATTCAAGTCGAAGGACTCAGGAGAAATACAGCGCCGCGTCTGCCCGAGTGGCTGCGTAAGCCGATACGCAACGTTGAGGCCGATCACGAGCTAAAAAAAATGTTGCGCACTCGCGGGCTGCACACGGTCTGCGAAGAAGCGCGCTGCCCGAATCGCAACGACTGCTTCGCGCGAGGCGCCGCTACCTTCATGATCCTCGGCGATGTCTGTTCGCGGAGTTGCGGGTTCTGCTCTGTCAAAACCGGCCGCGGGTTGCCGTTGGAGTCATTGAGCGGCGAGCCCGAACAAGTCGCGGAAGCGGCTGCGCAGCTCGAGCTCAGTTACGTCGTGATTACTTCTGTGAACCGTGACGAGTTGCCGGACGGCGGCGCGGCGCATTTCGCGAAAACCATTCACGCCGTGCGCCGTCGATTGCCGGCGGCTAAGATCGAAGTGCTCACCCCGGATTTCAAAGGCAGTCGTCGAGCGCTTTTCACGGTGCTTGACGCTCGGCCGGACACTTTTAACCACAACATAGAAACCGTGCCGAGACTGTATCAACGAGTGAGACCTCAAGCTGAGTACCGCCAGTCGCTCGATGTGCTTCGAGAAGCACGGCGTTACTCGGATCAGGTGCTCACCAAATCCGGATTTATGGTTGGGCTGGGCGAACGCCGCGATGAAATCATTCAATTACTCGAGGACTTGCGCGCGTACACGGTCGATGTTGTAACGATCGGGCAGTACTTGCAGCCGACACGCGAGCATCTGCCGGTTGAAGAATACATACATCCCGATGTGTTCGATGAGTATAAAGAATACGGTCAGCGCCTGGGGTTTCGAGCAGTGTTTTCGGGCCCTCTCGTGCGCAGTTCATTTATGGCGGAAATGGTGTGGGAGAATGCGGAGGGGTGAGGAGGGAGCGAGGATGGAGGATTGAGGATCGAGTATGGAAGATCGAGGATTGAGAATGGAAGATCGACGATTGAGGACGGAAGCTCTACGGTTGAGCCTGATCGATCGATTGTGATTAACAGGGCTGTTGTTTGAGAGAGCGCTCGGCTGTTTGGAACGAACCGATGAAACCACACCTGGAGTTTCAATCCTCAATCCGCAATCCGCAATCCTCAATCCTCAATCGTCAATCCGCAATCCGCAATCCGCAATCCGCAATCTTTCCATCCTCTACCCATTTAAGAGTAAGGCATTCCGAAGAGGCCGTTCCTCCGGTTTACGCCCGCGAGGACCTGCTGGCGGCGCGGTTTCGAGTCGCCAAAGTCCTCCCTTTCCAGCAGGCGTCCCCGTTTATCAGCAATGTGTCGCTGGCGATATTTTCGGGCCTCCTTCTGATATTCGCGTTTCCCGATTGGAACTTGTGGTCGCTCGGCTGGGTCGGCACGGCCCCGTTGATAATGGCCGTTGTGCGTGAGCGAAAATTCTGGCGCTCGCTGCTTCTCGGAACCGTGACGGGGACCATTTTCTACGCCGGCTCGTCTTACTGGGTGACGTACTCTATGCACAACTACGGCGGATTGTCGTTATGGTTGGCTTACCTGATTCTGATAGTTTTTTCGGCGACGCTGGGCGTCTTCACCGGCTTGTTTGGCGCGGTTCTGGGTGTGGCTATCAAGCGATTTGGCGGCTGGTCGATATTGGCAGCGCCCGCGGTGTGGGCCTCGAGTGAATGGGTGCGGCTTCAGGCAACGGGCATGGGTTGGAATCCGCTCGGCTATTCGCAGGCGTTTCAACCGGCTGTAATCCAGGTTTCGCGGTTCGGGGGAGTGTACCTGGTTAGCGCGATTATGGTTGCCGCGAGTACCGCCCTGGTGTTTGCGGTAGTTTATCTCGAGCGACGGCGTGGAATCGTCGTGCTGACCGCCGCCGGGCTGATCGCGATTGCCACGGTGTTGTATGGGGAATCACTGCGGCCGTCGAACAATGAATCCGGATCGGTTTCAGTAGCGGTTATTCAGCCGAACATCCCGGTCGACGGCAAATGGGAAACCCCCGGCTTCGCGGATCAAATGCTTGACCGTCACATCTCTCTTGCTGAGGAGGCCATCCACGCAAATCCGAGCGATTCCGGAGCCAGAGGTGACGCGGGAATTTCATCGGCGAAAACCACCAGCGTCGATATGGTGATTTGGCCTGAGTCAGCCATGAACTTCGAGTATGACCGCGATTCGGCGCTTCGTCGCAAGCTCGCTGAGTTCACTTCACGCAACCGCGTCTACCTGATGATGAATACGTGGGGGTTTCCTGCAAGCTCGGATGCCGGTGAGACGTTATATAACAGCTCCGTTTTGATATCGCCAAAGGGCGAGAAAGTCGCGGAGTATGACAAGAATGCGCTGGTGCCTTTCGGTGAGTACATTCCTGCGCGAAACTGGCTTCCATTCATGAGTGATGTAAAGGCTCTGGTTGGGGAGATCACGCCTGGGAGCGGGTTGACTCTGATTGAGGTGGCCGGCGCAAAACTTGGACCGCTGATCTGCTTTGAAACTACGAGACCCGATCTTGCACGCAGAATGCGGGGCGACGGCGCGTCAGCACTCGTGCAGTTGTCGAACGAGGCCTGGTTTGGGCCTACGTCAGCGCCGAGACAGATGTTGACGACGGCGGTGTTTCGGGCGGTTGAGAACAACGTTGAGGTGGTTCGTGCTGCAAACTCCGGAGTCGCGGCGCGTATAGATCGTTACGGCATCGTTCATGGCGAGACCCCGATGTTCGAGACCGCGGCCCGAATCTGGAAGATCAAAAACGTAAATGAAGCCGCCGGCGACGGTTTAACTTTCTACACACGTCACGGTGATGTGTTTGTGATCGCTTGCGCGGTGTTCAGTTTGCTGTTGCTGGCTGCATCAATTGTTGACGGCTTGCGGAAAAGGAGGAACAGGTTCGGGACTGACTCCTAGCACGAAAACGGACGTTTGTACTATTATCACGTGTACCTAGAGGAGCAGGGAACTATCCCTGAGGTTTAGAATGATCGAAGAACTGCGACAAAAGTATGATGACTTGGCGGCTCGCGCGGCGGAGCTGCGGAGGTTTCTTTGACCCGCAACGAAAAGCGTCCGAGCTTCAAAAGTCGGAGGCAGAGATTGGCAAACCGGATTTCTGGAACGATCAAGACCGCGCTCAAAAGGTCCTAAAACAACGAAGCCGCCTCCAGTCTGCAATCGACAAGTCCGATAAATTCCAACGCAACGTCGAAGACGCTTCCGTCCTCCTGGAATTCGCCGCCGAGGATCAAGCCTCGCTCAAGGAATTGCAGACGGTCATCGACCGCCTGGAAACCGATATTGAAGAAGCCGAGACCGAGATGCTGCTGTCTGGGCCCAACGACACTCGCGATGCGATCGTCACCATTAACGCGGGCGCGGGTGGAACCGATGCGCAGGATTGGGCCGGAATGCTGTTGAGGATGTATCTGCGCTGGGCTGAACGTCGCGGATTCAAGACAGATCTGGTGGACGAACAGGCTGGCAAGGAGGCGGGCATAAAAGGCGCTACGTTCACAGTGGCAGGCGAGTATGCTTACGGGTTGCTTTCGGCTGAAGCGGGGGTGCACCGGCTTGTGAGGCTTAGTCCGTTTAACGCGGGCTCGAGCCGCGAGACCAGCTTTGCTTCGGTGTTTGTCTATCCCGAGATCGATGAGGACATCGAGATCGAAATAAATGAGAAAGACTTGCGGGTGGATACGTACCGATCATCGGGAGCGGGAGGCCAGCACGTAAACGTGACCGACTCCGCGGTGCGACTTACACATCTGCCAACAGGTATTGTGGTGACCTGTCAGAATCAGCGATCTCAGCACCAGAACCGCGAGGTCGCAATGCACATTTTGAAGTCGCGTATGTATGAGCTGGAGCTGGAGAAGAAGCGCGCGGAGACGGCACAACTCGAAGAGACAAAGCGCGACATCTCGTTTGGTTCGCAGATCAGGAACTACGTTCTTCATCCTTATCGACTGGCCAAGGATGTTCGCACCAAGCACGAGACATCGGACGTCGACGCGGTGCTTGACGGCGATTTGGATGAGTTCATAAATCGGTATCTGACGCTCAAGAGTAAAGCTGCGCTTCCCGAGAGCTCGTCTGAAGACTCGGACACTTAGGGCCGTTATCATAATGGTGGAGGCAGCGATACCCTGAGGACCAGCGCCTTAACGACACCCAGCTCTTGTCTTCTTTCAAATATGCAAGAAGCGCGCCGATATAGATGAGATTTTGGAGTCAAGCCAAAACAAAGTCTGAGCTGCGTAGGATCTTTGTTGCTCTGGCGGCCAGTGTGTCCCTGCTGTTAGTCGGTTGCGGGCAACAGTCGACGCAGAACGTGGCGGAAATCACAGTTGCGGCAGCATCGAACCTCACCGAGGCCTTCGCCGAATTAGCGAAACAGTTCACGGCGACCACAGGAATTCGAGTCGTGTATAGCTTTGGCAGCACGGCCGATCTGGCCAGACAGATAGAAAACGGCGGGCCTTTTGATGTCTTCGCGGCGGCAGACGTTGAGCATATCGATGAGTTGGGTGGAAAGGGGTTGGTCGTGCTCGGCTCTCGAGCCATTTATGCTCGTGGCCGTTTAGTCCTTTGGATACCCGAGCCGAGCGCCGTCAACATCAATCGTATTGAAGATGTGACGGGCGCCGATGTGAAGACGATTGCGATTGCGAAGCCAGATCTCGCCCCCTACGGTCGGGCGACTGTTGAAGCACTCAAAGTTCTGAATGTCTGGTCGCAAATCGAGTCGAAGGTGGTTTATGGCACAAACGTGTCCATCACCAAACAATACGCGGCATCGGGTAACGCAAATGTTGCTTTCATACCCCTGGCTCTAGTTAAGAACGGCGAAGGGCGATACATCGAAGTAAACGACAGACTGCATAACCCGATCAATCAAGCACTCGCCATTGTTAAGACGTCGGCAAGACTACCTGAGGCTTGGCGCTTTGTTGACTATGTCCTCGGAGACGATGGACGAGCGATTCTACGCCAGTACGGCTTCAACGATCCGTCATCGGAGTAGAAGGTTGGGACATCGTAATTCCCCAACCTGCCGGTTTGGGAATTACCGGAGATGTCGCGCATCAGACTCTGAAAAGTCGTGGCAACGCCAGACGAATTCTGGTAATGTTCTGCCCGAGCCCCCTAGAGCACCGGAATGAGCACCAAATCCCGGACAAAATCTTCTAACAAGAAATCGCTCGCCAATGAGGTGCTGGCGGTAGTGCTTGTCGTTGCCGCCATCCTTCTGGTGCTGAGCCTTTTCACCTATGACTCGCGTGATCCCAGCTTCAACTCCGTCGGGCCCCAACGCGAACCTCAGAACCTGATTGGAGTTGTCGGTGCATTCATTAGTGATGTGTTTCTGCAGTGGTTTGGCCTCGCCTCTCTTTTAATCCCGGTGCTGCTTGTCCTAGTTGCAATCCGAACATTCTCCACGAAGAACCCCGGATTCCCCGCGCGAAAAGCGATCGGAGCCACTCTGTTATTGATCGCATTTTCAGGCTTCCTGGCCCTCTTCCCCGAGATAAAGATCGGGCTGCTTGCGCGTTCGTACAACGGAGGGGCGATCGGCCAGATGATCGAGGGAGGCCTGGCGGGTTTGATGGGCGCTGCCGGCGCTGCCATTGTGCTTGCGGCCGCATCGGTGCTCACGTTGATGCTGACCATGGAGATATCGCTCGCACGCCTTGCGGGTTGGGTACGCTCGATTCGACATGCGCGCGCCGAGGTTCAACAGACAAAACCGACGCTGGTTAGCCGGTTCATGGCGTGGTGGGAAGCGCGCTCCGAGCAGAACCAGTTGTTGGCGGCCCAACGGCGGGCGGAAAAGGCGGAAGAGCAGAAGCGCAAGGACGAGGAGCGTGCTGAACGCGATCGGTTGAGGGAGATCGAACAGGCGCGAGAACGCGAAGAACGCAAATTGCGGATTGAAGAAGCTCGCCGTCTGAAAGAACAACAACAGCCAACGCAGAGTGGGCCCGTCGTTGAGACCGTAACTGCTTCGACGCCGCGACCGGAAATCGCGATCGCGAGCAGGGGCATGTCAACTGGTGCCGCTGCGGCACGGTTGGCCACTACGACCGAGCCGGTTGAAGCGGCGCCCGCGCTTCCAACGACGCGTCTGCAAATGAGAGAACTGGTTCAAGAGCACGCGGTAAGGGTCGAGCAAATAAAAGCCGGACGGACGCCGTTGGCCGCTGAGATCACAATGGATCCAACGGTTGCGGAGATGATTTCGACGGCCTCGATCGTTCGCACCCCTGAAGCCGAAAAGGCCGAGACCGAAGCAAAGACCGTAAGACAGACGCGCCGCAAGTCCGCGGCTGAAACACTGGCAGGCTATGTCTACAAGCTGCCGACCATTGATTTGATCGAACCACCCATTGGGCACTTTGAACAGGCCGAAGAGGAGTTACGCGACCGCGCGACCATTCTCGCCGAAAAATGCAAGGAATTCTCCGTCACCGGGCACATTCACCGCATCAACCCGGGCCCGGTCGTCACCACGTTCGAGTTCAAACCGGATCCCGGTATCAAATACAGCCGCGTGGTAGGGCTTGCCGATGACCTTTGCCTGGCTCTAAAAGCCGAGTCAATTCGCATTGATCGAATTGCGGGCAAGTCCACGGTTGGCATCGAAGCGCCAAACGCGCAACGCGAAAAGATATTCCTTCGCGACGTGATCGAGTCAACGAAGTTTCAACAATCTGCCTCGAAGCTAACGATCGCTCTTGGCAAAACGATAAACGGCGAGGAATATGTCGCCGATCTAGCGAAGATGCCTCACTTGTTGATCGCAGGCGCGACCGGCGCAGGAAAGTCCGTCACTCTCAACGCGATCATTTGCTCGATTCTCTATAAGGCGTCACCCGAAGAAGTAAAATTGATAATGGTCGATCCGAAGCGAGTCGAGCTTGGGCTTTATGAGGGCATCCCCCATCTGCTTACGCCGATCGTCACCGACCCGAAGCGCGCCTCAAATGCACTTAAGTGGGCGGTGAATGAAATGGAAGCCCGTTATCGCAAGCTTGCTGCGTTGGGCGTTCGCAACATCGAGCAGTACAACCGTCAGGTTTACGAAATGACTTCGCCGACTCTGTTCGACGATCCGGCCGAGCCGCTCAAGCCGCTCCCGTACATTGTGATCGCCATCGACGAGCTTGCGGATCTTATGATGATCGCTCGCAGCGAAGTTGAAACATCGATAGCTCGGCTTGCGCAGATGGCTCGCGCGGTCGGGATTCACCTGGTTCTTGCGACGCAGCGGCCTTCGGTTGACATCATTACCGGCGTGATTAAGGCGAACATCCCCTGCCGAATGGCTTTCCGAGTTTCATCAAAGGTTGACTCGCGCACAATTATTGATTCCAACGGCGCCGAGGCGCTTCTGGGACAGGGTGACATGTTGTTTTTGCCGCCCGCGTCGTCGCGACTGATTCGCGTGCACGGGTCATTCGCCAGCGAAGCCGAGATCAAGCGAATAACCGATTTCATCCGCAAGCAAGCAGAGCCCGACTATAACGAGGAAGTGACGCTTAGCGAGCAGGAGAACCTCGAGGCCGATGGATTCGAGGGCGAGCAGGATGAATTGTTTGATGAGGCACTTGCGATCGTCACCGATATGGGGCGCGCATCGACGTCGGTTCTGCAGCGTAGGCTATCCATCGGTTACGGACGCGCCGCGAAGATACTGGATTCGATGGAGCGGCAGGGCTTCATCGGGCCGGCGGAAGGTTCAAAGCCCCGAAAGGTCCTGCAAGCGGCCCACGAGTTTCGCGAGCGAATCGCGCAAAGGCTCGAAGAGGATTTTGATTGAGAGATATGCGGTCGCACGAGCTTCAGTTTTGTCCGACGAACTTCAGTTTGTCGATTGCTCTCTGAGGAGCGGGTTTGGCGGCAAAGACACGACAAACTAAAGTATGTCGCACCGGAAATCCCGTCGAGTTTTGCACAGCTTTTCAGCAAATCACCGACACATACTCAAAATACATTAGAAAATCCCAAGAAACTGAGGGGCTCTCACGGCAAATTCATTAATCATTGGGCTTAGCGGCACTTAACAAGTTTGAACAAAATGTGTGCAAAGCGCTAAAAGTCCGCGAATCTCAGAAGTTTGCGACCCGGAAGACGCAGTTTTCAACAGGCTTTTCCACAGATTGTGTTGAAAACCTTTGAAGCTTGTGTTTCTCTGGGGCAACGCCTCGATTAGGCGGGCCGTCAACTGGGTGAGGTGTCGAAAAACACGGCTTTACCGTCTCTGCGTGACGCTACGAACACTTTCGAGGAGAGCACTATGGCGTTGATAAGATTCACCGCGAACCACGAAGACCTATCGACCGACCGTGGGTATCAGTTCAAGTTTCTCTGCGACAAGTGCGGGAACGGATACATGTCGCGCTTTCAACCCTCGCTCACGGGAACTGCAGGGGGGCTTCTGAGGGCGGCGGGCAACATCTTCGGCGGCATTCTGTCGAGCGCAGGGAACAGCGCTTACGAAGTCCAACGAGCCGTTGGAGGCCAGGCGCACGACAACGCGTTCGAGAAGGCTGTTGAGGAAGCCAAAGTCTATTTCAAACAGTGCACGCGCTGCGGGAAGTGGATTTGCCCGGATGTTTGCTGGAATGCGAAGGCCGGTCTGTGTGAGGGGTGCGCTCCCGATTTCGAAGAAGACTTTGCAGCGCATAAGGCCCAGGCGATGAACCAGGCCGCACAAGAACAGCTTTACGACAAGGCACGTAAGTCCGATTATGCATCGACGACTGACATGAGCGCGGGAGCGAGCGCTCCAACCGCAACCCTGGCGTGCCCGACGTGCGGAGCAAAGACGACAGGCAGTAAATTTTGCCCAGAATGCGGCGGACCACTGCAGATCAAGCTCACGTGTCCCGGATGCGGTCTTCAACCCGAAGGGGCGCCGAAATTCTGTCCCGACTGCGGCGTAAAAATGCCACTCAGATAAGAGATAGTCATTGGTCATTGGTCATTAGTCATTGGTCATTGGTCATTAGTCATTGGTCATTGGTCATTACTCATTGGTTCTTAAGTGCCAAGACATTGGTAACATCGAAAAGTGCCATGACATTGGTTACACTATTGGCCAACAAGTTATTTATCATTTGTCATTGCAGTCTGGTTGCTTGGACAATTCAAATGAACCAATGACGAAATGACCAATGACCAATGACCAATGACTAATGACCAATGACTAATGACTAATGACTAATGACCAATGACTAATGACTAATGACCAATGACTAATGACCAATGACTAATGACTAATGACCAATGACCAATGACCAATGACTAATAACCAATGACTAATGACTAATGACCAATGACTAATGACCAATGACTAATGACCAATGACATTCCTTCCATTGCGGCCTCGAGCTATCTCAACGCAGCGCCTCTTTGCTACAGCTTCGTTTACGGCTCACAGAAGGACCGCTGCACGATCCTCTCGGATGAGGCCCCGGCTCGATGTGCGGAGTTGCTGGCTGATGGCAGCGCCAACGCAGCGTTGATCCCGGTCATCGAGTATCAACGGATTCCCGGACTCAAAATCGCCCAAGGAGCATGCGTGGCCTCTAAGAGAAGTGTGAGAAGCGTGCTCCTCGCATCGAGGGTTCCCATAGATCAGGTTCGATCGGTTGCGCTTGACACCTCGTCGCGGACATCGGCAGCGCTGATTCAAATAATTCTCGGACGCTTTTACGATCTCCGGGTATCCTATCGGTCGTCGCCGCCTCAACTCGCCAACATGCTGGAATCAAATGACGCGGCGCTTATAATTGGCGACCCGGCAATGTTGATCGATCGCTCGGCGCTTCACGTTTACGATCTGGCCGAGGAGTGGCGAAAACACACCGGGTTGCCGTTCGTGTTTGCTTTTTGGGCGATTCGCTCTGATTCGGCGGAGTGGTTTGGGCCCGGCAAGACGGAGGATCGACGAGTCGATTTTGGGGCAGCGAAGCTTGAAGGTACTGCTCACGCAGACGAACTCGCGGCCCTGTACAGCGAGCGTCTGGGGTTGCCTCGAGAGGACTTGTTCAGCTATTTAACTGAAGCCATCAGTTACGATCTTGATGATGAAAGTTTGCAAGGGCTGCGCTTGTACTATGAACTGGCGAGTGAGGCTGGGCTGATCCAGGAAGCGCGCAGCCTCGTTTTTTTGGAGTAACTGGCTAGCAATCAACCGCCGGCTGTAGCAGAGACTTTAGCCTGTGACCATTCGAGATCGAACACAGACTAGAGTCTACGCTACGTTGGTTTACTGCTGAGACTCGACTTGATCCGCGCTTTGCGTTGCTGCCTCAGCTTGAGGATGCTCGCTCGCCTCGTCTACGGTGTGTGAGCCGAGGATCCGACGGCCTTCTTCGCTCCGCGGGTCAATCGTCCGGAGGTGTTTTCTGCCTTGCATCTCCCAGATCGCGGTAACCACGCCGTCCTTTTCAACGGCGTGAAACATTGTTTCGTTCTCTGACATCAAGTTCTCCTTTGAATAGCTTCGAATAAGAATAAGGGTGAATTCTAGCGTCCGCGATTTGAGTATGTCAAAGCGAGGGTCTATGTTGATCTGTGACGCGTAATAAAACGGCGATACGAATCGAGTTCGCAGCGCCGTTTTCGACACGTCGGCATGTGAGGGTAATCGATGAGGCAATACCTGGACTTGATGAAGCATGTTCTGGAGCAGGGCGCGAAGAAAGAAGATCGCACCGGCACCGGCACGCTGTCGGTCTTTGGTCATCAAATGAGGTTTAACCTGGCCGAGGGTTTCCCGCTCCTGACAACAAAGAAGCTACACATCAAGTCTATCGTTTACGAGTTGCTTTGGTTCTTGCGAGGGGACACCAATGTCAAGTATCTCCAGGAGCACGGGGTCAATATCTGGAACGAATGGGCGCGTGAGAACGGAGAACTAGGGCCGGTTTACGGTGCACAATGGCGATCGTGGAAGACACCTGACGGGCGCGCAATCGATCAGATGAGTCAGGTGATCGATCAGATCAAAAGCAATCCGGACTCCCGCCGATTGATCGTCAACGCCTGGAACGTCGGTGAGATTCCCAGCATGGCGCTGCCGCCGTGCCATCTTCTGTTCCAGTTCTACGTTGCGGATGGAAAGCTCTCCTGTCAGCTCTACCAACGCTCCGCGGATATCTTCCTTGGACTTCCGTTCAATATCGCTTCGTACTCTCTGCTGACGATGATGGTAGCCCAGGTGTGCGATCTTGAGCCGGGCGAGTTTATCATCACCCTTGGCGACGCCCACTTATATTCAAACCACTTCGAACAAGCGCGGCTGCAGCTTAGCCGCGAGCCGCTTCAGCTCCCGCAGATGCGGGTCAATCGATCGGTGCGATCGATATTCGAGTTTGATTACGACGACTTCGAGCTTGCCGGCTATGAGGCTCATCCTCACATAAAGGCCGAGGTGGCGGTGTGATCATCTCTCTAATCGTGGCGATGGATGAGAAGCGAGGCATCGGCAAGGCGGGAAAGCTGCCCTGGCGGTTGTCCTCGGATCTGAAGACGTTTCGCGAGCTAACGATGGGTCATCACTTGATCGTTGGCCGCAAGACTTTTGAATCGATCGGCAAACTGCTTCCGGGAAGACAGATGATTGTGGTGTCGCGAGACCGAGGCTTCAAACCTGAAGGCTGTCTTGTGGCCGGTTCTGTTCAAGACGGACTCAACATCGCACTAGAACGCGGTGAAAGCGAAGTGTTCGTTATCGGCGGCGGTGAGATTTACTCCCAAACACTCCGGTCCGCCGATCGATTGTATCTGACTCAAGTTCACGCCGAAGTTGACGCCGACACTTTTTTCCCTGAATTGAACTTCGAAGAGTGGAATCCGGCGGATAGCAGTTTTCAACTCGCCGACGAGAAGAATGAATACGCTTTCACATTCACGGTGCTCATAAGAAAGAGGCATTGATCACGACACGGAATGAGAGACAAAGATGATCGAGATTGAAATAAAAATGCTCGACGCGGACTTACAACTCCCTCGATACCAGCACGAGGGCGATGCGGGTTTAGACCTGCCGAGCCGCGTCGACTATGTTATTGAAGCGGGTGAGCGGGCGATGATCCCCACCGGTATCGCTGTCGCCATCCCCAGAGGCTACGCAGGATTCGTCCTGCCGCGAAGCGGGCTTGCCGCGCGTCACGGAATCGCGCTTGTGAATTCGCCCGGGCTTATTGATTCGGGCTATCGCGGAGAGATGGCAATAATTTTGATCAACACCGACAAGCGTGAGGCGTTTCACATAAGACGAGGCGACCGAATAGCCCAGCTCGTGATTCAGCAGGTTGTCGAAGCGACTACTGTCCAGGTCAGTGAACTCGATGCAACAAAGCGTGGAGAAGGTGGCTTTGGCAGCACCGGGAGAGCGGACGAACGCAAAGCAGGAGAGGAGCGATAAATGGGTTGGAATGAAGAGGAAGACACAAGAATTTACAAAGTCGTGATTAACCACGAAGAGCAATATTCGATCTGGCCGGCTGATCGGGAGAATCCTGCGGGATGGACGGACGCAGGCAAGACCGGGCCAAAAGCCGAGTGCCTTGCGTACATCAAAGAGGTTTGGACCGATATGCGTCCGCTCAGCCTGAGAAAGAAGATGGAAGAGGGGTGAAGCACCTGAAGACCCGCATTGCCAGGTCTCCACGTAGTAACGAATTCATTCGTTGACCTTGGCGAATGAGGTTGAACTTAAGGGAACGAATGAATTCGTTACTACGTGCAGTCACGTCCTGACTGATGGTGCTTCACAGCTTCGCGAGCGTGAGCCCTTTCTGATCCTGATACTTTCCGCCTCGGTCACTGTAGCTCGTTTCGCATTCCTCGTCCGATTCGAAAAACAGAATCTGAATAAAGCCTTCTTCCGCATAGAGTCTAACCGGCAGGTTGGCCGCGTTGTATAACTCAACCACAAGCCGGCCGCACCAGTTGGCTTCGAGCGGCGTTGTGTTGGCAATCAACCCGCACCGCGCGTAAGTGCTCTTGCCGATCGCCAGCGCCGTCACATTGCGAGGAATCTCGAATCGCTCGATTGTGACCCCAAGCGCGTATGAGTGCGGCGGAAGCAGCCAGTAGTCGGTGCCGTCTTCAGCGCGGCGAATCGGAACATCCAGCAGGCTGTTGGGGTCAAAATTCTTTGGATCGATCTCGGTACCGGTCACCGGCGAGAATACCTTGAACTCGTCACGCGCTAATCGGCAGTCATACCCGTAGCTCGATAGACCGCAGCTTATGATGCGGCGATCATCCATTGATCGAATGAGTTTTTCTTCAAACGGATTGATCAGGTTTTGCGCGCGGCTCATCCGCTTGATCCAACGATCCGACTTGATCGACATCTATCCTCCAGCAAGGGGAATTTTCAGCCGAAAATCTAGCCGCCCCGGCTGATCGAAGTCAAACAGCGATCTCAAAGCCAGTCACTGCTTTTCGCAAAAGACCGATTTGGCTAAGATGCTCGCATGTCCGATGGATCGCCAAAAAACATCCGCGAGCTGCTTGAAGCACAGGTCGAGCGATCACCTGATAAACGGTTTCTATTCTTGGAATCCGATGATCGCGTGTTCACCTATCGTCAGTTCGACGATCAAGTAAATCGCGCTGCGGCCACTCTGCTTTCCGTGGGCGTGCGTAAGGGCGATTGCGTAAGTCTGCTGCTAACCAATCGAGCCGAGTACCTTATCTTTTACTTCGCGTGCTTCAAGATCGGCGCCTGGGCAGGTCCGATCAACGCGCTGCTCAAGCCGGAGGAGATCCAGTTTATTATTGCCAACTCCGAAGCCGGAACGGTCGTAACCCAGCGGGATCTGCTTGCTCATCTCGACCAGGCTCGCCAACACGTAGAATCGTTGCACCACGTGATAGTGATAGAAGATGACGGCGAGTGGTCAGTATCCGGAAACACTCTGCGCACCTCAACACCCGGGGTTCAACGTCCGGCGGTCGATCCGAAACTCGGCGAAGCTGATGAGGCGGTCATCATCTATACGTCGGGTACGACCGGCAAACCAAAAGGAGTGCTGCTCACCCATGGAAACATTCTTTCGAACGCCAAACAAATTGCCGAGTGGCTGCAGCTTACCGAGGACGACCGCTCGCTGATGATAATGCCGCTGTTCCACGTCAATGCGCTCATGGCGACTGGGATGGCCGTGCTGTGGGCGGGTGGGAGCATCGTGCTTGCGCCTCGCTTTAGCGCATCTCGTCACTGGGAGACGATTGCGCGATTTGACGTGAGCTACTTCGGATCGGTCGCTACGATGCTGTCGATGCTCAACCAAACTTATCCGGAGGGCGCGCCGGCGAGGCTTGAAGCAGAGAAGTTCAGATTCGCATTGTGCGGGTCCGCGCCTGTTCCGGTCGAGATACTGAACACGTTTGAGGCACTGTTTGTTTGTCCGGTTATTGAGGGCTACGGACTATCGGAATCGACTTGCCGCTCGACGTTTAATCCGATCGAGCATCGCCGAGCTGGCTCGGTTGGTCTACCGATCGGAAACGAGATTCGCGTTTTTGACGACAACGATCGATCGCTTGGTCCAGGCCAGGTGGGCGAGATCGTGTTGCGCGGGCCGAACATAATGAAGGGCTACTACAAGAATGAAGCCGCAAATCGCGACGCGTTCCGTTCGGGATGGTTTCACACCGGGGATTTGGGCTACGCCGACGAAGATGGCTACTTCTACGTTGTAGATCGCAAAAGCGACATGATCATTCGCGGTGGCGAGAACATTTACCCGCGCGAGATAGACGAGGTTCTTTACCGCCATCCGAAGGTGAAAGACGCGGCGACTGTTGGCGTGTTTGACGAACTCTATGGCGAAGAGGTGAAATCCTTCGTCGTGCTTGGTGACGGCAAACAGTCAACCGAGCAGGAACTCATTGAGTTTTGCCGAAATCGATTGGCCGACTTCAAGTGTCCTAAATCGATAGAATTCGTGGGGGATATTCCAAAAGGGCCGACGGGGAAGTTGCTCAAGCGGGAACTGACAAACAAAACCGATCGAATGTGATCATCGCGGGCCGCGCTATCGGATTTGAACCCAGAGCATTCGTGTAATCCAAATCGCGAGCGCAAAAGTTGCAAGCACCAATGCGCCGCAGGCGACCGCTTCCCCGACTCGCAACTGCTTCGAACCGACCAGTTCTGGACGCCTATCTTCCACCCATGTGATCGAAGAGGCGATCCAATGGGAAGCGAGGAACCAGACGGTGATCCCGATGGTCAGTCCAACGATGATTGCTAAGACGTACAAGTGTAAACCTCAATCAGTTGCGCGCGCGGGGTCGGAGAGCACTCGTTCTCTATACGGAGCCCCGGTTGCGCGGAATCAATTCGCGCCTCTTGCGACCACGCGCAGTTGTCTTGGCGTCAGCAGCCAACTCATATCACCGCGCAGCCTGGGGACCGTCTCAGTTATGTTTAGACAACAGACGCTGCCCTTCTTCAACTGGATGGAAAGCTCGCTTCCGTCAGCTTGAATTATCCGGGAAATCACACCGCCAAGATCAGGTTGATGACCGATAAGCGCAAGGGCTTCAACGCCGGAGAGTCCCTTGATCTCAGCAAACAGTTTCTCCGGTGAAGCGCCGGGCGCAAGGTTGGAAGTCAGTTTGATCTCTTTCTTTGTGAGACCCGCCGCGATGCCTACGATTTCGGCCGTCTCGACTGCGCGCACGAGTGGACTGGTCAGTATCAGATCAACTTCTACCCCAAGCTTTACGAGGCCCTTAGCAACCTCGCGCATCCGATTCTTTCCTTCGGCGGTAAGCGCACGTTTCTCGTCGGAGAATTCGTTTTGCTTGCCGAGCGGTTCGGCGATCGCGTGCCGGATGACAAACAGTTCCATTAGAACTCCAATTTAGCGACGCTTGATTATAGGCTATTGATTGCAGCGCGGTCTATGTGGGAAGAAAGCAGAAGGCAGAAGGCAGAAGGCAGCCTTCTGGCTACTGCCTAGTCTGCTTTCTGCCTTCTGCCTTCTGCCTTCTGCTTTCTGCCTTCTGCTTTCTGCCTTCTGCCCCCCTCTCCCTCCGCTGCTTGTTGCTCCGGCGGGCGAAAGGTAGACTTTTCCGAGCGTGGATTACGGCAAAGACAGGCAGAAAGCAGAGAGCAGAAGGCAGAAAGCAGAAGGCAGCCTTTCTGGGCCACGGCTACTCTGCCTACTGCTTTCTGCCTTCTGCCTTCTTCCTCAAAGCTCATGAATCTCAACTAATGAATCTCAATCCAAAACCGTTTTACCTTGGCCGAGTCTTTGGCATCCCGATCTACGCCCACTACAGCTGGCTGCCGGTCTTTCCATTTTACGCGTGGGCTATTGCGTCGGGTCTTCTGCCGCGAGAAGCGCCGGGATTGTCTTTAGTGCAGTATTGGGCGCTCGGGCTACTGACGACCTTGTTGTTGTTTGCATCGGTACTTGTTCACGAGCTTGCGCACGCAATAATGGCAAGGGCCGAGGGGCTCGGTACGGGCAACATCACTCTCTATATGTTTGGAGGACTGGCGTCGCTAAACGGCCAGCCGGCGCAGCCCTCTTCAGAGTTTAAGATCGCGGTCGTCGGCCCAGCCGCCAGCTTCGTCATAGGAACAATCTTTTTCGCCGCCACCCAGGCCCTGCTCGGAGGCACAACTCACCGGGGGTTCGGCCAGGTTCTTCGTCATCTCGGTCTGGTCAACTGGTTTCTGGCTGGCTTCAACATCCTGCCGGGGCTGCCGCTGGATGGCGGCAGAGTGCTCAGGGCGCTTCTGTGGAGATACAACAAGAACTTCAGGGCGGCGACGCAGCTCGCGATCCGATCCGGTCTTATGATCGCAATCACACTGATCGTCGGCGGAATTTACTCATTCATCATGATTCCCGATTATGGAATAACCGGTTTGTGGATGATGATCATCGGGTTGATGATCGGATTGATGCTCGGCACAACCGAAGGCCGCAGCCGCGGCGTTTGGAGAGTAAAGCGCGGGACGGTTGAGGATGTGATGAATCGCGACGTGGTGCAAATCCCGCCAAACATGAAGATCACGGATTTCATCAACAAGGTGCTGAACAACAATCATCACACCAGCTTTCCGGTTGTGCTCGAACGAAGGCTTCACGGAATGCTGCTGCTGGAAGAGTTGAAGCAGGTGCCTCGCGAGGAGTGGTCTACTCTCGAGACTCGTGAAGTGATGCGCCCGGTTGACGCGTCGATGTTTATCAGCGCCAGCGCTCCGATACTTCAAGCTCAGTCGATGTTGGCGACAAATGGTCTCGGCCGAGCGGTTGTTCTGGATTCGAATGGGCTGATTGTCGGGTACGTCAGCATGCGTGACGTGAGCAGAACCGGCGGCGATTCCAGCAAACGCTGAAATTCGGACGACTCATCTGTCTCTCAACACTCGATAAGGTTAGATTTTCGCCATGCCCACCGCCGACTCTTTAGATATAAGCCAAGACTCGACAATCACCTGTCGTTGCCTGGAGGTATAAACACTTGAGAACGTGGCCTCTACTAGCTGTTGCAGCGGGTCTAGTAGTCGCGCTGGTCGTACTGGCGCTATGGAAGCGGCGCCAAGACAGAGGCGTATACGTGATAGGCCAGGAGCTGGCCGAGGCACAAGCGGCTGAACACAGACGGAAGCAAAAGGGCGCCTTGTCGCAGTCTCCGGTGCCCGACGGAATGTACGACTTCTGGAGAGGTGAGCAGAGTCTGATTAATCCCAATCAGAATTCTCTCGATTTAGCGCTCGTCGAGCTATGCAAACGTTTCGCAGAGAGTGATGCAGAAGCGCGTGCAGATATGCGAGCAGCGATCAGTATGGATGAGTTCTATACTCTCCTTACTTTTAGTCATCGCGCCGCGGTCTTTGCTATCCGCGAACGAGATGCGGACTGGGTTGTGAGCGGACTGACAGCCATTGCGATGATCGAGCAGGAACGGACGGATTATCGGGACGTTCTTCTGGCGCTTAGTTTGATCTATCATTCAGCAAGTAGAATAGGTGAAGATCCAGATAGATTACTCCAGGATGCAGCTGCCCTTTCAGGACCAGGTTCAGATTTGATTCTCGGATTCAGCAATCGGACACCGGAAGACAAAGATCTGCGAAACTCGTGGGGCCACGATGAGGTTCAGACCAGTGATGGCACGGGTTTCATTGGCTGGGGGTTCGAGCATTACGATCCAACCTATGACCTGAAAAAAATAGTCATGGAAATAGCGGAATTGATCACCACTGACAAGTACCAGCCCAGTTCAATCCAGGTCGCGACTAGTCTTCCTTCTATTTGGCTGGAGTCGAAAAAGAATAAGACCCCAAAAGCATTGAGAGCGATTCGCGCGGGCGGTTCGATAAGCGCGAAGCTTCGTCCTAATCAACACCCGAACCACGATAGTCAAATGCTAGTGATCTTTGTCGTAGAAGCGCAGGATGAAGCGACCGCGGAAGAACTTCTACTAATGAGTCGAAAAAAGAAAGCCTCGGATTACTCCATGGCTGGCGTAGCAGAAGGAAGATTGTTCTGTCTGGTGGTTGCGCGGTCGTTTGTACAAGGTGTCGAGTCGTTTGAAACGATTGACAGTGTGGCGCGTTTCTTGCCGGGAATTGGACGGATTCTCAGGCAAAAGGTGAGCCGTATCTAAATGCCTCGTTTGAGACCAGCTACTTAGCTTTTTGATTCACCGGCGCGATTCTTCTTGAGGTAGGCATTAAGACCGGCATACAGCGACGCCGCTACCCGTTCGCGGAATTGACTCGTCTGAAGCAACGCTTCGTCCTTTGGGTTGGAGAGAAAAGAAACCTCAGCCAGCACACTCGGCATCGCCGCGCCAAGCAGCACGGCAAAGGGCGCGTGCTTGACACCTCGATTCATTGCGGTGCGCGGCGACTGCGCGCCGATGCCGCGAACGAGACCCGCCTGGATATACCTCGCCAGCTCGCGCGATTCGGCTACACGATTTCCGATCGTCACGCTGGCAAACATAGCCTCGGGTTTCTCTCCGGCCTTTTGGCTTGCGATACGCGCGTTCTCGCGGGCCGCTGTTTGCGAATCTTCAGCGGGGGCGCGATCCGGGCTCACAAAGAACGTTTCGACGCCCGAGGCCGCGCGCGACTGGCTTGCGTTCGCATGAACGGAAATGAACAGATCGGCGCTTCGTGAGTTCGCTATCGCCGTTCGTTCCTCAAGCGCGACAAATCGATCCGTGTCCCGAGTCATTATCACTTCAATGTCAGGATAGTTGTTCTTTATGTAAGCCCTGAGCCTCCGGCCCACATCTAGTACCAGGTCTTTCTCGCGCATCCCGGTTGCGCTTATTGTCCCGGTGTCGTGACCGCCGTGGCCGGGATCAATCACGATACGTTTGATCGGCGACTCGGCCGCCTTAGCATCTACCTTTGCGGCGAGCGCGTCCGCTGCGGTAGCCGCAGGACTTGTACTCCCAGGCGCAAGCGGCAGGATCGGATCGGTGATCTCGGGCAGCGACTTCAGCGAGTTTCTTTCGGCCGCGCTGATATTGGCGCGCGGTTGCGAGTCGCGAAGATCGGTTTTTGCCGGCACGGATCGGCCGGGCGCCTCAGAGTGCGACGCCAAAACGGGACCTTCGTACGAGGTTGGCCTTGCCCGAGATCCCGCGGCGTGGAGATCGATCACTATGCGCTCGGGCTCTGAAAGCCGAAACGTGGAATAACTCGACAGGGAACCTACTTCAATATTGATCTGCACCGAACCTTGAGCAACGTCTTCGCCATCGGCGACAACGATCCGTTTCAGCAGGCTTCCGTCGCCGACGATAAACCGCCGGCCCAACAGCGATGATGAAATAGCGGCGCCGTTAAGTTGAATACTCAGGCGGTTACCGACGCGGCGTTCGGCGAAGCGGGTTTGATCCGAGAGGTCTACCACAACGCGAGCATATTCCGGTCCGCCGAAGTTTCGAACGTTTGTTAGAGTTGGTGTACCCGTTTGCCGATCTATCCGATGCGAGGCGGCAATCACATCCACAGGCCGATGCCTCAGCTCAGCCTCAAACCGCGCAAGCACCGCGCGCGCTTCGCGAGCCAGCACCGAGGTAGGGAAATACGAAATCAACTCTCTGTAAGCCGCGGCGGCCCCGTCCAAATCCTGCAGGTTTTCCTGGTAGATTTCGGCGAT
>DASRIZ010000414.1:0-33433 GCA_035649735.1 Blastocatellia bacterium | reverse complement strand
GTCGTTCTCAGCGGCAAAGTGCGCTACGCCGGAGACGCTATTGTGAGTCATCGCACCGCCCAGCTCTTCTTTAGTTACATCCTGGTGTGTGACTGTCTTTATTACATCCGGACCGGTGATAAACATATAGGAGCTGGTCTTCACCATTACGTTGAAATCGGTAATCGCCGGAGAGTAAACCGCGCCACCCGCGCAGGGACCCATTATCGCCGATATTTGCGGCACTACTCCGGACGCCAGAGTATTGCGAAGGAAGATGTCAGCGTAGCCTCCAAGCGAAACGACTCCCTCCTGGATGCGAGCGCCGCCGGAATCGTTGAGACCAATGACCGGCGCGCCAACCTTCATCGCCATGTCCATGACTTTGCAGATCTTTTCGGCGTTTGTTTCCGAGAGCGAGCCTCCAAACACCGTAAAATCCTGGGCAAACACAAAGACCCTCCGTCCGTCGATCAGCCCGTGACCCGCGACAACGCCGTCACCGGGGTACTGCTGATTTTCCATCCCGAAGTCAAGAGAGCGGTGTTTCTTGAAGCGGTCGAACTCTTCGAAGGTCCCGTCGTCAAGCAGGAACTCGACGCGTTCGCGGGCGGTCATCTTTCCCGAAGCATGATGTCGTTCAATCCGTTCGCTTCCGCCCCCCTCAAACGCAGCGGCGTTCTTTGCATCGAGCTTCTGCAAGCCATCGGTCGGCGGTTTTTCGTCAATCTTGCCCTCAGACGTTGTCATTGTTTTCCTCAACAGGCGAGGTTGGAATCGAGACCTGACAGTCTATCAAAGCTGGGAACGTCCGCGAAGCGTTATGTCCTGCTTGCCCGACAAACTTTGCGTTGACACCCTTCTGGTCGGCTCCTATAATGCAGCCCTCACTAAAGCTAACTCTAAGTTTTTCAATTCATCTCGTGGGCGGAGGCTGTTGTGATCAAGTTAGACATCGTCAATCAGGTCGCCGATAAGACCGGCGTTCCCAAGATCAAAGCCGAGATCGCAGTAGAGTCGCTCTTCGAGGCGATGAAAAACGCTCTGCAGCGCGGCGAGCGCATCGAGCTCCGCGGATTCGGCGTCTTTGTAGTGAAGCCTCGCAAACGCGGCGTTGGACGCAACCCTCGAACTGGAGAAGTCACCGATATTCCGCCGGGCAAGACTATCCGCTTCAAGCCGGGCAAGGAACTTCAATCGTAAATCTTTTTGAACCAATCTCCGTCGCGATTGAATCCGAATGAGTTGACAGTTAACTGATCCCGGGTTGTATTCTGAACCTGTGGAGAACACAGAACAGCCCTATCTCTTCACCGAGTTTCAGCCCGTACAACAACCGGTAGTCCGAGAACGCGAAGCCGAGCTGTCTCCGTCTCGGGTGATGCTCCATACAGTCCTGCTTGTAACCACTGCGATAACCACCACGCTAACTGGAGCCGCCTGGACCGTCCAGGTACAAGAGGACTCATCAATTCTGGGCTTACTGATCTCTCCGACCCTCGCGGTTCTCAAAGAGGCAGCGACCGGGAATCTTGACCCCCTGGCAAAGGGTCTGCTGTTCACCTTCACCCTGCTGATGATCCTGGGGGCACACGAATTGGGACACTACTTCGCGTGCCGACACTATGGTATTCGTGCAACTTTGCCTTTCTTTATTCCCGCGCCGCCAACGATAACCCTGTTCGGCACCCTTGGAGCAGTTATCAAGATCAAAGAACCGATCAAGTCGCGGCGAGCGCTGTTTGACATAGGAATCGCCGGACCGCTCGCTGGGTTCGCATTCGCACTCCCAGCCGCGATTATTGGATTGATCTTCGCCACTCCGGCACCGCCCGCGGCGGTTTCCGCAGCCAGCGGAGCGGGAGGCGTACAGTTCAACGACCCATTGCTGTTTATTCTGCTTTCCAAGGTACTCGGGCTGCCAAAGTGGATAGAGTGGAACCCGATTTATTGGGCGGCGTGGGGCACAATGCTGGTGACGGCCTTGAACCTTTTTCCGGTGGGCCAGCTCGATGGAGGACACGTCGTCTACGCGGTCGCCGGCCGACGGGCGCATATGTGGATTTCTCGGATTGTGGCGCTCGGATGCGCCGCGCTGGCGGTGTTATCAATTGTATGGGATCAACCGCCTGTGTATATACTGTGGACCCTGGTGTTGTTGTTCTTGATGAAAGTTGGACATCCACCGGTGATCCAAGAGGAGCCTCTTGGCAGCGCGAGGATCGGGCTGGCGATTCTCGCTTTGCTCGTTTTCCTGTTGTGCTTCATGCCGTTCCCGATCACATCGAATTAATCGCTCGACGCCGCGCGTCTGATCACCTTAGAAGTCGCGCAATCGATGTGTTATCATCACGCTGTCCGAGCCCTCACAATCAAAATTGTACTGAACTGGAACGGGAAGATGGACTCAAGCATCACTGCGGCACTTACATTTGGATTCGTCTGGGGGCTTCAACACGCGCTCGACCCGGACCACTTGGTGGCTGTGTCAACCATAGTAAGTGAGAACAAAAGCGTTCGACGCTCGTCGCTGGTTGGTACTTTTTGGGGACTGGGACACACCACCTCGCTCCTTGCCGTGAGCGTTGTGATCTTGGTGCTTCGAGCATCGATACCGGAACGTGTCGCGCTGTGGATGGAGATTCCGGTGGCTCTGATGCTTATCGCGCTGGGAGTCACCACGATACTACGAGCGACGCGAGAAGGCGGTTGGCGGATTCACACCCACACACACGCTCATGATGAGACCGAATCACCGCATACTCACGTCCACGTTCACACGCAAGCTGGGCATATCCATCAACACCGATTGTTCAGGCTTGGTCGAAGACCTTTCATCGTCGGTATGGTGCACGGCATAGCGGGAAGCGCGGCGCTCACACTCTTGGTGCTCACCACAATTCCTTCAGTCGTGCTTGGCATGGTCTTCATCGCGGTGTTCGGGATCGGCTCAATAGGTGGGATGCTTTTGATGAGCGCTGTTATCGGTCTCCCCTTTGCACTTACCGCGCGCCGTTTGTCGCTGATCAACGGGCGGATAAGGATTATCGCGGGTCTCTTCAGCATTTTCTTTGGGCTAATGCTCGCGTGGAACCTGCTGCGCGAAATCTGGAAAGTGAGTTCATAAACACGCGGTTCAAACGAATCGGCGATTGACCTTGTCTGCCGCTGGTTCATCCGTACCCTCAAATCGACATGTCCCGGCCCGACCATTCAAACATTCCACCACTTCCGTATCTCAATCCTGAGTTCATGAAGAGCCAGGAAGCGAGAATGCTGAGAATCCTGGCTGAGTATATCGAGCCCGCGACGCGCCTCCGGCGGCATCGGATTCGCGACACGATTGTGTTCTTCGGGTCGGCCCGGTCGATGACGCCTGAGGCCGCCGCCGACGAACTTGAAAAGGCTAAGGAAGAAGCAAACGAGCTCAACGAGCTAACGACCGAAATGCGGGAAAGAATTACCAGAGCCGAGCAGGCGATTAACCTGGCGCGCTACTACTACGACGCGATGGAGCTTGCGCGAAGGGTAACAGAGTGGTCAAAGAGCTTGACCGGGAATCATCACTTTATCGTCTGTTCGGGTGGATCGCGGGGAATGATGGAAGCAGCCAATCGTGGGGCTTCGATGTCTCGCGGTCAGACTATCGGTCTGAACATCGAGTTGCCGATGGAGCAAGAAGTTAATCAATATGTCTCGCGCGAGTTGATCTTCAATTTCCACTATTTCTTCATGCGGAAATTCTGGTTCGTTTACCCCGCAAAAGCGCTGGTGGTCTTTCCCGGCGGGTTTGGAACGATGGATGAACTCTTCGAAGTGCTGACGCTGATTCAAACAAAGAAGCCCAGCAAGACAATGCCGGTAATCCTTTTCGGCTCCAAATTCTGGGATGAAATCATTAATTTCGACGCGTTGGTGCGGTGGGGCGTTGTCAGTCCTGATGATCTTCAGATCTTTCACAAAACAGATTCGGTTGACGATGCATTTGAGTATCTGACGAAAAAACTTGAAAAGCTTTATCTGACACCAAAGGGATTAGAGCAAGTCAAGCTGACGTGAGAATGAAACGTGATGCGTATGAGTGAAACGTGATGCGTGACTAGAGCCGGAAGGTTTTCGTGTCACGCATCACGTTTCACGTTTCATTCACCACTTCTATCACCTTCTCAATTTGGATCAGGTACTTTGCGAAGGTTTCGTTGGTTTCGGATTCAAGCCACACTTCTTCATCCGCCGAATACACGAAGATGCGCTCCAGAACTTTTTTGTCCAATTGAAGCTCTTCAGCAAGCCGTATCACGCACTCGCGTCTATCAAACGAACCTTCCTTCCCCAGCACCAGCAATACGTGGCGAAAAAGAACCGCAAAATTGTCCAATGATTCGACCATCAGCCTGGCTAACTGATTCGCATTCTGTGACGCGGGAATGTAAAGCCGGCGAAGTCTCAGGAGCTTAGCGCGTAACTCATATTCGAGCTGGTGGCGCAGATTCTGAGTGTTGATGTCGAGTCCATCAAACGGATCCCGGCCATAAAGGACGTGACGAACCTGACTCATATCGATGAACTCGATCGGAAACACATCCGATGAATCGGACATCTCTCTCGCGGTGAAGTAGATCGGCACCGGGTTTCCGACGGATCGCCACCACTCGGCTACGTCGTGCGCGGCCTTCAGGTCAGCCGGCGCGATTCGATCGAGCACGACTAAAACCTTCTTTGGCCGGTCGTCATCGAGCTGCCCGCCAACGACCGCTGACCCATAAAGCACTACCGATCTCAGATTGTCTCCGTGTGCTTCGGTCAGCTTGCCCTTTAGCTCACTTAATTCATCAGCCAAGATTTCCTCCCTTGTCGCACCTCGGATCGGGTGAGATCAAGCGCGTTGGCACGATCTATTCCACGCTACCAACTATCGCTCGCCCCGCCCCCGCCGAAGTCGCCGCCTCCGCCAAATCCACCGAAGTCGCCGCCTCCACCGCCGCCGCCCCAGCCAGAGTCATTTCCGCCACTAAATCCACCGAAGCCTCCGCCTCTTCCGCTTCCAAATAAGATCGCCCAGAGCAACCAATCGGAACCAATGCCGCCGCCGCGACCCCCGCCGCCGCCGCGACGGCCACCAAAAAATCCGCGGATGATCGCAAAGATCACAAAACCGATGATGATGATCGCAAAAAGAGATATTCCGCCGCCGCTGCGACCGCGGGGGCGAACCGGCTGACGGACCGGTTGGCGGGCCACCTGGGTCGAATCGATTCCGTCCATCGAGATCCCCAGTCTCTGAGCGAGAGTCGCGAGAATAGTCTGCGTCCCGGTTGTCAGTGCCTGATCGAAGCGGCCTGCGCTAAAGTCATCGCGCATTTTGCGAATCAGCTCGCCTGCCAGGATGTCAGGTACGTCGCCTTCAAGATGACGGCTGACTTCAAGCCTGGTGCCGCCGTGGTACCGTCCCAGATTATCGGCCGGCTTAATCGCAACAAGAAGCAACAAAGAGCGCTTCTGGGAATCACGTCCGAGACCCCAGCCCCGGCCCAATCGAAGGGCATAATCCTCGATCGGATAGCCCTGCATGTCGTCGAATGGAATAGTCACCACCGCTATTTCAATACCTGTGCGGTCTCGAAAGTTTCGAAGCAGCGTTTCGATCTGGTCTTTGTTTCCGGGGCTGATTTTTCCAGCAAAGTCGCTGACCATACCTTGCGGCTGAGGAATCTGCGGATCCGCAAGAGTAGCTACCGCGAATAAAACAATGATAGCCGTGGTGGTAAGAAATCGTTTGATTGCTCTAGTCATAATCCCGATTTAAGTAGCCGTTTCTCAGCCGCCAGTTGTTGAACGAAAGGCCTGCACCTGATTCGTCCGGCTTGACGACGACCGGTTGGTGGGTCTGACGTTTGCCAAGCACATGGATTATGACTGATGACCGAACCGCTGCAAAGGAAACTATTGGAGAGCAGAGTGAGGAAATCCTTGTCCGACAAAAAGTTCAGCTTGTCGCTTGTGACCGTGATGTCGACAAACCGAAGTTTGTCGGATAACCGCCTAGAATTCTCGATAACTCATTGACAGACCATCCCCACAAACATATACTTAGCAGTCTCACTTGAGAGTGCTAACGCGCACATGTAGGACCAACCTATCGGCGGTTAGCTTCAATTCATCGAAAGGAGCAACAAAGGTATGGCAAGTATACGCCCGCTTCAAGATCGTGTGATCATCAAGCGGATCGAGGAAGGCGAGCAGATCCGTGGGGGCATCATTATTCCCGACAGCGCAAGAGAAAAACCACAAGAGGGTGAGGTTATCGCCGCCGGGGCTGGAAAGAAGCTCGATAGCGGCGAGCGCGTGGCTCTGGACGTCAAAGAGGGCGACCGCGTGTTGTTCGGTAAGTACGCCGGAACAGAAGTCAAACTCGACGACGAAGAGTATTTGATCATGCGCGAAGACGACATACTCGGCGTGATTGAGAGGGCTTCCGAGCACACGAAGGCTAAAGGAAAAGGCAAATAGCAATTCTTAAAATCAGGAGAGGAACAAATGGCTAAACACATAGCATACGGGGAGGAGTCACGACGAGCACTGCTCTCGGGAGTGAATCGGCTGGCCGACGCGGTCAAAGTGACTCTCGGCCCCAAGGGTCGTAACGTCGTCATCGAAAAGAAGTTTGGGTCACCGACCATCACCAAGGACGGCGTCACTGTCGCTAAGGAAATCGAGTTGGAAGACAAGTTGGAGAACACCGGCGCGCAAATGGTCCGCGAGGTCGCATCTAAGACCTCCGACATCGCCGGCGACGGCACCACCACCGCGACCGTTCTGGCTCAGGCGATTTTCCGCGAAGGCGTGAAGACCGTAGCCGCCGGAGCGAGCCCGATGGCTCTCAAGCGCGGTATCGATAAGGCCGTAGAAAAGGCCGTCGAAGAGATCCAACGCTTGTCCAAGAAAGTGAAGGACAACGAAGCGATCGCTCAAGTCGGAACCATTTCGGCCAACGGCGACGCAACCATCGGCAATCTGATCGCAGAAGCGATGAGCAAAGTCGGACAGGACGGCGTGATCACGGTTGAGGAGTCCAGAACGCTGGAGACCGCCCTCGAAGTCGTCGAAGGAATGCAGTTCGACCGCGGCTATCTCTCACCCTACTTCGTAACCGATCCCGAAAGAATGGAAGCTATCCTCGAAGATGCGGTAATCCTCATTCACGAGAAGAAGATTTCGTCGATGAAGGATCTGCTTCCGCTTCTCGAGCAGGTTGCGCGCGGGGGCAAGCCGCTGCTGATCATCGCCGAAGATGTTGAAGGCGAAGCGCTGGCTACGCTGGTCGTGAACCGGCTGCGCGGGACTCTGCAAGTGTGCGCAGTGAAGGCGCCGGGGTTCGGCGACCGCCGCAAGGCGATGCTTCAGGACATCGCGATTCTCACCGGGGGCAAGGCTATCACCGAGGACCTGGGCATCAAGCTCGAGAGCATTCAACTCACTGATCTCGGACGCGCGAAGAAAGTCGTCGTGGACAAAGACAATACGACGATCGTTGAAGGTGGCGGCAAGTCTGCCGAGATCGAAGGCCGAGTCAAACAGATTCGAGCTCAGATCGAGGACACAACATCGGACTACGATCGCGAGAAGCTGCAAGAACGGCTGGCGAAACTGGTCGGCGGTGTCGCGGTGATCAAGGTCGGCGCGGCGACCGAGACTGAGCTGAAGGAGAAAAAGGCTCGGGTCGAAGACGCGATGCATGCAACCAAGGCTGCCGTTGAGGAGGGCATTGTTCCCGGGGGCGGGGTCGCCTTCATTCGCGCTCAAAAGGCGCTAGAGAACTTCAACCTCGAGAACGTTGACGAGCAAATCGGCGTCGCAATTGTGAAGCGCGCTCTTGAGGAACCTATCCGGCAGATTGTTGCGAACGCCGGCCAGGAAGGCGCCGTTGTGGTCGACAAGGTTCGAAGCAACAAGGCGGCGAACTACGGCTTCAACGCCGAGACCGAAGAGTACGGCGATATGCTGGCGATGGGCGTGGTCGACCCGACGAAGGTCACCCGCTACGCGCTGCAAAACGCTGCGTCCATTGCGGGCCTGCTGTTGACCACTGAAGCTCTGGTTTCGGAGATTCCCGAAGAGCACAAGGAAGCTCCGCAGATGCCGGGCGGTGGCGGAATGGGCGGGTTCTAAACCGCATTCAATCTCTCAATGGAGAACTTGTTGGGGCGGCCCTCTAGTGGCCGCCCCAATTTTTGTTCGACACCTTATTTGGAGTGCGCCGCCTCTTCCGCATTCAGCGACATTCGCATGCGTGGCGGCGCTTTCGTAGTGTGGTATAAGGGCTCAGGAAAACTCTCGAGCGTTGCAGGTAGCGGAGGATGAAGTTCTCGGCTCGAAGGAGAGTGGAACCGGGCGGCCGTCTGCGAACCGTTACACAGTTTTCCCGGACGTTTACACCACACTACGAAAGCGCCGCCACGCATGCGAATGCCGCTGAATGCGGAAGAGGGCGGCGCACTCCAAATGAGGTGTCGAATTTGGCTGCTCTATCTACTGCGCTCGAAGCGTGGCGAGCGGCTTTTTGGACAAGACGTCAACTGTAGCAAGCGTTCCAACAACAGTAACCAGCAGAACCGTTGCTCCGACGCCGCCAAAATTTACCGCCGGTGTGAAACTCCACGGAATTTCGAAAACCCATCGAGACGTTGCATAAGACAGCCCTACCGCGGCCAGCGACCCGATAATGCCCGCTACCAGACCGATCAACCCGTACTCTGCCAGTAGAATCTTCAGGAGGACCTTTCGCTTAGCGCCGAGTGTTTTCAGTACCGCTACTTCGTATATGCGCTGGAACTTTGTCATCGCCAGCGAGCCTATCAGGATTAACGAACCGGTGAGCAAAACAAAACTGGCGACAAATGACACCGCCAGGGTGATGTTATTGATGATTCGTTCGATCGCGCGAGCTACATCGGCTACATCGATAACAGAAACGTTTGGAAACTTATCTACCAGCGTCCGCTGAAATCGCGAGCGTTCCAGCTCGCCTGCCGGACCGTTTAGCGCGCCCACCAGCATCTGTGGCGCGTTCTCCAACGTTCCCGGTCGAAACAGAATCATGAAACCGGTTCGAGCGTTTCGCCAGTCGACGTGGCGAATGTTCGTCACCCGCGCTGTTATCTTGCGGCCCTGAACGTCGAAAGTGATCTGGCCTCCAACATCAAGCCCGGACAGACCACGCAAGCTTTCCTCAATTGATACCTCCGGGTCCGGCGAAGGCGATTCGTCCCAGAACTTCCCTCCGACTATCGACTCGTTCTTTTCCAGATTTGGACGATACGTTACAACGTATTCCCTTCCCAGGCGGCCTCGCTCACGCTTCATCTCGGTGTCGTTGAGGTCGATGTCTTTTCCGTCGATCGCCACCATTCGCGTGCGCACAGTCGGAACCAGAATCGGCGGCGCGCCCATCGTCTCGGCGACAACGTCGGAGACGCCCTGTCGTTGATCGGTTTGGATATCGATCAGAAACATGTCCGGCAGATCGCCGGTACGCCCTCGATCCAACTCGCTAATGAAATTCGCCTGCAGCGACTGAACCGAGAGCACTGCGAAAACACCCAAACCCACGATCATCACGATGATTCGCGTCTGATTACCCGGACGATGCAGGCTGTTAATCGCTTGTTTCAACGCGAACGAAGTGAGTGGCCGTGTATGACGAACGAGCAGGATCAGCAGCGTCGCGCCAAGATACAACGCACCGGCGGCCACTAGCAGCCCTCCTAAGAAGACCAGTCCGACAAGTACTCCGCCTCCTTGCCACGACACTACTAACAACAAACCGAGTATTACCAGGCCCGCCACTCCCCAGCGCAGCAGATCCAACCGGCCACGCTTGGAACCGGTGTTATCGCGCAGAAGCACGTTGGGTCTTATGTGGCGAATCTGAAGAAGCGGTAGCACCGAAAAGAGGATTGAGATCATTATCCCAACCGCGACTCCTTGCAAGGCGGCTCCGGGTCGAAGCCCGTACGTCATATACGGCGGCAGCTTATCCGCAAACACTCCCTTTATAAGAAGCAGAACGCCTTTCCCGAATAGAACGCCAAACAGACTTCCGACAATCCCCATCGTGATGACCTGAGCGAGATAGGCGACTGTTATCCTTCGTCCGGTTGCGCCGATGCACTTGAGCACCGCGATCGCTTTTCGCTTTTGCTCGATAAAAACCCGAGTAACATTCGAGATCCCGATTCCCCCAAGCACGAGAATCACAAGCCCGGTCAGCGAGGAATAGTCTTCCGCCCGCTGAAACGACTCATTGAGGTTCTCTTGTGAATCCCGGTATGAGCGAACGTTGATGAGGTTGTTTCTGAGCGCGTCCCTTAGTTGCCGCACCAGCGCTCCCATCTTGGCTTCGGGAACCGTGAACAGCAATTTGCGTCGCGCTCGGCTTCCGAACCCGGTGAGACCTGCCGCTTCGAGCGCCGATCTTTCAATAAACACCCGCGGGCCGATTCGAAACCCCGCGCCTCGCCCGGGCTCCTTGTCGATGGTGCCCCGTATTTGAAATGTAGCGACTCCGATTTTTATGCTGTCCCCGACGCCAAGCTCCAACCTGTCCAGCAGGGCAACCGAAACGACAGCCCCATTGTTTTGGACGAGCGAATAGTCGAACGATTCACCGCTGGTTAGAGTGAATTCCCCAAGAAGCGGAAAGCTGGCGTCGATACCCTTCAACTCGATCATCATCGCCCCGCCGTGAGCGGAATCAGCGGGACGCGCCATGGTCGGCGATTCAATTGTCTCGGTTCGAGATTGAACTACGGGCTCCGTCATGCGATCAATTATCTCAAGCGCTTCAGGCTCCCACGGCCGGCCGCTGTCAAGCTGGACATCCGCAGTCAGAAGCGTGCGCGCTTCGGAGGTCATCGCCGCGTGTGCGTTTTGAAGCATCGAGCGTCCGGCGGCAATTGCGCCGACCCCGACCGCGATGCACAAAAAAAAGAACAGCAGCCTGCGCCACGACGCTCTAAGCTCGCGCCTGGCCATTTGTAGAATGAATCTCATGAGCGGCTCGCCTCCACGGTTTCTGCTTCGCGACTCAGCGCTTCTTCGTCGCTGTCGCTCACAACTCGGCCGTCGCGCAACGAGATTCGCCGATCGGCCAACGACGCAAGCTCGTGATCGTGGGTGACCAGCACAAGCGTCGCTTTGCGTTTTCGATTCATATCCACCATCAGCTCGAACACGTGGCGGCCGTTATTAGAATCGAGATTCCCGGTCGGCTCATCGGCAAGCATTATCGACGGATCGTTCGCGAACGCGCGCGCTATTGCCACCCGTTGCTGCTCACCGCCAGAAAGCTGCGACGGGTAATGATGCGCTCGCGCTACCAGATCAACGTCCTCCATCAACTGGTTAGCGCGTTCTCGCGCATTGCGAACCCCTGTGATCTCCATCGGGACCAGAATATTCTCAAGCGCGGTCAACGAAGGGATCAGATGAAAAGACTGAAACACGAATCCGACTTTAGCGCCTCGAAGCTCCGCGAGCGCGTCTTCATTCATGGAAGTGATTGTCTGGCCGTCGATGCGGATTTCACCTTCAGTCGGCTCGTCGAGCCCGGCAATAAGCCCAAGCATCGTCGACTTCCCGCTGCCCGAGGGTCCGACTACCGCTATGAACTGGCCATCCGGGATAATGAGATCGAGCGGATGAAGAATCGTCAGCATCTCCGCGCCCGAGGGAACAACTTTGGAAACCCTGTATAATTCGATCATGAATCGTTTTCTTATATACCTCGTTCTTATTGCGTCATTGGTGGTTCCGGCTTGCAGGGGCACAGCTCCGAAGGAAGCGACCTCCATATCGCCTTCCGCTTCCGCGCAGCCTGCAAAGAGTTTACCGAAGATAGTCGCATTCGGCGACAGCCTGACGGCAGGGATGGGACTTGCTCCGTCTGCAAGCTATCCGGCGCTGCTTCAAAAGAAGCTGGTGGAGGACGGCTTTTCTTATGAAGTGGTCAACGCGGGGATCTCGGGAGACACGACCGCAGGCGGGGTGAGGAGGATTGATTGGGCGCTCGAAGGCGACGTCAAAATAGTAATCCTCGAGCTCGGCGCGAACGATATCTTGCGCGGCCAGCCGATTGACGAGATGAAAAAGAACCTCGCGTCAATCATCGTGCGCGCCAAAGCTCGCGGGGCTGCGGTGCTGCTTGCCGGAATGGAAGCGCCGACGAGCTCCGGTATCGAATACCGCAAAGCGGTGCACGAGTCATTTGCCGATCTCTCGCGCGAATACAACGTGCCGATGATCCCATTCTTTCTGGACGGGGTGGCAGGAATGGACGCGCTAAATCAACGTGACGGAATACATCCGAATGAGGAAGGAACAAGGATCGTAACAGAGACGGTTTATAGATCGCTTCGTCCGATGTTGGCGAAGTAACGCCTATTCCTGCAACCGATGATGGCCCCTTTGGAGAGCGCCTCTTCCCCTTGTTCCATTACCGCACATTTGATACTAATTCGCGCTCTGGGTTTCGCGATCGTGCGGGTTGTTGATTCCAACCGGAGTTGGTACTGACCCACGACAGACTGAAGAGCAGTCTCATAGACTTTAGGAGAGCTATCAGTGAACAGACTTGTCACGAACGTGATGTGTGTCGCCATTATTGTCACAATGCTGATTCCGATTGAGTCCTTCGCCCAGAGTCGTGCGGCGATTGTCAAAACTGAGTTCATTTACGATCAAGCGCCCTTCCCTTCTTGCCACGCTTCAACCATCGTCCAGACAAAAGGCGTACTGGTTGCTGCCTGGTTCGGAGGGACTGATGAAAAAAATCCCGATGTCGGGATCTGGGTTTCACGATACGATAAGCGCGGATGGTCCAAGGTGGTGGAAGTCGCAAACGGCGTTCAACAACCCGATCTGCGTTATCCCTGCTGGAACCCGGTGTTGTTTCAACCCGAGCGCGGACCGCTACTGCTCTTCTACAAGGTCGGGCCAAGCCCAAGCACCTGGTGGGGGATGCTGACGACTTCAACCGACGGAGGCGCTACGTGGTCAAAACCAACCAGACTACCCGACGGCATCCTTGGACCAATAAAGAACAAACCGGTTCAATTGCGTGACGGCTCAATCCTATGCGGCTCGAGCACCGAGCACGCGGGCTGGCGCGTTCATATGGAGCGAACCAGCGATCTGGGAAAAACGTGGCAAAAGACTGAGCCGTTGAACGACCGCAATGAGTTCGGCGCAATTCAGCCGGCGATACTGGTTCATCCGTCTGGAGCAATTCAGATTCTCTGTCGCAGCCGTCAGGGTAAGATTACCGAGAGCTGGTCATCAGACGGTGGAAAAACCTGGAGCGCGATGAAGGTCACCTCGCTGCCGAATCCCAGCGCCGGCATTGATGCGGTCGTGCTCAGAGACGGCCGGGCGCTGGTGGTGTACAACCACACCACGAGGGGCCGCAGCCCGCTCAACATCGCGGTTTCATCAGACGGGAAAATCTGGAAAGCGGCATTGACTCTGGAGGATCAACCTGGCGAGTACTCATACCCTGCCGTCATACAAACGGGCGACGGATTGGTGCACGTCACCTACACCTGGAAGCGCAAACTAATCAAGCACGTGGTGATCGATCCGAAGAAGCTCGAGTTGCGCGATATGCCTGGATAAAGATTGGTTTCTGGTTTGTGGTTTCTGGTTTCTGGTTTGTGCTTTCTGATTTCCACGTCGTAACGAATCTATGCGTTCTCTGGCATTCGCCGCTTCGCGAGAACGTTGCCGACCGAGAGCATACGATGATCGACAAAGCTGACGGCGCAGAACTACAAACCACAAACCAGAAACCAGAAACCAACAACCGCAAACCCCAAACCAAAAACCAGAAACCAGAAACCTACAAGTGGTGGGTCGTCGCGATGCTGTGGTTTGTGTGTTTTTTTAACTACGCGGACCGGCAGGCGATCTTCTCTGTCTTCGAGTTGCTCAAATCGGAGATGCACCTTAGCGATGTACAGTTGGGCATAGTCGGGGCGTCATTTATGTGGGTGTATGCGGCAATCGGGCCGCTGGCTGGGCTGGTTGGCGATCGAATCAACCGCAAGACGCTTATCATCGCCGGTCTTGTTTTCTGGTCGCTGATAACTATCGCTACGGCGCTCTCGACAAAGTACTCACACCTGGTCTTGTTCCGCGCGCTTGAAGGCTTCGGTGAGGCATTTTACTTTCCCGCTTCTATGTCGCTGATCAGCGATTATCATGGCCCTGGTACTCGTTCGCGCGCGATGTCAATCCATCAGTCCAGCGTTTACGCGGGCACGATCGCCGGCGGAAGCGTCGCCGGAGTGCTTGGCCAGCATTACGGATGGCGGTCGAGCTTTTATCTGTTTGGCTCTCTTGGAATCCTACTCGGGATATTTCTTCTGGTCGTGCTGCGTGAGCCCGCTCGCGCATCTTCGACTGATTCGATGCCAGAACCGAGGCCGTCCGGCCGAGGCGGAGAGGTGAAGAACGCGCTCAAAACCGTTCGGGAACTATTCGCCATCCCGATGGTGCGAATTCTGACGGCGGTATTCATCGGCGCGAACTTTGTAGCGATGATCTTTCTGACCTGGATGCCATCGTTTCTATATCGGAAGTTTAATCTCAGCCTGGCGATGTCGGGTATAAGCGCGACCGCCTATTTGCAGATCGCTTCGGTGCTCGGGGTGTTGAGCGGCGGCGTACTCGCGGACCGGCTGGCAAAAGGAAATCGCGGCGGGCGCATGTTGACGCAAGCGATCGGATTGACGCTGGGAGTCCCGTTCATTTTTCTTGCGGGGTGGACTCTCTCGGTGCCAGTTGTCATCGTAGCCCTGACTGGGTTTGGATATTTCAAAGGGCTGTACGATGCAAACATCTGGGCGTCGCTTCACGACGTGGTGCCGCCCGAGCGCCGAGCATCGGCAGTCGGGTTTATGAATTCGCTTGGCTGGATCGGGGGAGGTGTCGCGCCGGTGGCAATCGCTGCTGCAAGCGAACGCTTTGGCATGAGCGCGTGCATAAGCGCCAATTCGGTAATCTATCTTCTAGTAGCGGGGTTGTTGTTCTACGGCATACGGCGGCATCTATGGGCCCCGCATGGTAATGCATCTTAGCGTCTTTGCGGTCCTTGGCGTCTTTGCGCTAAAGACTCAATTCGCAAATCGCGTTTAGCGCAAAGACGCCAAGGACCGCAAAGGGCGCTAAGAACACAATTGCGGGTTCACTCAAACACGCGACGCAGGGCCGCCAACAACTGGGCCTTGTGAGGTCCATCAATCGCCTCCTCTGCGCGTTTTCGCATCACCGCGTCCTCGCGATATATGCCAAACGCAGCGATTGCTGCCGTCGCCATCTTTAGCTCACCCGCTTCCAGAACCGAGATCAGAAAATCGCGCGCTTCTTCCGATCGAGTAATCGCCATCGGTAACAACAGCGTATGCTTGAACTCCCGGTCGAAGGTTGCCGTCCACTTATTTTTCAATAACTCGAAAACGCCCGGCAGCCGAGACTCCGCCAACGCAAGCGACGCGTGCTCGTATAGCAACGGGTATTTCGGATCGACAAACCGAGCCACGAATTCAAACGAAGCGCTCGGCGACAGAGTCATCAACGCAGTTAAACATTCCGCGAGCACCGCCGGTTCTTCGTCCCCGGTCAGCACCTTAAATCTCAGAAGTGGCGCCGCCGTGGGCCCACAATGACCGAGAGCTCCGGCGGCGCCTATTCGTGCATCCGGTTCCGCGTCTGCTAGCAACACCGCAAGCTCGTTCATCGCGTCCGGCGAACCTGTTTGAACGAGTCCCAAACCGCACAACGCCCTCAACGGCCCCGCCGTGTCCGAGCGCCCACCCCAGGTCGGCTCCAGCTGCACGTGGTGAATTCCAACGCGATACAATTCTTCATCATCGCAGTCGGCAGCCAGCAGCGCTTTTACTACGGCAATCTTAGCCGCACAACCTTTGTCGGTCTTTACCGCGTCGGGAATGAAACGATGAAACGCTGCGACGAGATCAGGGGTGAAGTCGTGGTTCTCAAGATGAGCAATGATATCCGCGGTCTTGGCGACCACTGGACCCGTCTTGCCGGCGAGGTGCTTTCGAAGCTGCTTCCGATTTTCGGGAGAATCGGGCGACTTACCAAGCGTTGCGATCTCAATGAGGCGATCTTCTATTGAGCCCGTTTTCGCCATCCATTCTCCACGTAGTAACGAATTTATTCGTTTCTGGTGCGAGGCGGCGCCGGCAACCGAAGAAACAATCAGCCGTCGGCTGACTATCGGGCGCGAGCGCTGTCTTCGGCCAGGGCAGCGTTCGCCAATGAATCATTACCATCGTTAGGCGCAGCGGTTAAGCCGAGTATCCGAGTCATCACGTTGTAGACTTGAATGTTCTCAAACGGCTCGATCACCGCGCCCTTCTTGAACGCCGGGCCGTGGCCGATAAAGATCGCGCGCATCGAGGCAAACTCGTTATCGTAGCCGTGTCCGCCTTTCAATCCATTGTTCTGCGTCCGGGCCTTCATCTCATCAAATCGTTTCCGGGTAGAGATCGTCCATCCTTCGTTGGGTAGAACCACGAGCGGCGCAATGCGTGAACTGTTCGAGTAATGAAGACGCGCCGGGAGTTCTGCCTTTCTATAGACTTGTGCCTGGGGCGGAAGCTTAGCTTTTAGAGTTGAGTATATTTTCTCTTCGGTTTCGGGATTTGGAAAAATGCTGACGATCTCGCCTGACCACAAAATCTTCTCCGCGAGTTTCGTGTCAAATAATTCATCAAGGATAACGACATCGTTACGGTTCTGCGTAGCCATTCCGTGATCGGACACGATTATCAGATTGACTTGCGTAAATATTCCGCGCGTCTTGAGTCCTTCAATAAGTCTGCCGAGATCGCCATCGACTTTGATTACTGAGTCGCGTGTTTCAACGGCATCCGGGCTGAAGTCATGACTGGCGGTGTCTACGTCACTAAAATACAGACCCAGAAAAGTCGGTCGGTCCGCGGCTGGAAGATCAAGCCACCCCAGCAGCGCTGACACCCGCGCATCGTTAGCCATCGCCCCTTCGTAGGGCTTCCAGTAGGTGGGCCGCTTCCCTGCTATTTCGGCTTCGCTGCCCGGCCAGAATAGCGGCGCGGACTTCTGGCCCTGCTTTTCAGCGGTTATCCAGATTGGCTCGCCCAACCACCAGCGTCCATTCTGGACTTCTTCTCTATTTCCCATCGTGAACGTGGCATTGAAACTCCTATCAAAGACGCTGTTCTCGACAATGCCATTGTTTTGCGGATAGAGCCCGGTGGCGATCGCGTAGTGGTTAGGAAAAGTCTTGGTTGGGAACGAAGGAATCATCCATTTTGCTTGAACGCCGTCTCGCGCCAGTGAAATCAGGTTTGGCGGCTGGTGTTTTTCGAGATAGTCGTAACGAAACCCGTCCAGTGAAATCAGAATAATCGTCGGCCGCAGTTGAATGATCGGCTTCGGAGCAACACAGGCCGTCGCGATGAGGCTTAGCAACAGACCGGCAATAAGCAGCGAATGCCTGAGCCTGGTTTCGAGGTTTATCTTCATTGGTTTTGTCGTCTCGGGGTTTGGATCAGCGACACCCTGCCGATCAGTTCGAGTGAGGGAAGTTAATGGGATTGAACGGAATATGCAAGGACAGCAAATCCACGTAGTAACGAATTCATTCGTTCCTCCCTATAAGAAACGAATAGATTTGTTACTACGTGGACTGCCTGTGATTAATGTTCGACGAATTGATCGGTAGCTCGATCTGCCTTTGGGTTGCTGAGTTGGTTCATGAGGCTGAGCGTGTCCCAGTTGGTAAAGACCTCGGAGATCTTCCCTCGATCAATCTGAAGGATGCTAATTCCGTCCAGAAGGACACGCTTACCTGTCGGCTGAGCCCCGAAGAACTCACCGCGGTGTGTGCCCGATGACACCCAATGGATCGCAACCATGCCTTTCTCTGCGATCACGTGTTCGGTTTGGAGAATTAGATCGGGGAACGCTTTTCGATAGATTGTCACCAGACGTTTGGTCGCCTCCGGCCCAATGCCAAGCCGCGCGCCTGCAGGGTCGTGATTGACGGCATCGACATCGATCAGCTCATCCGCGACACTCAGGTCACCTTTGTTCCAGAGTTCCGCGAAGAACCGACCAACGACAGCTCGGCTTTCGTCTTGTAAGGCTGGTGCTGGCATAGTGCTGCTCCTTGAAGTTGTGGGAAAGAGTGCAAGGACTTACGGTGCTCTCGCATCTCATCGAAGTACTAGGTTGCCGAGAGCACTCACAGCTGCCACTGGTGCCCCGAAATGTACTCCGGAATGTTAGATTTGTCAACAAATGCGGCGATAAATGCGAGGACAGGGTAGTGGCTCAGTTTGGATTCAGAGCCCTATTTGGACTGCGCCGGCCCTTCCGCATTCGGTTACCTTTGCGTGCGTGGCGGCGCTTTTGCACTGTGGCGGCAAACCGCTGGAACACCAGAGCAAGGGGAAAGCGGCGCCACACCTGCCATCGTCATCAAATGCGGAAAGGGCGGCGCAGTCCAAACGACTATGCCGCAACTTTGCTTCGCCCGCCGCGTTCATTTGTGTTAGATTTTCTGGTGCGCCCCATAACGCTCGAGCGAGGATCGACTTAGTGATCACGACCGCCGGGAAGCTGGAACAACTCCAATCCACAATCGAGTCTGTAATCCACGGCAAATCCGATGTCGTTGAGCTTGCGCTGGTCACCCTCCTCGCCGGCGGGCATCTGCTGATCGAAGACGTCCCCGGCGTCGGCAAAACAACCCTTGCGCAAACGCTAGCGCGAAGTTTTGACTGCTCATTTCAACGCATTCAGTTTACGTCGGATATGCTGCCCTCGGACATTGTCGGCCTGGAGGTTTTCAACCAGCGTAACGGCACCTTCGAGTTCAAATCGGGGCCCATTTTTGCAAACGTAATCCTCGCCGATGAAATCAATCGCTCTACGCCCAAAACTCAGTCCGCGCTCCTTGAAGCGATGGCCGAGGGGCACGTCACCGTCGAACAGGAAACTTACCGATTGCCGCAGCCCTTTATTGTGCTCGCTACGCAAAACCCAATCGAGCATCACGGAACTTACCCTCTCCCGGAATCCCAGCTCGATCGTTTCATGATGCGCTTGCGCATGGGCTATCCCGACTCGGAAGACGAGAAAACAATTCTCAGAGAGCAGACGCTTAACTCGGCGGTGGACCGGGTGGTGCCGGTTATGCATAGCGACGGCGTCCTTGCGCTGCAACACGAGGTGCGAGAAGTTACAGTCGACGAGGCGCTGATCGATTACCTGATTCGCATCGTCAGAGCTACTCGCGACGCCGACATTCTCGATCTCGGAGTGAGCCCGCGAGGTAGCCTGGCGCTCTACCACGCATCTCAAGCGCTGGCGTTTGTCGAAGGTCGAGACTTCGTGATCCCCGACGACATAAAGCGGCTGGTGGTTCCGATATTCGCTCACCGAATCGTGGTGAATTCACGCTACTCAACCGGTTTGCGCCGCTCGGAAGAAGCGCAAGCCGCCCTCCTGGAAATTCTTAAAACCGTCAACGTGCCGCTGTGAGGTAGCATGAACCGGCAAGCCTGGCGCGATTTTTTTATCACGGTCTTCTTTCTCGGCTTGGCGTTTATCATTGCGCTGCTCAGCTCGGTAGCGGCGGATCAACACAGCACTCACCTTGCCGCCGTCGCCGCCGCAATCTCGCTGGTGCTGGCGCTTATTGGGGCCTTGTATATCATTCCCCGGCTCGCGCGAAACGTGCGTCTCGAGCTGCTTCGCTTTGCGATCAGAACCAGCGTCACCATCGAGGGATTGTTATTTATCGTGTTCCTGATGATTATTGGTTTCGCCGCGTGGAACAACGGTAACAACCTTCTGTACCTGATGCTGTCGGCGATGCTTGCGTTTTTGATTGCAGCGAACATGCTGGCGCGGATCTCGCTTGCAGACGTTTCGATTCAACTGCGTTTTCCCGATCACATATTCACTGGTGAGCCTGCGAACATCAGCGTGACGCTGCAGAATCACAAACGGTTCATGCCGAGCTATAGCTTAATGGTTGAAGCGCTGACAGACGGCGAGGAGGAAAAAGACGAGGACGAGGGGGAGACAGAGCGAGGGGGCGACAGGGCGAGGGGGCGAGGGGGCGAGGGTGAGAACGTCGAACCGTCGCCCCGTCGCCCTGTCGCCCCCTCGCTCTCTCCGGCCCTCTCTCTTTCTTCTCCTTCGCACAGCGGGCTGGGCAAGCTCGCTTACTTCGTGCTCGCGCCGGCCAGGTCAAGCGCGCGCCAACGCATCGAGCACACTTTCAAAGCGCGTGGTCGTTACCCGATAACCGGATTTCGCATCGCCACGAAATTTCCCGCCGGTTTCTTCAAGAAGTGGAAACGAATCGACGCTACCGGAGAAATACTGGTCTATCCCAAACCTCAGCCGCTCGATGATTTTTATCACGCACTGCCGATGCTCGCCGGACAGATAGAGAGTCACGCTCGGGGTTACGGCGATGACCTGTACGCTATTCGCCGATATCACCCCTCTGATCACATACGCAACATCGACTGGAAAGCCACCGCGAAGTCGATGGCGATGATGGTGCGCGAGCACATGCGCGAGGATGAATGGCGGCTCACGATCGTATTTGACACCGCAGTGCCGCCAAGCGCTCGTGTAGCCCCTCAACATCGAGCTGATCCACGGACGAGCGACCAGGCGCGCGCGGATGGAACTTCAGCGGGTCTGCAGGCCCAACAGAGCGCGGACGACTTTCGCGAACGGTTCGAGCGAGCGGTGCAGATGGCCGCGTCGCTTGCGAACCATTTCATCCTCGAACGCGCCGAGGTCGAATTAATATCAACCAGTGAGCAACATAATGTGGCGTCTGGCTCTGGCCCCGAGCATCTTTACAAGATACTCGCATCGCTTGCCACGCTTCAGCCGGCTGAGCTCCCGGATGAGCTTAATCAGACTCACGAGGGGTCGCACAGGCGAGGCTGGATTTTTAGGAGAAAACCGCCGTCAAAGCCGGACGGATCCTCAGAGGCGCCGGCTGACTCAACGCGTAAAACAAACGGGAGCATCGCGTGGCGGCTGCTAGACGACATGCCGGTGCTTCGCGATGAGCGCCGATTCAAGGTGCTGATCACTTCCGCCAAAAAAGGAACGATACCCGGTCACGTCTGGCGAAGCGCCCACGTTGTTTTTATGGAAGATTTGTGAGGAAGTCCGTAGTCCGTAGTCAGAAGTAGTCAGTAGCTAGGAAACGGACCACGGACCACGGACTACGGATCACGGATCACGGACTACGGACCACGGACTACGGACTACGGACTACGGACTACAGACCACGGACCTTTAGAAATGGAAGCTTATTTCCGGACAACTTCATACGCGCTCGTTACAACAGCGTTCCTGGCGATCGCTCTCACCGGGTCGCTCGACGGCGTCTCGATCGTGCTGTATTCAATTGCCGTCATTATTTGTTATTACCGCGACACGCGTGGCACTCAGCGTCTTCGGCTGCGTGAATGGATGTGGCGCGCGCTCAGCATAGGGTACGTGCCGTTTATCTTCGTAGACGGAGCCTTGATCAGTAATCGGGTTCTTGCGCTGGTTCACATGACTCTGTTTGTGTCGGCAGCAAAGCTTTTTCAAACCAAACGCGATCGAGACTGGGTGTTTTTATATCTGATCGCGTTCTTCCAGATGCTGCTGGCCGCCGGCCTCACCTTTAACGCTATTTTTGTGGCGTCGCTTGCGGCGTTCCTCTTCTTCTTCATCTCGACCCTTGCCGCGTTTGAGATTCGGCGCGCGCGCCGCCAGGTAAGCCATATTGAAGAAGAGATAGTCACCCCGTTACAGCAACCACAACAAATAAGATATCGGGCTCACGAGGATTCGACGCGCGGGGCAAACAACAATCGCGTTCGGTATCTTCTCGGCGCGTCTTTCGCTCAGATAGTGCTTATCGCCGCGCTAACCCTTCCTTTTTTCTTTTTGATCCCCCGGCTGGGAGGAGGCGGCGTCGCCGGGGGGTTCAACGACGGTGACGCGATCACCGGATTCTCGGATCGCGTGGAGTTGGGTCAGATAGCGAAGATCAAGAAGAACCCGCGTGTCGTAATGCGGGTTCGGTTGGATCGTACTCCGCCGCGTTATCTGCGATGGAGAGGCGTCGCGCTCGAGAACTACGACGGACGCGTTTGGAGCCTATTTAGCGATCCGTTGCGTCGTGACGCGATAACCCAGCAAAAGAGTTCTTCGGAGGGTCCGGAGGCTGACGCGCAATTCAACCGAACCTACGTTCTGGATGAAAACCGTCTGAAGAATCCGACGAATCCCCGCCGCGTGGAAGCGATCGAGCAGGCGATCATCCTCGAGCCTGTTTCAACCGATACGCTCTTTGCCGCCCAGGTTGCTTTTAGATTGCGCGGACCCATCGCCACGATCATCAAAGACAAACCGACGGGAGCGCTTTCGTCTCAAGGCTTCAAGGGGCGAACGATATACAGCGTGTCGTCGGATATTAGCATTCCGACCGAGCAAGAGCTTCGCTTCGATTCTCCTGCGACGTCCCCTGAGAAGATGATCAGATCCTATACACAAAAGTACAAAAACCTGGATCCCCGAGTCTCGGAGCTCGCGCACGACATAACCCGCAACGCCGCGACGCCTTACGACAAGGCCCGCGCGATCGAGAACTATCTCAAGACAGAGTTTGTTTACACCCTCGACTTGAAGGGGGCCGAAGCCGATCCGCTAGCGGATTTTCTCTTTAACACACGAGAAGGTCACTGCGAGTACTTTGCGACCGCGATGACGATAATGCTGCGTACGTTAGACATTCCGGCGCGTATCGTCAACGGGTTTCAGATGGGCGAGTACAACAACCTGAATGATCTTTACACCGTGCGGGAAAGCGATGCTCATTCATGGGTCGAGGCATACTTCCCGCGCACCCAGACTTGGATCGAATTCGATCCAACACCCTCGGCGGGAATAAACGATTACTCACAGGGTGGGCTGCTGGCGAAACTGAGAAAGTACGCCGACGCGATGGAAGTATTCTGGCTCGACTATATCGTCACACTTGACAGCGATGAGCAAGCTTCGATCATGGTCGATCTGCAACAACGTCTGCTGGCGAGCAAGGATCGGTTGGTAGCCTATTATCTGGCCGCGAAGGCCTGGGCGCGAACGATCCTAACGACAGTAATCATCGATCGCACATGGACCACTCTCGAAGTCGTCCTGATAGGGAGCGCGATCGCACTGCTCAGCGTCTCCTGCGTGTTGCTGTACATTGTGATGGCGTATCGCAAGCGGCGCGGCCTCCCGCCGACAGGATACGGGCCGTGGTGGCACCGCCTTTTTATTCTACCTTTGTGGCGGCGAAGAGTTGCCAAACGCGACTTTCGTCAATCTGCGGTGCTTTTTTACGAGCAAATGCTGGCGATCGCGCGTCGCGCCGGCTTGGTGAAAGAGCCCGATCAGACCCCGCTCGAGTTCGCATCGGCATCGGGGCTGTCGCCCATTCACGAGATAACGATGCTTTATAACCGAGTACGCTTTGGGGGCGCACAACTCGACGAGGTTGAAACCCGAAGACTGTCTGACTTGTTATTGGAGCTAAAGCAGAAGGTGCGTAAGCGGTAATTGGACGGAAAGGACAGAAGGGACTGAAAGGACGTCAGGAAGTCACGAGCCTTCCTTTCGGTCCTTTTTGTCCTTTCCGTCCTTTCAGATTTTCTACGGCCGAACTATGTAATCGGGCCAGCAGCTGTCAAGGCTCCTCAAAAATGACTCGACATCGTCAAACCCGAAAATCGTAAACGTTGGGGTAGACCCACCAGTCACAGCAAACTTCGGATCAAGTATCTTGGCGATCCGATCGCGAACACCTTCCAGATGCACCCGGGTTGCCCGGTCAGTCGTTCTGGCCAGCGAGGCGCCCACCGCGGTATTCAGTGCTCGAAGCTCGGCTCGGTAGAACGGTCTCTCGTCGCCGCTAGTGGCAAACAAACCTGCGAACGACGACGGTAAACCAGCCGGGACTGATTGTTGAGCACCGTTGAGTTTGTTGTTCGCCAAATCCAGATACGCCCGCTGCAGATTGCGGCGATACGCATCAGTTTTGACCTGAGGCGCGTCCAGTTCTTTCCAGACGCCCTTTCGAACATCGGCCAGGAAGTCGGCCGGTTGATAGGCTTCGTCGCCGTCGATTGCCTGCTGCTCAACCAGCCGCGCAAACCGCGCGCTGGATAGAAGGCTATTCAATACACTGTTCTGCGCGTTCCGAACGCGATTGAGCGCGCCCATAGGCTCGATCCTTCGCAAGACATCCTTATCAAGTGCCCAGGTTGGCGTAACGAAGGCGTTGTCGTTTAGGAACCTCACCGCTTCCATCTGTCTCGTTCTCGGGATAGCAGTAAATCGCACTCCGTCCTGCCCAATGTGTTTTTGCTGGGTGTTGAACCCGCCGACGATCGCCGCGACGTGATTCAGCTCAAGAGTCCACTGCCCCAGCATTCGTCCGTATAATTCGCTCAAGTCGTCATACGGGTCGCCTTTCTCGGACGTCGTAGCCGACAACAGCATCTTGGACACTCGCTGCAGGTTTTTGATTCCGAGAGTTGTCGATCTCACCGCGTCGGCGTCGCCTACCGCTTCGGTCAACTCGCCCGGATCGCTGCCCGCGGCGCCATCGGTAGAGAATCGATACCACGGAGTCTTGTCCTGCTCGCGCGCCCATTGATCGAGCGTCGCTTTTTCATCGTCCGGAGTCTGCGCGCCTGAGATTGGCTTGTAGCCCCACATCGTTGCCCACAGGTCATAGGGTCCGATCCCGGGAATCAGGTCCGCCGGGTCAATCTTGTCCTCGGGCTGCGCCACATAGTTAAAACGCGAATAGTCCATCAACGTTGGGGTGTGACCCATTTTGTGAACCCACTCGCGGTCGCGAACTTTGTCCTGGGGATACAGCGAGCTCGCTTTCATGTTGTGCTGGAAGCCGAGCGTATGTCCGACCTCGTGGGCAACGACGTATTCCAGAAGCGTGCCCATCAGATCATCCGGCAGAGGGAGCTTATGGGCTCGCGGATCAAGGGGGCCGGCCTGCAGGAAATACCACGACCGCTGCAGGTTCATGATGTTGTGATAGTACTGGATGTCGGATTCGAGGATCTCGCCGGTGCGCGGATCGTGGACGTGCGGACCCGAGGCATTCTCGATCGTCGACGGCAGCCAGCGAATCACCGAATAGCGCGCATCCTCGGGGCTGAAATCAGGATCTTGTTGAGGCGTCGGCGCCAACTTGGCGACAATCGCGTTCTTAAAGCCGGCCGCTTCGAAGGCCTTCTGCCATTTCTCCACGCCGCGCTTCATATACGGGACCCACTTTGTCGGCGTCGCCGAATCGATCCAATAGACGATAGGTTTCACCGGCTCGGAGATTTCAGCGTTGGGGTCCTTTTTTTCCAGGCGCCAGCGGGTAACGTACCTGCGTTCAGGAGCCTTATGCTCGTCGCGTCCGTAGTCCATTTGGCTTACCGAAAAGTAACCGACGCGTTCGTCGAAAAGACGGGGCATCATCGGCTTCTCAGGCAGCTTGACCATGCTGTAGTGCAGCACAACAGTCGCGCTTCCCGGACCCATACCACCAGAGGCAAACGGCGAAGCAGCACCGAGTCCGGCAGGCGGGGTTATCCGCGTGTAGGTATGGGAGGCCTCGGCCTCGATGTTCTCCGGGTAGGGCGAGATGCGCTCGATGTATGACCGCGAAGGGTCGAGGGTGGTTGCGCTGAGTCGCTGTCTGGCGCTGAACTCGAAGACGTCGGTGCTGAACAGCCGGCCGACATCGATAACCGCCGATTCTTCCGGACCCCACGCAGCCACCGGGAAAGCCATCAGGATTGAGTCGTTATTGGCAGCTTGCACCGCTTGCGCGATCGGCTTTTTAGGATCGGCAACCACGCTGTAGTTGATATTTCGGAGATGTATCTTGTTGCCGTTGCGTTCCCAGCGCACGACTCGGTTGCCAATCTGCTGTCCGCCGTAGCCGACGCCCAGAGTAGTTCGCGCGATCTGGGTCACCCACAGGAATTCTTTATTGAATTCACGTTTTGGTATTTCGTAATAATACTTGTCTTTCACCTGGTGGACGGTGAACAGACCCTTCTTGGATTTGGCTTCCTTTGTGATGACTCTGTCGTAGGGCTGTGGTTCCTGGGTAGGTAGGGCAAAGGGTGGGCGCTGACCGGCACCAGCCGGCGCCTCGGTCTGCGGCGGTGGGTCTTGAGCCAGCGCACCGCCTGCTGCAATAAGCATCGTTAGGCTCATTAGTAATAGTCTTGTTGTAGTAAGTTTCATTTCAGAGTTCCTCCTCGCGTGTGAGACGTGATACCGCCGGATCGATCTTGGAACGATTCCGGTTCTGAGTGATCTTGTGTTTGGCTGCCACCTCAGCCTTGCAACGGCATGCTGCAAGCCACTTCATTCTGAGAATGCTGGCCGGAAGGCTATCATCGAAATTGGGTTCTGTCTATGGCGGCGTGCTTTTCAAATGTCCAAACTCCAGCCCCCCCCATGAAATTGGGGGTGTTAGGAGAGCTCTCAAAGCTCGAGCGTCGTCAATGTGCGAACGACTTCATCCATACTGTTCTGTGTTCTGAATTTGACAACCACTCCAAGCCCCAATAGCATGCGTCCCGTACAAGGAAAGGCCAAGCGGGTTATGAAAATCTACGATGTAACCGTTCCCCTCTCAAAGGAACTGGTAGTTTATCCCGGCGATCCACACGTCAAGATCAATCGCAGAACGAAAGTTAACGAAGCTGACGCGAAGTACAACCTGAGCCGCTATTCGTTTAGCTCTCACGCCGGCACGCACGTCGATTCGCCGTTCCACTTGATCGACGGAGGCAACACGGTGGATAAGCTTCCCCTCGAGTTGCTGATCGGACGCGCGCGAGTCGTTGAGGTGACTGCTCCATGCATCGATGAAACGGTGCTTGAGGAGTTCGATTTTACGGTTGACGCTCGAGTGTTGTTCAAGACTCGCAACTCTTATCTTTGGAGCCAGAAAGGCTTTGTTAAGGACTATGTTTACATAACACCCGGCGCGGCTCGCTCTCTTATTAACGACGGCATCAAAGTGGTTGGAATAGATTATCTTTCCGTGGAGAAGTTCGACGCCGAGCCGGAGACACACCTCGCCCTTCTAAGCGCCGGAGTAGTAATCATCGAAGGGCTCGATCTACGCGAGGTTGAGCCCGGCGATTACGAGCTCATCTGTTTACCATTGAAAGTAAAGGACGGCGACGGCTCCCCTGCGCGCGTCGTGCTGAGACAGAACTGAATAGGTCCTATGGTCTTATAGGTCCTATATTTCCATGAAAGACGCCGAACTGATCGAGTCAGTCGCCGCCCATCGAGTCTTTGCCGTTGTGCGGGCGCCGTCCGCTGAATCGGCGCTGCGGGCCGCCGAGGCCGCGATCGTTGGCGGAATCAAACTCGTCGAAGTCGCTCTTGCAACACCCGGCAGCTTCCGGGTCATTTCCGACTTGCGTCATCGCTACGGTGATCGCGTCTGCGTCGGCGCGGGCTCAGTGACCAGCCACGATCAGATGGACCGCGCAATCAAAGCCGGGGCCCAGTTCATATCGATGCCGCATACCAGCGCGGGGCTGGTGGACGCGTGCAGGCGCTCGCATGTGCCTCCGGTGATCGGGGCGCTGACACCAACCGAGGTTGCCGCGGCCTGGGCTATGAGTGTGCCAATGGTGACGTTGTTCCCAGCTGCGTCGATAGGCGGCTCTGAGTACGTCGCAGCTATAACCTCGCGACTCAACGATATCCGTTTGGCGGTTGCCGGCGGGGTTGGTTCCGAGAACATCGTCGACTACTTCAACGCCGGGGCCTTTGCGATATCGGTTGGGTCTCGTCTGTTTACCAACGGCGATTTGAAAAATGAAAACTACGCCGCGATAGCCGAGCGGGCTCGCGGGATCATACGGCTCGCTGGAGTCTAATGAAGAGGGGCCGAATATAGGTCCTATAGGTCCTATATCTTGACCACGGACTACGGACTTCTGACTATTTCCGCCTGCCCCCACACGAAATCGTAGAACCCCCAACAGGCAACCTCTTAACCTCTCAGCATAACCCCTGATATCGCATTACTTGGGGTTACCACCCGTGCGCTCGCCACGCGGCACGGCCGTTGCCCTATTCTCAGTGCGGCTAGCCGCAAAGTTCAAAAGGGGAGAAATAAAAATGTTTACTAAGAGCAAGACGATTTGTGCCGCAACGTTGGGACTGGTACTGCTGTTTGCCGCATCGATGCCGGCGAACGCTCAGTTTCGCGGTAGATTTGGCGATCGCGGAATGTCCAATGGGAAGAAAGCGGCGGTAATCGGTGGAAGCGCAGCCGCGGGCGCCCTGATTGGAGGCCTGTTGGGAGGCAAAAAGGGTGCTGTGATTGGCGGGTTGCTAGGTGCCGGTGGAGGCACTGGTTACGTCTACTACAAAGGCCGAGACGACGACCGCTATCGTCGATACTACGGCAGTCGTGACTATCGCGACTATCGGAACTATAGCGATTATCGATTTCGCACTCGACGCTTTGACAACACGTTGCGTGGTGATCGAGGCTATCACGCCTGGGATCGCTGGAATCGCCGCTAAGTTCAATCGTTAATCAGCCGGACCTGTTTATGCTGCCGCGCGAACGGTGTTAAGATCAGACGCGCAAAAAGGATGCGAACAACAATGAGGCTGATAAGGTTCAATCTGCCGCTGATGACGCTGGCGATGGTCTTTGCCGTGCTGTCAGCGGCAGAAGTCTTTCCACAAGACATCAGGAGTTCTCGAGAAACCGAGGGCCGAAGACAACGGGTCGTAACAAGCGGACGGCTTACTGGCACTCGCGACGTTCAACAGATTGTCACCGGGCAGACGCGAGGCAACGCCTATCTGGCAGTCGAGACTCGCGGCCCACGACCGCGCGTGCTCTGGCAGACCGACGGCGGTGGCGCCGGATCCAGAGTGGACTCGGTTCGTATTTCAGACCTCGACGACGACGGTGTTCCTGAAATACTGAGCCTTTGGTGGCCGCGGTCATCGCTCGGCGGCGAGCTTCGTGTGTTTCACTGGGACCCCCGCCAAAACTCGTTCGTTGAGATCCAATCCGAGAACGAGATCAATAGAGTCATCGAGTATCGCGTGGTTCGCCTCGCGGGGTCGAGGTCATCGAGCCAAGTTGTGGTCGAGAGACGTTCAAACGGCGACGCCCGACGACCAGGGACCAGACACGTTGAGTATGAGATGCGCGGGTCACGATTGGTCCGCGTCGGAGGAGATCCAGTCGTGACAACACAGGGCGATTCGGGCATTGAGGGTCAAGCGATCATGAGCCCCTCGCATCCGGGTCCAATAAGACAGGGAATGTCGGGGTCGGCGCCTTACAAGACAACCCTTGTCGTATCGAGCGAGGACGGCAGTCGAGAGATTAAACGGTTTGAAACAGGCTCCGATGGCCGGTTCAGAGTCGCGCTGCCTCCTGGAACCTACCGAGTCGGACCACCGCCGCAGACAGGACGGTTCCTGCCTCGGGGCTCTGAGGAAACGGTGACCGTCGAGGCTGGCAGATTCGCCAAAGTAACGATCAGCTTCGACAGCGGAATGCGATAGAGCTAAGGGCAAAGAGCTAAGGGCAAAGAGCTAAGGGAAAAGAGCAAAGAGCGAAGGGCGAAGGGCAAAGGGTAAGGAGCCGATTTGCCCTTTGCCATTGCCCTTTGCCCTTTGCCCTTTGCCCTTTGCCCTTTGCCCTTCGCCCTTTGCCCTTAGCTCTTTGCTCTTTTCGAGCTCACCGTCCTCAACAACAGGCTCTTGAGCCTCACCTCATCGTCGCTTTGGATTTCAAGTTGAGCCGCGTAGATTGGAACGTTGCCGGGAACCAGAGCTTCTAGACGCACGGCGTCTTTCTCAGTGGTTATGATCGCGTCCGCTCCGGCCGCTTGCGCAGACTGTGTGACTCGATCAAGGTCTTTCTGGGTGAATGGATAATGATCAGCAAAGAAGCTCTCGCTCACGATGTTGATTCCGATCTGAAGGATGTCATCGGCAAACGCGTGAGGATTGCCGATTCCGCAGGCTAACGCCACATTCCACCCCTGAAAATCCCTTGCCTCATAGACCTCTCCCGTCGCCAGGTGTCGTAACCGGGTGATCGTCGAATAGAAGTACAGTACCGGCACTCGGTCGCCACAGTAGTACTTGATGATCGCCTGAGTCTGTCCCTGATCAAAAGGTCTATCCGCTCGAGTGACGATTATAGCGTCCGCTCTCTTGATTCCGTACAACGGTTCGCGGAGCCGGCCAAACGGCGCCATCTCAAATCCCCCGAGCGGATCGGTCGCATCGATCAGCAGTATGTTGAGGTCACGTGCCAATCCAATGTGCTGATATCCATCATCGAGCAGAAGTACATCCGCACCGATTTCGCTCTCCACCCATCGACCCGCTCCGTACCGGTCTTTATCGACGATGATCGGAATATCTGAAAGCGACCGAGCGAGCATCAGCGGCTCATCACCGAACTCTTGATAAGACTGCGTTGCAGTATTACTGCTTGTCGGATGATTGAGAACTCGCCTTCCGGCAGAATCGCGCGCGTAGCCTCGCGTCAATACAGCAACGGAGTGACCCTCATCTTTCAGGTATCGCGCAATGTAATCGACCATCGGCGTCTTACCGGCGCCTCCAAAAGTCAGGTTGCCGATGCTGATCACAGTCGCGTCGAGCCTTCTTTGTTTCAGGTAATTGGTCTCATAAGCCGCCACGCGCAGCCGAACCGCAAGCTCATAAAGCTTAGCCGGCAGCCAGAGTAGCGCACGCTTCAGCTTTTCGTGTTTTTCGAGAATCATTGGGGAATTAGTCAGTAGTCAGTAGTCCGTAGCTCAAATTCTATGTTCACTAATGGCTTCTACTAAACCGACTACTGACTACGGACCACGGACTACGGACTGACTACTTCCTTAATCATTTCCACGGTACAAACAGTCGCGCCGCGGTTGCTTTTCAAAATATCACGGCCTCGCTCGCCTATTGCGCGCGCATACTCGCGATCGGATAAAAGGTGAATCAACGCCCGCGCGAGCAAGCTCACATCGTCACCGGCGTCGATCTGAACCAGCGCGTCCGCGCTCACGAAATCAGAAACGATCTGGCGAAAGTTTTCGGTGTGCGGCCCGACGACAATCGGCTTTGCGAAGGCCGCCGGCTCGATAATATTGTGGCCTCCGCGCGGAACCAGACTGCCTCCTACAAAAACGACTTCGGCAAATCGATAGACCGACGCGAGCTCTCCGATTGTGTCCAGCAGCATGACATCTACTGGCTGATCCGCAGAAGCCGGGGCTGGTCCCCGCGAATCGATAGCAGGCTCCTGGGCGATGTCCGGCGAGGCAACTGAATAGCCCGAGCGAGCACGGGACTCCGAACGACGAACAAAAGCAAACCCTGATCGCGCGATCAACCGGGCGACTTCATCAAACCGCTCCGGGTGTCTCGGCGCCAACAAGAGCTGAACATCAGCCAGTCCCTGATGCTTGCGTATTTCGCCGAGCGCCCCCAGCAGCATTTCCTCTTCGCCCGGGGCAGTGCTGCCTGCGACAATCAGATGACGCGATGAAGACAACCGGAACGGATCGATCATCGATGCACCCGTAGGCGTTCCGGATTGTTTGTTCGAATCTTCTGTTTCGCTTTCGCTTGCCTCTTGATCGTATTTGAGGTTGCCGCAAACTCGCACGAGATCGGCAGCGGCCCCAAGCTGACGGGCCCTTTCAGCATCGGCCTCCGATTGCATCACCAACAATGAAATATCCTGAATCGCCCGTCTAAACGCCCGACCAAGAAGCTGATAACGCCGGAATGAACGCGGCGATATTCGCCCGTTTGCCAGAACCGTCCCGATCCCGCGCCTGCGGCATTCGCGAAGGAAGTTTGGCCACAATTCGGTCTCCAGGATTATAACGACCGAAGGTTTGATCGTATCGAGCGAGCGACGCACCGAAAACTTCCAATCGAATGGGAAATAGAGAGCGGCATCAAACAGGTGTGAATGAGATCGCGCGAGCTGCTGCCCGGTGAGCGTCGTCGTTGACACGACTATTCGAGCGCGGGGAAAGTCGCTTCTGAGCCGAGTTATCAACGATCTCGCGGCAAGAAACTCGCCAACCGAGACAGCGTGTACCCAGATTGTCTCGCGGTCGTCCGCGCGCAGCGACGCCGGCAAATAGCCCATCCTCTCTTTGAAGCTGCCGGAGTATTTTCCGCGGCGCGCGGCTTGATAAACGAAGTAAGGCAGCAGGGCGAGAAACAGCAGCGAGAGGACGAGGCTATAGAGAAGGTACATTCACTATTTCACGCGTTCCAGGTATACGCCCTTCGAAGGATCGACTCGTATGCGGTCCCCTTCCTTGACGAACGGTGGCACCTGGACGGTCACGCCGGTCTCAAGCTTTGCGGGTTTCGGACTATTGGACGCGGTCGCGCCTTTCAGCTCGGGAGTAGTCTCAACCACCGTCAACTCGACCGCCGGCGGCAACTCGACGCCGATTGGCGCGCCTTCGAAGAACTGAACCTGAATCTTGGTACCCTGGGTCAAATAGTTAGTTGCTTCTCCCAGCGATTCGGCGTCCAGAACTATCTGGTCGTAATTTTCGGTGTTCATGAAATGATGCATGTCGCCGTCGGAGTAGAGGTACTCCATCTCGTGATCTTCGAGCGTAGCTCGTTCGATGTTTTCAGTGGAGCTAAATCGGACTTCAGTGGACGAACCCGACCTGAGGTTGCGGATTTTCGCCTGAACAAACGCGCGCAGGTTACCTGGGGTGCGGTGCTGAAAATCGAGCACTCGATGCGGCGCATTGTTATACATTATTACCATTCCGCGTCGGATATCATTTGCGTTCATAACTGATTAAATTCCCTTCGAGACTGAGTATGTCACGATCATGGCGCGTAGGCCAACTTTGAAAGGTACAGCAATGAAACAGCGTGAGGCAAGGGAGAGGATGACCATATGACGAGGGCTTCTTTGAGACGCGCGATGCCCACAGGCGTTCGAGACTGTGCGACAACTCCCCAACACCCACAACTTCAGTTGTGGGTTCTTTAGTTTCAACCTACGAAGGCCCGGGTAGCCTTTTCCGCTTCCCGCGCTCCGGTCCCGGAGCTACAATGAAGAAGAGCCGTGATGGCACCGCACGTAGGCGAAAACTAAAGATCCCCCAACTGAAGTTGGGGGTGTTACAGGAGTTTTCGCACCGTCTCGGTAGCCGTAGCCATCGCCACAAATCAATTTTCTGGGATCCTGAATCGTTCTAGATCGCGAACTCGGTTTCCA
>DASRIZ010000413.1:0-30682 GCA_035649735.1 Blastocatellia bacterium | reverse complement strand
TTAGTCGGAGACCTCGGATTTGCGACGAAGTAGTTAGACAACGTGATGTTTACACCGGGGTTATTCGGATCGGGCAGCGTGATAAAGGGAACAAGGTTGGCATTGATCAGGTTGTTCATCCTCGTCACGTTCTGCGCGATGTTGGCGGCCAATCGACCTGCCTCGCCTCTGTTAATGGTCGTGGCAAAAGTAGTGTCGTTGGTTGTCCCGAGCGCGGTGCTGATGATCGGGATCGCCTTCTGGCCGGCCAGGCCCGCATTGCCGAAGTTGTTGCTTGTCGGATTGGCCAACCTTGCTATGCGGAGGTTCTCCGCGGCAATCTTGAACTCTTCGAGGAAGCCGTTCTCGAAGATGTTGACCTCGCCGATTTCGTACTGCCGCCACAGCCGCGTTCCGTGATTGCCGACATATCGGAGCTCGAGAACAGTGTCCTTCGTCAGCTCTCGCTGTATGCCGAACGACCACGACGATACGTAGCCCGCCCTGAGGCCAGGCTCGAAGTCGTTTATGGAGGCGGCCTGCCGCGCAGTGAGCGGGAACTTGGGCGTGGGCACTGGACGCAACGGAAGAGCGCCGTCGCGCAGTAACCGGCTGCCGGGAGCTCCCCAGATCGTCGGGTCGTTAGCAGGCGATGTGCCCAACGATACCGTCGGCCCTTCATTCGACCCGAACATGCTATCGAAGGCGGAGAAGCCTTCTCTTACGAATGCTATCGAAGCCCCACCTCTCAGCACCGTTTGCCCGTTGTCGCCGAAGATGCGACGCAAAAAGCCTTTGCCCACACTCGGCTGCCATGCAAATCCAACTGTCGGGGCGAAGTCCGTCTTGCTGGTCTCGAAAGCCTGTTCGCCTTTTTCTACCAGCCTGTACTCGGTAAGTTTGCCTTCGAACACGCCGGGCCGGAAGAAATTGCCTTGGCCCGACACGCCCCATACCCCTTCTGGGCCAACCCTGGTGAAGACTTCGTTGTCGTTGATCGGCGATGGTTGAAGCTCGTACCGCAGGCCGTAATTCAATGTGAGATTCGGACGAATCTTCCACGAGTCCTGGGCGTAAATGCCCCAGTCGACCTGATGGCTGCGGCCGATGGTCGGCGTGAATGTGAAGTCGCGCGAATCCTCATTTAGCACTACCTGCGTGGTGGTAGAGCTCATTCTGCCGGTGAGCAGTGCGTAAAGGTTCTGCGCATCACTACGATGGGTCGTACTGCTTCCGGGAAAGTTCCCTGTGTTCCCAGAGGTGAAGATGCCTGTCGCGCCGGTGTTGATCGGATCGTTTGCGGCGATACCCAGACCGATTTGCGGCACGATTGCAGAGGCATTCGTCAACGTGAATGATCTTACTTGCGTGTAGCTAACACCGAAGTTGAAGTTGTGAGCGCCCTTCAACCAGTTCAGGTTATCGCTCAAAGTCTTCACCGGTGTGTTGCGTCGCGACCCGCCAGTGTAGGTGAAGAACCCGGAACTGTATGGGTTCCCGACCGCGATGCCGCTAAACAGCCCGTAATTGCCTGGCGCAAACTCACGGCGGAAATTGCTCGTGCCGTTGCCTGATGAGGTGGCGCGAACTTCGTTAACAAACCGATCGTTGATTGTCCATCTCTCGGCCATGGCGAATGTGAAGTTGTTCCGGTGAATGCTGCCTCCGGTAATCGCGGGTGACCCCAGGTGAGTGCCAACACCGGGATAGATGCTGAAGACGCTGTTAACGCCATCCGGCAGCGAGAAGTAATGTTGATAGTTGTGGACGAACTCCAGGTGGTGTCTGTCCGTGAGATTGAAGTCTAAGCGTAGCGTCGGGAACCTGCGGATGTTGCTGCCCGGGTCCTGGAAGGTCAGGTTCTCCCGGTTGTAATCGTTGTTAGTCCCGACGCGGCTATCGAGGATCCCTTTGGTCTGAGCATCGGCAATCAAGCTCAGCGCTTTGGCAACCTGCGGGTCAATAGTGCTTGTATATGTCCTTCCGCCTGCCCCCGTGGCTGCGATTTGAAACAGGTTGACGGTGACGATCTGGCCCACGGCGATGTTTCTCGCGGGGACAGCAGTTGCCGCGGCGTATCTGAAGATCCCCTGCCGCGCCAAAGGCGTCAGCACCGTGCGATCCACATTGTAGGTCTGAGGCAGACGAAAATCTTCATAGTTGAAGAAGAAGAACGCCCTGTCTTTGCCGCTGAACACTTTTGGTATTGAGATTGGTCCGCCGATGTTTCCGCCGAACTGATTCAGTCTCATTTTGTCGCGCGGTAGGCGGTCAATCGAGTTGAAGTAGTAATTGGCGTTGAGCGCGTCGTTGCGGTGTTGCCAGAAGAGTCCGCCCCGATAGTCATTCGAGCCGGATTTGGTAACAAATTTGATTTGTGTCGCTCCACCGCCAGCGCTCTCCGATCCCGGCGTTGCCAGCGAGACGCTGACTTCTTCGATTGCATCAGTTCGAACCTGGGTGCTTGTGAAGAACCCGTCGCTCGACTTCAAATAGTTATCCTGAACGTTTGCGCCGTCCAGGGTCATGTTGAGCGACTGTTTAGGCAGTCCATTTATTGATGATGTTCGCGGAACTCCCGGAGTTTGAACTCCCGGCAGCGTCAGCACCAATTGTAGGGCCTCGCGCGTTGTGTAAGGTAATTCGCCGATCTGGCGGCCCACGATTGTGCTCTGGACCGTGGCGCTTTCCGTTTGAATCACGGCAGCCCCACTGGTGACGACTACTGTTTCCGAGGCGCCTCCGACTTCAAGCGACGCATTGACCGTCGCCGTCGATCCAGTATCGACTTTTACATTCTGTACGACGGTAGACTTGAAGCCCTGCATGGTTATGGTAACCGTGTAGGTCCCGTTCGGTACGGACGGAATAGACCATCCGCCTTCTGAATTTCCGGTGGTCTTGAACTCAGCTTTCGTCTCATCGTGCACAGCGACGACCTGAGGTTTGGAAATGACAGCGCCTTGTTGGTCGGTCACGTTGCCTGTGAGCCGCCCGGTAATTGTAGTCTGCGCCGGGACCATTGAGGTGACCAGCGACAGCACAACTAACACCAAGCCTAGACGGCTTGTGAATCTGGTTCTCATAGAATCCTCCTCCAACCTGACTAGATACAGGTCCGATTTTTTCTGGTATGGGTGAGCGAAAAACTTAGTGCCACCAACTCAAGGGCCACTCCCAACTGATGCTGCCTCCCAGGAACCAGGGCGCCCCCGGGAAAGCGAGTTGACCTCAAGGTGGATGGCCGCAATCTACAACGCAGCACCGAAAAACACAAGCCCCATTTGACTGAATTGTTTTGAGCTGGCATCAAGTGGTTGCCCACCATTTGCAACGCCTTTTCCTGATGATCCATGTCGCCGTGAGCGAGCCGGCCAATTTCAACCGCAAGACTCAATGAAAAGGGCGGCCAACCGAGGGCCGCCCATATTCCGCTGAAAAGTTGTGAGTGAGTTTGTGGTCAGAAATTGAACCGAAGGTCGATAACCATGATCCGGTTACCGCTGGCACCGGTAATTCTGCCGAAGTTAACCGAGTTAATGTCCGTGTTTGGGTTGTCCCAAATCGGATGGTTGAGGACATTAAGCGCGGTGGCCCGCAGTTCCAGGTTCTTTCCTTCTGTAATGCGGATCCGCTTGACCACGTTCATGTCGAAACGAAATGAGCCAGGCCCTTCGAAGTACCGAGGGGCAAGACTGCCCAACGTTCCAGGCGCCGGGTTTATTAGAAGGATGTTGCCGCTTGCATCGGTGATCGCCTTCAGAGTGCTCCTACCCTGGACGCCACCGTTTGTAGTGAGGCCGGCAACCTGAGGATCAACGATCTGCTTCAGATTCTCGAAGTAAGTCACGCCCGTCCCGCTTACCTTTACGTTGCCAATGTTAGCCGGGAACGGGCCGACTACCCTCGGTGTGTTGTCAGTGAATTGGTTGAATGAGCTAATGCTCGCATCCAGGGTAAGCGGGTCGCCCGAGAAGGCGTTGAAGATACCGCCAATTTGCCAGTTCGAGACTATCCGCGAGAGTATGCCGTTGGTGCTCTTGAGGAAGGCACGCCTCGGACCGAACGGCAATTCGTATGTCCAGCTGCTGCGAAAGACGTGACGGACATCGAAAGACAGCCGACGCTTATCGAAGCTTCGGTCTCTGGCATTTCGGTAGCTGTCGAGCTGTTCTTGGCCCGAGCCCTCTTCCTCACCGAGAGCTTTGCCAAACGTGTAGTTGGCTTGGTACTGCAAGCTGTTAGAAAATCGCTTCGTCACATCGATCTGAAACGAGTGGTATGACGAATTGGCGAAGTTGCCCGTAAGGTTCGCGGCCGCAAACTGTGGGTTTACGACGATGAAGTTTTCATTAAACCCGCCGTTGCGCAACAGCCCGCCATTGACCCCGGTGAAATTACTGGTGTTGTTTATGAAGTCAGCAAAAGCGCCAACATTGTTGTTGGCGAGCTGCGCGGACGTTGTGCTGAAGAATCGTAACGCAGCTGACCCAGTCCTGGTGGTCCCGTTGACTACCCCGAAGCCGCTGACGTTAAGCCCCATGAGTATCTTGTCGAGAAGCGGCGAATTCCCGCCAGCCTGGGTAATCAAGAAGGCGTCCAGAATGCCAGTCTCGAAGATATTCGCTTCGTTGAAATTCGCGCCTCGAAGGAGTTTCGTTCCTTTGCTTCCGACGTAACGGATTTCGGCTACTGTCCTCCACCCCAGATCCCTCTGGACAGTTATGTTCCAGTTCTGAGAATAAGGCGTTCGAAGATTGGTATCGAAACCGCGAACGGTCTGCGTTCGATCGGTAAAAGGAATGATCGAGAGCGGCGCTCCCACCGGCGTGAGCGGCAGGTTGACCCCGGCAAGATTGAGGTAAGTTGACTGGGTGAAAGTCCTGACAGTGCGAAGTCCTGGCTGATCTCCCGCTACCACGTCAACTATGCGAAGTGAGTTCTTTTCGTAGCCTATGCCATAGCCTGCGCGCAGCACTGTTTTGTCTTCGCCAAACCAGGGAAGCGACCAGCTAATCCCGACGGCCGGGGCAAAGTTATTCCAGTCGTTGTTGTAGAGTTTTTGATCTGCGTTGGGAGAACCCGCCCCGACCAGCATCACCTCCGTTAGGGATCCTGAGCGCACGGTCCCAGCCTTGAACATCACACTTTCGTCGGCGCCTGAGATGCCGAATATTCCCGCCGAGCCCCCTTTGAGGCCCGCCGCTTTGCCGTTGCCTTCGAAAGGCACTCCGTAGAATTCGTAACGGAGACCAAGATTGAGCGTGAGGTTCGGTCTTACCTTGAAGTCATCTTTGAAGAACAGGCTGAGCTCTCTCTGCTTCCAGGTGCGCCGTTTGCCTTCGCCGGCCACAAACTGAGGACTTGTCCCGCCTGGCGAGTTGAGCGCCTGGCGCACGCTAGAGAGCGAGCCGCTGAGCAGTATCAGCAGGTTCTGAGCATTTGTGCCATTCAGGCCGATACCAGAAATGCCGCCCGTACCTGTGATGCCTTGTATACCGACGCCGCCTGTACCAAAGACTGCGCGCGGCAACACGTCAAACGAGTTGAATCCGTTGGTGCTGGTGAAGCGCACTTCGACTCCGCCTTTGAATGCGTGGCGCCCTTTGAGAAAACTCAACTTATCACCGTAGATGTACACTGGTGAGATGCGACCCTGCGGATCGTTGCCGATGTTTATCGGGTCGCTCACCAGATTGAGGTCCGCCGCGAATAACTGGCTGTTGGATGTCGGGAACAATTCAGTATTGCCCTCTATCTCCCAGGGTGCCAGGAACCGCACGAGCGGGCGTTGGGCGCCAGCGTAGAATTCATTCACCAGTCTTGGACCGAGCGTTGAGACTAGCTGGAGCGAATGAAACCGGCTATCGCCTCTGAAAGACCCACCGGGAGCTGTTGGCCAGGCAGGGGCCAGGAATCCGTTCAACGCGTCGCTGCTCTCATTCGAATAGCTGTACGAGAGTCGATGGTTCTCGCTGAAGTGATGATCGATTCTGACGTTGTAGTTGTTGAAGTCGTCACTTTCCGGACGCGACCAGGTGAATCCTGCGGTGTTAAGCCCATCTCCGGTTCGGAAGTTGTTTGGAAGCGGCATCAAGCCCAGATACTTCGGAACCAGGCCGGTCGGATCGAAAGCACTTCGATTCGGGTCACGGCCGAGCACGCTGACGGCTTGAAGATCTCCGGTCGCCGTTGCCGGCTTGACAGGGTTGCCGCTCGCGTCAACGGTTGGAACCAGTGCAATTGCGTTTCCGTTTTGCACTCCTGGGAAGAAACGGAAGATGCCCTTGCGTGCGCTGTCCGTCAGCACTGTAGCAGTTACGTCACCTTTTGAGCGTTCGCGCTGTCCCTCGTACAAGAAGAAAAAGAACGTCTTGTTTTTCTTTATCGGGCCGCCAATGCGAGCACCAAACTGGTTGCGGATCAATAGGTCACGCCCATCGCCACGAAGGTTGTTGTCCCATTCGTTAGCGTTCAAGGCTGTGTTGCGATGAGATTCGAAAGCGCTGCCGTGAAACTGGTTGGTTCCCGAGCGCGTGATCAATTGAACAAAGGCAGAGCCTCGTCCGAATTCCGCGTCGGCAGGCGAAGTGGTGATCCGAACCTCCTGAACAAGATCAACGCTGTTGAAAACGGTAGAGTTGATCCCGGAGTTTATTCTGCGGTCCATTACATCAATGCCGTCGCGAGTGATATTGAGAGCGCCGATTCTCTGGCCGCCGAAATTGTCACCCAAAAGGCCGCCCTGAGTTAAGATCAGGTCGAGCGCATTACGGGCCGGGAGCGGCAGATCGGTTATCATCTTTTCGTTGATGACACCGGTAATGGAAGTTGATTCGCGGTTCAGCGTGACCTGGTTGCTGGCGGTGACGCTCACCGCTTCAGTGACCTGGCCCGGTTCAAGCTGAAAATCGAGCCTTGCTTTGGACGCGACTTCCATCGTGACCTCATTGAAGTACATTTTCCGAAAACCCGATTTTTCGGCTGTGACCTCGTAGAGCCCAGGCTGAAGACTGACGAACTGATAGACTCCTTGTCCGTTTGTTTTTGTGTCTTGAGAGACTCCCGTCCGGACGTTTTTTGCAGTGACAGTTGCGTCCTCAATTATCGCCTGGTTGGTGTCGACAACCGTTCCGGTAAGACTTGCGTTTGTCCCTTGCCCGACAACCGCGTTGCCGATTACTAAAGAGATGCCAAGCGCAAAAGCAATTGTTGATCTCCGCATGGTCGTGCCTCCTCTTTCGAATAATAGGCATTACTTCGAACCCCACACCATTGTGGTCCTAGGTAGTTTTTGTGATCGAGAAGACGATTACTGTTAAGCTCGACTTCTCTTGGGAAACGCCGCCGCCAGTAGCTAGACGCCACCGTCTGGGTGGTGGAAGCTGCTCGAACCCAACTAGATGGGCGCAATCTACAGCTCACGGTCGAAAATTACAAGCCCCGTTTGTTAGGTTTCTTGAATCTGCGGGAAGGTCCGCTCAGCCGCCGTTGGGGTTGTTAACCGCCTTGCGGAGCTTCTCAACGGCTTCCTTGACTTGCGCCGCATTGGGAGCGTTTGGAAGATCGCGTAGATAAAGCTCGAATGCCTCGATCGCTCTGGGGTAATCCTTCTTGCGGAAATAGAGTTGACCGAGTTGTAGCTGAGCGCCCGGCATCTTCGCGCCCTCGATCTGATAAGCCCGACGCAACGCCTTTTCGGCTCCGTCCAGATCGTCGCTTTCCAGGAGCGCAACACCGAGGTTGAACTGGGCGAGTGCGTTATCCGGCTCGGCCGAAGTTGCTTCGCGGAAGGCGGCCACTGCTGCTGGAAGCTTACTCTGTCTCAGGGTGACTATGCCCAGCTTGATCTTCAGGTCCACGATGTCTGAGCCCTTTACTGTCAGCGCCCTTTGTAGCTCTTCTTCTGCTTGAGGCCACTGGCGCGTTTCAATCAGAGCTTCGATAAGCGGAGGGTGAATAGCCGGTTGGTCCGGGTGTCGGTTTGCAAGCTCGGAGAGCAACTTCGCGGCCTCCTGGTGCTTACGCTGCCGGTTAAGAACTACTCCAAGGTTCAGCTGAGGTAGGTACCATTTGTCATTGAGCCTTATCGCTTGCCGGAGTGTTTGTTCCGCCTTGTCGAGTTGGTTCAGCTTCAGGTAAACCGCCCCCAGGTCGTTGTGCGCCTTAACATAATCCGGCTGAAGAGAAATGGCTCGCTTGAGCAATTCCGAAGCCTCATTGTATTCCCCGGCTTGTAGGCGCTTCGTCGCCTCGTCGTAGATCTGTGTGGCCTTCGGAGAGACGTTAGCGTCTACAACGTCAGCTCTCACAGTTCCTGGTTTGGAAGATTTGGCAGCGGTGAGCGGCCTTAAATTTACGACAATGTAATTACCAGCGTGGACCGGATTGAATGATGCCGTCGTCGTATCGTAACTCTCTCCGTCAGTGTCAACCAGAATAGTATATGGGGAGTTGATCCGCGGCAGCGCGATTCTCCCGTTCGAGTCTGTGTAAAAGATTTCCGTGCGCATTCCGTTGTCTGTGAGTAAGGTGAGTCGAGTCGGCTTTTGGACCGGCGACCCGTCGGGCATGAATATCTGCCCCCTTATCCCCAGCTGAGCATGGCCAGCTACAACCAGCAACGAGATACACAAAAGGACGTGTAGCGGTTGACTTGTAGGGAACCCCGGCTTCATACGAACATCCTCTAGGAATGTACCGTAGACTGTACCGTAGACTGTCTAGTCTGCGGCTATTCGTAACCTCACTGTTTTGAAGATCCAGACTGTACCGTAGACTGTCTAGTCTGCGGCTGTTCGTAACCTCACAGTTTGAAGATCCAGACTGTACCGTAGACTGTCTAGTCTGCGGCTATTCGTAACCTCACTGTTTTGAAGACCCGCAGACTAGACAGTCTACAGTACAGCGTAAAAAGTGGGAGCGCCTCGGGCGCGCTCCCGTTCCTTGTTTGTTGTTCACCGTTCGATCAGAAGTTGACCCTTAGGACGAGCTGCATCAATCGCCCCCCGGGATCGTTGGTTGTCGAAAGGTCCCGGTACGCGTGAGTCGTTTGTCCGAAGTTTAGTGAGTTCAGGGTCACCCTGTTGGAATCAGCGTTGGCGACATCACCCGCGCCAACATTGCCGATAAGGAAGTTGACATTGTTAAACGCGTTCAAGAACTCTGCGCGGAACTCTACATTCGCGCGCTCGGTTATTCGCGTCTTTTTGACTATGCTCAAGTCGGCGCGGAAGAATTCCGGGCCGTACAGGAAGAAAAACGTGCCGAACTTGCCTGGCGTAGTTGGCGGCGCAAGATACTTACCGCTCGGCGCACCGGCAACCAGACCGAACGCTTTCAGAGTGTTTTGAATTATATCGTCCGGAAGCCAGAAGACCGTGCCGCGAGTTGCGTCATTAGGCTGCTTGCGGATCTTCACAAGTTCCTGCAGTTCCTGGATGCTTATGCCAACCAGGTCCACACCGGACTCAAACTGGTTGACAGTCCCAGCGCGGCCGCTGTCGAGCGGAAACACCCGACCGCTTGTCCATCGAAGGATACCATCCGTCGCCCAGCCCTCCAGTATTTTGCCGACAACATTACCCGGACCTTTGTAGTCCAACCTGTGGCCCGCGCCGATTGGCAGATCATACGTGTAGCTGAGCTTGAACGAATGTCGGATGTCCCAGGGTGAAGGCCCTTTGTCCATCCCCTCGTTCCGCAGCGTGTGTGGTTGAGCGGCGAACGCGTTCGTAAGCGCGTGAGCCCAGGAGTAATTACCATTGAGCGTAAGCCCATGCGAGAATCGTTTGCGTAACTCAACCTGGAGAGCGCTGTAAGTACTGCTGCCGGTGTTTGTCGCCAGGAAAGCATTTGCACCCATGACCGACGGATTGACGATGAACAGATTTGCAGGGAGTCCCGCTGCTACGCGATTTGCCTGGAACGTTACTGCGCCGGTTACATTGCCCAGCCGGTTGGCGACGTTTCCAGCCTGACCCTGGTTAAGCAACTGTATAAAGGTCGCGTTGGTGAAATTGCTTACGGCCGTCCCGAATGACTTCTCAAATATCGGGAGCGCTACCTGTCCAGGCAGCCCGTTGTTGCGGAAGCTGGTGCCACCGCTTATCTTCAGATTGTTCTGAGCGGCGATGAACTCCTGGAGAAAATTGTTCTCAAAGATGTTCACCTCGTTGAGGTTGTACTGCCTGCCAAGGCCTATCGAGTGGTTCCCAACATAACGAGCTTCAAACACAGTGTCCCTGGTAAGCTCGCGCTGGATGCCGACATTCCACGACTGGACATAAGGTACCTTAAGGTTTGGATTGAAGTCCCTGGCCTGGACACCTACAGCCGCAGGCAACGGGTAAACCGGGTCAGGCGGAGCAGTGAAGGCCCCCAACCCGTTTCGCAAGAGGAGACTGCCCGCGACGAAGTCTCTTCCGTTAAGCTTGCTTATGTTTCGACTGAGACCCGTGTTACCGTTCCAAATGCCGTTGTAATCGGCGAAACCGCCGACCACATACGATATCGAGTAAGCGCCGCGCATCACGGTCTTTTCATTTTCGCCAAATATGCGCTTGAGCAACCCCGACTTGAAACTCGGACTCCACGCGATGCCGAGGCTCGGCGCCCAATTGTTGAGATCGTCCTTGAACGCCCTTGTATCCTGGGTGACAAGGTCGTAAGTGGTCGCGACGCCGGGTGTCACGCCTGGCTTGAACAGGTTACCCTCGCCGCTTATTCCAAACACACCATTCGGCTTGGTATAGACGCCGTTGTTGTGAATCGGCGATTTGGCTGCTTCCCAACGCAGTCCATAGTTTATGCTGAGGTTTGGGCGGAATTTGTAGTAATCCTGGAAGTAGAAGCCATACCCGGAAACGCTGTTGCGCTCGATAGTCGTTCCGTCCAGCGAATACTTCTTTGTGGTCTCGTCGAGCTTGGCGTTGAATGCCGCTTGCGATAGTCGCCCTGTCAGCAGCGCATAGATTCCCCTGGCATTGGCAATCGTTGCGGCGTCGGCGCCCGGGAAGTTTGCAGTAGTGAATATCGAAGTGGCGGGATCGGTTGCTACCACATCAAAACTCACTTGAGGAACAAACGGGCCACCAGAGTCCTGAGCGAACGAAGTTGCTTTGTTATAGGCCGCGCCAAAGTTGAAATTGTGATTACCCCTGGTCCAGGAGAGGTTGTCATTGAACTGCTGGACAGGAGAGTTACGCCGGGAATTTGTGTCACCCGACTGAGGGTTAGAAAGAGTGCCCGGGAAAATCATCGACACGTTTCCAAAAGGTGCAAACGAGCCCGCATTGGGTTCAGGGAAAAACACCACCGTCCCACCAGTCAAGCCAAAGCGGGCCTCGTTTACGATGGTCGACGTAAGCTGTGAACGCAACGCCGTTGAGAGTGAGAAACGGTTCGATGCCTGACTTCCGAGAATCTGCGGCATCGGCTCAGGGAACGCGGGATCCCTACCATTGAGGAAGTCCACCCTGGATGCGAAATCCTGGAAGTTGTAGATCGCTTCGACGTGGTGCTTGCTGGTTACGTTGAAATCAACGCGAAGCGTCGGGAAGCGACGAAGCTGTCCTCCCGTATTCGTGAACGTCAACGACTGCAGGTTTGGATCGGTTTGCCCTTTGAGAGCCCCTGCAGCCGTCGCACTACGGATGTCGGCAAGGATCTTTGCAACGTTCGGATCGAAAGTTCCGGGGAATCCTCTGGACGCCGCCAGCGCTAACAGATTTACACCGTTGGCAGGTCCTCCAGGATAGCGGAAAATTCCCGCTTGCGCGTCGGGAGTCAGTATCGTGCGCGTGCGCACAGTCGCCTCAGGCAACCTGAATTCTTCGTAGTTAACAAAGAACCACGCGCGATCTTTCAGCCACGGGGTGATAGGGCCGCCTGCCTTGATTCCCCACTGATCCAACCTTATCGGGGCGCGATCGGTGCCGGTCAGGTTGTTGAAATAGTAATTGGCGTTGAAACCCTTCTGGCGATTGTACCAGTAGGCGCCGCCGTGGTAGTCATTTGAACCACCCTTGGTGATGAACCGAATGTGTACTGCTCCTCCAGCCGCAGCCTCGGCGCCCGGAGTAGACGTCGAAACCTCAACCTGTTCTATCGCATCAATGCGAGGTCGGATGTAGGTGAAGAATGCATCACCGGTTCGATTGAAGTTGTCCTGAGCATTTATGCCGTCGAGGGTGATGAACAGCGCGCCTTTGGGCAGGCCATTTATCGAGGAAGAACGCGGGCGGCCTGGTGTTGTCGTGCCGGGTAGTGTCAGTACCAGATCAAGAGCGTCACGCGAGGTGAACGGTAACTCGGTGATTTGGCGGCCGGAGATTATTGAGCCAATGTTGGTTGATTCCTTTTGCAGGACTTCAGCTCCGCCAGTAACCGTCACCGATTCGCTGGCTGCGCCAACTTCGAGCTTGACTTCGACGGTTGACGACTTACCAACTTCGATTTTTACATCTGTTATCTTGGTTTGTTTGAACCCTTGAGCGCTAACGGTCACGGTATAAGTCGATACCGGCAAGGCAGAGATAACAAAGGTCCCTTCCTCACTGGATTTTGACGTGTACTCCGCGCCGGTCTCGTTGTTCTTTACAACAACGTCAGCGTTTCGTATCACTGCGCCCTGTTGATCCGCCACTATGCCGCTTATTCGGCCGGTAGTGGTCACCTGCGCGCGCCCCAAACTGCTAAGTGATCCGAGCGTTAGCAGCATTGTGAGTGTTGATATCATCAGTCTAGACAGCATTCTTTTCATCTGGATTCTCCTCCTCATGGATTTGAGGACCGCCCCGAAATCCTAAAGAAACAGGAGCCTTTGATCGAACAATTGCCTGTTTTTCGCCTGAGGATTGCGCGACCATCGGCAGTTGACGTTGTACGATTTGACTCAAACAGTAATGCTTGTTCGAAAGGACAAGCATTTAGAAGTGATGCCTTGGTTCCGGTTGATCTACTATCGGACTAGGACGAGCAAAACCAGAAATGAGATTCCCGATTGTGTAATGCGAATGATTGCGACGATGCGTAATGATTTAGTTGAAGGTCTGAAGGTCTGCGAACAGCAATTATAATGCCCTACACGCCGAATTCAAGCGTCGTAATAAGTTCAGCAGATGAACCGTTTCCACCTTAAGCAGTCGAACGCCAGCCACGATCGAAATCTGGATTATCCAAAATCTTGAATTAAAATCCAAAATAACGGATTTCTGGCGGCGCTGACGGAAGCATTGAGGTGGGAAGATAGAGAGATGAGTTGTAGCAAACCGCAGAATCGCAGGCCCGGCACCGGCGCCGCTTTGCCTTTTTCTCTTGGTCTTGGTACTGTGGCTCCACGTAATCTGGTCAAGGTGCAATCACGTAAGAACGCGCTTTTGACAGGAGGTGCTCCATGCGCCCATTCATCGTTCAATGCCGGCTGGTGACGGCCCTGACCATTCCCCTTTTTCTTCCAGGTCTTGTGTTCGCACAAGCTTCGCCTTCAATACAGTTTTTCATGCCGAACGGCACGTATCCGCCGCGCGAGATTCGGTTCGAGATGGCGATGGACAACGGGCGCGTCGAGACGTTCTACAGCGATTCCAAAGGCAAGTTTTTGCTGACTCGGCTTTTGGGCCTGAAGCCCGATGCTGAATACCGAATAAAGGTCCTCAGCGACGGAATCAGCTTCGATACGACGACGTTCTCCTTCAAAGAGTACGGCGTGTACTACATACCGATTTACCTCAACCCTTTCACCGGGCCACCGACCCCACTCGCGAAACTGGTCGATCTCGCCGAGATCGACGCTGGAGTTCCATCTGAGGCCAAACAGGAATACGAAAGCGCAATTCGCTTATTCAAAGAGGGCCAGCGGCAGGAAGCCATTAGCGGCCTCTTGCACGCGCTGGAAATCTATCCAACTTATTTTCGAGCACTAAATGATCTTGGCGTGATCTATATGAAGTTGAACAGGCTCGATGACGCCACGCTGATGTTCGAAAGAGCATCCAAGGTTGCCCCGCGCGTTTATCACCCGAAGCTAAACCTTGGGGTAATCCTCACTCGTCGGGGGAAGTACAAGGAAGCAGCCGCACTCCTCGATGCGCTCCATAGAGAGAACCAATCGATTTCGGAGGTTCGAATAGCGTTGGCGGACGTTCTGATCGCGCTGAACAGATTGGATGAAGCTGAACCGCATCTGCGCATGGCATTACTCGATTCTAAGATCGACCGATCGTCCAGCGGAAACGCGCATTATCAACTCGGCTTGCTGCTTAACAAAAAGCAAAAGTACGACTCGGCGGTGATCGAGTTGAGCCAGGCCGCTCAATTCATTCCGAACGCCGCGCGCATTCATTTGCAGTTAGGCGGCGCCCTGTTGCAAATCGGGCGTCTCGAAGATGCCCGGAACGAATTGCTGTCGGCTTACCGGCTCGGCGGCCCTCAAATGGGCGGCGCGCAGTTGATGCTGGGTCAGATATATTTCATCGAAAAGAAGTACGAAAGCGCGCAGCGAGCTTTTGAACAGTATTTAGCAGATGTTCCAAACGCGCCCAACGCGAATGAAGTCCGAGCATTTATCGTAAGGATAAAGGCCGCTCTGGGCCGAAGCTGAACCCGCGCACGGATTGGTCTTGCACTCGCAAAAAGGCCCTCGGCTGCATTCGCAGCCGAGGGCCTTTCACGTCAATTGGTGATCGAGTCTTAGAAATTAAATCTAAGCTGGAACTCGATCAACCTGCCGCCGGGATCATTTGTCCCCGACACTGTCGGATCGCGGTATGCAGCGCGAGTCTGACCGAACGCGCTGTCATTACCGGTGATCGTTCTCAACGGGCTGTTTACGCTGGCGATGCTTCCGATAAAGAAGTTCGCCCGGTTAAACGCGTTGAGGAATTGAACGCGGCCTTCGAAGTTGGTCCGCTCGGTTATGGGAATGCGCTTCATGATGTTGAGGTCAAAACGCGCAGTCATCGGGCCGTAGAGAACCAGACGGTCGCCGAGTTCGCCAGGGTTCGTCGGCGGTCCGAGATAAGGAGCATTGACATCAAGATCCTTGACGGTCTTTCCGCCGACTTCAAACGCCGCCTGAGTGTTCTGGATAAACGAATCGGGCAGCCAGAACACAACACCGTGGCAATTGGGATCGCACACGGTGGTCTTGCGGATCTTGATCAAACCCTGTAGCTGTTGAGCCGATATGTTGCGAAGCACCACACCAGCGTCGTTCTGATTGTAAGTGGCGCGTCCACTTGAAAACAGCATAGACGGGCCTGATTGAATTCGGGCAACGCCGCCAAACTGCCAGCCTCCAACTATACGGCTGACGATCGGGTTGGTGCTGCTCGCGAATTGCTTGCCCGGGCCAAACGGCAGCTCATAGATCCAGTCCACCTTGAACGCGTGACGGATGTCCCAGGGCGACCCCGCCTTGTCGAGATCCGGTCTGCGCAACGTCCTCGGATTGCTGAACACTGAGTCCCCGGAGGCATACACATTCGACAGCGCTTTGCCGAACTGATAGCTCCCCTGAACCAGCAACCCACGCGACAACCGCCTCCTGAACTCGATCTGAAGCGCATTGAAGAGCGTGTTGACGCCGTTAGTCATCACAAACGCTCCACTGGCTACCTGCGGGTTGACGATGAAGAAATTCGACACCTTTTGCCCGTTTGGTAGAGTCACGCTTGGGACTAAATTGGCGTTGATCAGGTTAGTCATTCTCGAGGCGGTGAACGCGATGCTGTTGGCAACCGAACCGGCCTGCCCTTGAATGATGCGCGTAGCAGTGGTCGAGTCGGTCGATGAACCAATCGCGGTCGTGATGAGCGGCACCGCAACCTGGCCCGGAAGACCCGAGTTCCCGTAGTTGCAAGTTCCCGAGACACTCTGAACTACTGTACCGGTTACGATGCAAGTACTCCCGGGTTGTCTGGCGAAGATCAACATGTTGTTGCGCGCGGCGTTGAACGCATCGAGGAAGCCATTCTCAAAAATGTTCACCTCGTTGTATTCCATCTGACGCCACAGGTGTGTGCCGTGAGTTCCCACGAAGCGGACCTCAACTGCAGTGTTCTTGTCGATCTCTCGCTGCAGTCCGAACGTCATCGACTGCGTATAGCCGGCCCTCAGCCCGGGGTCGAAGTCGTTGGCGCTGACTGCTGCAAGCGCCCCCGGTGTTAGCGGAAACGCGCTGGTGTCGGCCGGCGGCGTCAACGCCGGAAGGTTCGGCCGATTGCGGAAAAGGACCGAGCCCGCCGTGAAGATGGCTGGCGTGGCCGTCGGGCTCACGGTCAGAGACAGCGTTGGGCCGTTGTTGGAACCAAACATTGCCGTGAAAGCACTGAAGCCTTCCCGGGTATAGGCTATTGAGTAGCCGCCCCTGATGACTGTCTGATCACCACGGCCTAGTATCTTGCCCAGCAATCCGCCGTTAGCGTTCGGACTCCACGCAAAACCGAATGATGGCGCGAAGTCTTTGTGACGAGTTCTGAATGCCTTCTCGCCTTCCGGAAGCAGGCTGAACTGGGTCGGCTTACCGGTGAATACTCCGGGCTTGAAAAGGTTCCCATTCCCGGAAACACCAAAGATGCCCTCAATGTTGGTCCGGGTGTAAACCTGATTGTCATTGAGTGGAGACGGCTGAATCTCCCAACGCAAACCGTAGTTCAGTGTCAGATTCGGACGCGCCTTCCATGAATCTTGTCCATAGATCGCGTACTCATTCTGGTGATTCCGTTCGGTGAAAGGAACGAAGTCAAACCCGCGGGTGTCCTCATTGAGCGTCGCCGACCGAGCGATCTGACTGACTCGTCCGGTCAACAATGCATAGAGCGCGCCCGCTTCGGCGCGTTGCGTGGCGCTCGAGTTGGGGAAGTTGCCCGAGGTGAATATGCTGGTCGTCCCGGTGTTGACGGGATCCCCGGTCGCAAGACCGAATGATAGTTGCGGCACAACCTGAGTACTGACCGCCTGGGTGAAAGACGCAACTCGAATAAACGCCACCCCGAGGTTGAGAGTGTGTGTGCCTCTCAAGGCGGTCACATTGTCCGTCAGACCCTTAACCGGCGTGTTGCGCCGAGACTGACTGGTTCGGTTGCGAAATGCGCCGGCATTCAGGAAGCCGCCGCCGTTGACTGCATAGCCGTCCCAGAAGTCATATAGCCCTGGAGCAAACTCTCGGGTGAACAACGAAGTGCCGTTGCCCGATGAGGTTGCCCGAAGCTCGTTGATCAGGCGATCGTTGATCGTCCATCGATGCGCCCCCACAAACGAGAACGTGTTGCGCTGGATCGAGCCGGTTACCCCTGGGTGACCCACGATGAGTCCGCTTCCGGGATAAACGTTGATCTGTCCGTTCACACCGTCCGGATCCGAAAAATAGTGTTGGTAGTTGTGGATGAACTCAAGGTGGTGCTTGTCGCTCAGATTGGCATCGAACCTGATCGTCGGGAACCAGCGAATGTTCTTGCCAGGATCCTGGAACTGATAGTCCAAACGATTGTAGTCGCTGTTTGTTCCGATGCGGCTGGTTAATGCGCCATCCTTCGCCACCGCATCCGCGATAAGCCCTAAACCACCTGACACGGTCGGGTCGAGTGTTCCAGGGAATCCCTTTGATGCCGCCAGCGCAAGAACGTCAACGGTCCGTATTGCGCCCGCTGTGTCCTTGTAAGTGTAGACCCCGGTGCGCGCGCTCGGCGTCATTACAAGCGAGTTACCCACGACCGCCAACGAGCTGTAGGCGTTGGGCAATGTGAAATACTCGTAGTTGACGAAGAAGAACATTTTGTCCTTGCTCTTCAACAGCTTTGGAATTGTTATCGGGCCGCCGATGTTTCCACCCCACTGCCTGAGAATAAATGCATCGCGTGGCAGACCATCGATGTTGTTGAAGTAGTAGTTCGAGTTGAACGCTTTGGAGCGATATTGCCAGAATGCGCCGCCGTGGTATTCCGGCGAGCCAGACTTGGTGATGAACCGAATCTGAACCGCACCCTCGCCTCCGCTCTCCGCGCCCGGGGTTGCAGTCGTGACGGTGACTTCCTGAATAGCATCCGATTTTGCCTGGATGCTGGTGAAGAATCCGTCGGAACTGCGCAGGAAGTTGTCCTGAATGTTAGCGCCGTCGAGCGTCAGGTTAACCGAGCCCTTGGGCAGACCATTAAGAGATGAAGTCCGCGGCGTACCCGGGGTCATAACACCCGGCAGGGTAAGCACCAGTTGAAGCGCGTCCCGTGTCGAAAACGGAAGCTCCCCAATCTGTCGTCCCTCGATTGTAGTCGCGACCGTGGAGCTTTCGGTTTGCAGGACCTCGCCGCCGCCGGTCACCACAACCTGCTCGCTGGCGCCTCCCGCTTCGAGAGCAGTGTTCAAGGACGCAACCTGGCCGGCGTCCACTTTCACTTCTTTGGTTACCGTTGTCTTGAAACCCTGAGCCGCGATTGTGACGGTGTAGGTTCCATTTGGAATGGATGGGATTGTCCATCCACCTTCCTCATTTGCAACCGCCTTGTATTCCGTTTGAGTCTGATCATGTTTTGCAATGATCTGAGCCTTCGCAATCAAGGCGCCGTTCGCATCTGCAACTACGCCGGTGAGTCGCCCCGAGGTTGTGACCTGCGCTGGAACTGAAGCAGCAACAAGCGCCAGAATCACCAGGAGCAACCCAACGCGGCCTGTCAACCGCATTGTCATGAGAAATCCTCCTCCACCTGTTTGCCACAGGTACTTAAGTTAGACTTTGTGAGCGAATTCAAGTGCCACCAGAGTAATGTCGGCCCGCCCCTGAACTGCGTCGTTTCAGGAGTCTCGAACTGGCCAACTTGATCTGGATAGTGGGGAATTTACGCTGCCTAATCGAAAATTTCAAGCCCGATTGCGAGAGACAATTGCGATGGAGACACCTGCCGCCCGTACTTTTTAGAGCCAGGTATCGCGGGAATGATGTAGCGGAGCGCTTGAGGAATATGAAGAACGTTACAGCCGATGCCGTTCGCTGACTCGAGCGATGGTAAACACGCTTACTCGCTGGGCACCGGCTTCGATCAGCGCACTGCAAGCCGCAGAGATGGTGCTGCCGGTCGTATACAAATCGTCGACCAACAAAACCGATGCACCGTCAATCAGACGCGGTCTCACCACCTCGAATGCTCTTTCAACCGACTGGGCCCGATCGCTTGCGTCCATGCCGGCGCGATGCCGATCTGTGGGCTTAACCCGCTTTAGCGAGCGCTCGTCAATTTCCAAGCCGAAACCCTTTGAGATCCGCCGGGCGATGATCGCCGCCTGATTAAAACCGCGCTCCCGCTCTCTGAGACGATGTAGCGGAACTGGAATCACCACGTCGCCTTGTAACACGCGTTGGTATTCTGAAAAAACGCGGTTAACAATCCCGCGCAGGCGAGGTGGAATATGAGGAGCGACCTTAAGGAACAGGATGCTTGCTTCGAATGCTCCGGAATAGATTCCGCAAGCACGCGCCGCGGTGAACGGCGCCGAAGAGCACATGCCGCAAATCCGTTGTGAAGGTCCGCGGGTGCGCTCAGCGGGAGTGGCCGCGGGCGTCAAGGGTGTTCCGCATCTGTCGCAGACGATTCCAGTCAGAACCCAGGTCAACGCAGGATCGTCCCAGCACCTGGCGCACGCGACGCCGTCGTCCCACGATTCAACAGTGCGTCCGCAGATACGGCATTCTTGAGGATAGGCAAGACCGACGAGGCCGTCTCTAATGGTTTTGAGAGCGCGTGCCAGCACGCTGGGCCCTCCGGAAACGAAGGTGATTCATCGGTAGGCAAAACGACAAACCGGGCCACATTATGAGGTCTATGCGTGGCCCGGCTCAGCTTCAAATTAGATTTCTTTCTCGACCAGCAGTCCTTGCTCCATTTGCTCCTGACACTTGATGCAATGGGGCGTCCACGGTATAGCGTCAAGCCGCTTTGGCTGTATGTCCTCGCCGCAGTTCACGCACTCGCCGAACTCGCCTTCAGTGATTCGATCCAATGCTTCTTCGATCAGCCTGAGCGTATTTCGCTCATTAGTGCTTTGAGAGAAGAGCAGTTCTTTAGTGTATGAGTTCGACGCCTTGTCGGCGGGATCCTGGCTGACGTCTCGATCAGCTTCGCGGCCATAGTCTTCGGTCCGCTCGACCATCCCGAGCAGAGAGCTCCGTTGCTCTGTCAGCTTGGCCTCGTATTGCTTTACTTTCCGTTTGTCCATCGAATTCTCCTGATTGTTCTTCATCTGTGCTCAATCATATTGCAATTCTCGCGCCCTTAGCCACACTCGTCTAGCGCTCACTTTTGATACGGCAGGTCGTGAATAATAGTAAAAGCGCGATAGACCTGCTCGATCAACAAAACGCGGGCCAGATCGTGCGTCAAAGTCATCCTCGACAGAGAAAGCACGAAGTCAGCCCGATTTCGCACCGCGTCCGAAAGCCCATAATGACCGCCGATCACAAAAGTAATCTGCTTGGTCCCGGAAATCCGGTGCTTGTCGATCATCTCGGCCAGCTTGATTGAATCGACCTCTCGACCGCGCTGGTCGAGCGCAACAAGATACCCGGCCGACGCCGTGCGCGAGATGATATCTTCCCCTTCTTTATCAATGATCCGCCGCGCGTCCCCGCCAACGTCATCGCGGTCGCGCAACTCGCTAACTTCTACAGCAACAAACTTGCCGACGCGGTCCAGGTACTCCTGAAGTAACTGTCTTACCGGAGCCCTCTTGGTCTTTCCGATCCAAACAAACCGCAACTTCATCGTGGTTTCTGGTTTGTGGTTCGTGGTTTCGAGTTCAGCTCAAACCAGAAACTAGAAACCAGAAACCCGCCTTAATTCAACGCCGGACTCGCGGCGTTCATTTTGCCGATGTTATACCGCCGAATCTTTTCATACAGATTCTTGCGGCTAATACCCAGTATCTCCGCCGCGCGCGTCTTATTTCCGCGAGTGTGCTCGAGCACTTCGCGGATGTAAACCGCTTCCAGTTCGGCCAGCGACGGCTTGGTTTTGCGCGATTGCATCAAACGCGCAGCCGATCTCAAATACTCAGGCAACCCGGCGACGTCGATCACATCATCGTTCGTAGTTAGCACAGCGTGTTCTATGATGTTTCTCAGCTCCCGAACATTGCCTGGGAAATCGTAGCCCGAAAGGGCATCCACTGCCTCGTTCGAAAGCCGCAGGCCGCTTCGCCCGCGTCGCGAGGCGAATTGTCGAACAAATTCGCCTGCTAAGTGCGGTAAATCCTCGAACCGATCGATGAGCTTTGGCAGCTCGATGGTCACCACCGCTAGCCGGTAGTACAAATCGTCTCGAAAGGTTCTCGCACGGACAGCTTCTTTTATATCGATGTTCGCCAGGGCGATTATACGAACATCGATCTTGATTGGTTGCTTTCCACCGAGGCGTTCAAAGTTGCGTTCCTCGATAACTCGCAGGAGCTTCGCCTGCGAGGAGGGGATCAAACTGGCGATTTCGTCGAGCACCAGCGTCCCGCCGTCGGCCGCCTCAAACCTTCCCGGTTTTGACTCACTTGCTCCGGTAAACGCTCCCTTTTCGTAACCAAATAGTTCGGATTCGAGAAGGTCTTCGGGTAGCGCCGCGCAATCAATCTTAACAAACGGCCGGTCCCGCCTGAGGCTGCGATCGTGAATCAGTCTTGCCGCTGCGTCTTTGCCAGTTCCGGATTCACCCAGCACCAACACGTTCGACCCGGTCCCAGCCACTCGCTCAATGAGCTCCGCGACTTTCTGCATCGCTGGCGAGTTGGTGACAAGCTTCATAAGTCCTGCGGAACGAGAATGAAACGTGAAGAGGGAAACGTGAAGGGTGACGCGGACAGGCTTAAATCACGATTCACGTTTCATTCTCACGTTCCATTCTTCACGTTTCACTCCCGACCTCTACTCGCGGGGCGTCCCGCCACAACCGTTCCAGATCGTAAAATCTCCGCGACGCTGAGCCGAAGACATGCACGATGAAATCGCCGTAGTCTAGCAGAATCCATTCTGCGCTGCTATAGCCCTCAATGTGCAACGGACGCTTACCGCTCTTCAACAATGCTTCTTCAATTGCGTTAGATACAGCTTGTACTTGCCGGGTGCTCGCTCCGGTGCAAATGAGAAAATACTCGGTAAAAGACGCCGCTTCTCGCAGGTCAAGAACGACCAGATCAGTCGCCTTCTTATCGGCGGCGGCATGTGCCGCGATCGTCACAGCCTCCTCGGTATCCAACGTCTGCGCCTGCGGACGGGGTTGTTTGTTTGCGCTTCGACCCATTAGGTTACCTTGTACAGTTCGTACCTTCGTATGTAGTCAGCTACTCGCGGCGGCACCAGGTCATCAATCGACTCGCCGTCGCGCACTCTTTGCCTTATCTCCGTCGACGAGATGCCGGTGTTGACATACCCGGTCACAAATATCTGAGGCTCGCTCGACTTGGCTCTCCTCGGATCTTCTCCATCTCTTCCACGCAAATCAACTATCGTTGACCTGAACCGCTCATCCAGGTGCGATGCGTCTACCTCGTGGCCCGGCCGCGTGATCACTATCAAGTTCGTGGACGACAGCAATCGACCCGGTTCGCGCCACGTGTTGATTTCCTCAAACGAGTCTGCTCCCATCACAAAAAAGAGCTCTGTCTGTCTCTCGAGATCGGTTCGAAGCCTCTCGACCGTCTCAAAGGTGTAAGGCCTGTCCGGTGCTTCAAGTTCGATAGTCGAAACAATCGCTCGCGGTTCATCAAGCGAAGCAAGGACGGCCATCGTGAATCGATGATAGTCCCCGGCGATGGCGCGCGATCCTTTGTGAGGCGGTCGATGGGCGGGAATGATCAGCAGTTGATCGAGTCTGAAGTTTTGCACAACTGCGCGCACTATTTCGAGGTGTCCGTTGTGCATCGGATCGAAAGTCCCGCCGTATGCCCCTATTCGACGTTCGCCCATAAAATCGGTTGGTTTCTGGTTTCTCGTTTCTCGTTTGACGGCGTCTCATCGACAACTATCAACTAGAAACCATGAAGCTTTTCTCGTCTCTGATTCAACGGCGGTTTCAAAATCGGCAACCAGCAACTAGAAACCAGAAACCAAAAACTACGAAGCTACAGCCGCCTGGCTAGCCACTCTGATTTGCTCTAACTTCGTACCAACTCCTAGTACAAAATCGTCAATGCCGTGACCGGTGACGGCCGAAATTTCAAACATCTGAAGTCCCCGTTCATCGCAGAAATCGCGAAGACGCTCGACTCTGGACACGTCGTCAACCGCGTCCATCTTTGATGCCGTTACCACTTGAGGCTTTCCCAAAAGGTCAGCCTTGTATAGTTCGATCTCCCTGATGATCGTCAAAAAGTCATCGACCGGATCGCGATCGGTCGACGAAACGTCTATCACGTGCGCGAGCAGCTTCGTGCGCTCAACGTGACGAAGAAACTCTAGCCCCAATCCTGTCCCTTCGTGCGCACCCTCGATTAGTCCCGGAATATCGGCTACCACAAACGATCCTTCGTCGCCGTAGGCGACAACACCCAAATGCGGCTCAAGAGTTGTGAACGGATAATCAGCGATCTTTGGGCGCGCGGCCGAGATCCGCGAGATCAGTGTTGACTTGCCCACGTTCGGAAAGCCTACGAGACCCACGTCGGCGATCAATTTCAGCTCGAGCTGGAACGATCTAATCTCACCCGGGCCTCCGTCTTCATGGTAGCGTGGGGCACGATTGGTCGACGTCGCGAACCGGGCGTTCCCGCGCCCGCCCCGCCCGCCTCGCGCAACTACAATGCGCTCGGTGGGCTCTGAGAAATCATGGAAGAATTCGCCGGTATCGGCGTCGGTCACCACGGTGCCAACCGGCACCAGAACATTTAGGTCTTCGCCGTCTCGTCCGTGGCGCTTATCGCCTTCGCCGTGCAAGCCACGACCGGCGCGAAACTCGGGATTAAAACGAAACTGCAAGAGGGTGTTTAGCTGGGTGGTAGCTTCCATGCTGACCGAGCCGCCTCGTCCTCCGTCGCCCCCTGACGGGCCGCCGCGCGGGACAAACTTTTCGCGGCGGAACGCTGTCACTCCGTTCCCGCCGTCACCGCCCTTTACGAGTATCTTGGCTCGATCTAAAAACTGCATCTCGTTCGATTACGGATTGCGGATTGGGATTCCGCAATCCGCAATCCGCATCTGCTATCCCGCGGGGTAGACGCTGATGAACTTTCCTTTGCGTCCCTTTTCTTCGTATTTAACTACGCCCGAGACAAGAGCAAACAAAGTGTCGTCGGAACCACGACCAACATTGTTGCCGGGCTTGAATTTGGTGCCGCGCTGGCGAACCAGAATAGCGCCGCCGAGTACTGTCTCACCGCCGAACCGCTTGACGCCCAGCCGCTGCGCGTTTGAGTCGCGTCCATTTCGCGAACTCCCTACTCCCTTTTTGTGTGCCATATGTCCCCTATCAACCTACAGCTGAAAGAGCCCGGTCGCGCAAAGACCCGGCTCTCGCCCAAGGTTCAACCAATGTCTACTCTGATTTATCAGAAGCAGCGCCAACGGACTCAATACGAACCGCTGTGAAGTTTTGGCGATGGCCGTGAGTCTTCTTATATTGCTTGCGGCGCTTCTTCTTGAACACAATTACCTTTTTCCCGCGACCGTGCTCGACGACGGTTCCTGTGACTCTCTGGCCCTCGAGCGATCCACCAACCTTGATCTGATCGCCGTCCGCCGCCAACAGAGCATCGAATTCCACCGATGAACCAACCTCAGCGGTCAACGAGGGCACCTGAACTACATCTCCCTCGTTCACCTTAAACTGTTTTCCCCCAGCCTGAATGATCGCGTATGCCACGGTTATGCCCCTCCGAAAAATCGCTCCTGACGAAAGTCCCAAAGTATAACGGGCGGCGGAAACGAGTGTCAACGTGGGATTCTGATGGAAGGATCACCACTCGACAGGTACAATCCACATCCCAGTCAGGGAAGCGGAGATCCTATGCGCATTCTTGTTTGTGACGGATTGGAAAAGACCGGTGTCGATAAGCTCAGATCGGCCAGCGGCGTAACCGTAGACGAGCAGCCTTCAATCACCAGTGGCGATCTCGCCCGAATAATCGGCGGCTACGAGGCCTTGATCGTTCGTAGTAAAACACGGGTCACCGACGACTTGCTCGAACGGGCCGCCAATCTTCGGGTCGTCGGCCGCGCCGGCACCGGCGTTGATAACATCGACGTCGGGGCCGCCACGCAGCGGGGCATTGTGGTGATGAATGCGGCCGCCGGAAACACGGTCACTACCGCCGAGCACACGATGGCAATGCTGTTGGCGCTTGCGAGGCAAATTCCGCAGGCGGTGAGCTCCACAAAAACGGGACGATGGGAAAAAAACAGATTCCTGGGCGTCGAGTTGATGGGGAAGACTTTGGGAATCATTGGCCTCGGGCGAATTGGAACGGCAGTCGCCGAACGCGCACGAGCGTTCGGGATGAGCGTGCTTGCTTACGATCCGTACTTCACTCGAGAAGCCGCCCACGAACTCGGTATCGAAATGATCGCTCTGGATGAGCTGATACCGCGCGCGGATTTTATCACTTTGCATACTCCGCTAACGGACGAGACCCGGTTTTTGATAAATGCGGCGGCTATCGACAGGATGAAACCGGGGGTGCGTTTGGTCAACTGCGCGCGAGGTGGATTGATTGAAGAGCGTGCTTTGGCCGATGGGATTAGATCAGGGAAAGTAGCGGGCGCCGCGCTTGACGTGTTCGAAGAGGAACCAACGCCTCCGGACAACCCGCTCCTTGCGCTGGAGCAGGTAATCACCACGCCGCATCTTGGAGCATCGACCACCGAAGCACAGCTTGGGGTAGCGACGATGATCGCCGAGCAGGTTCTGGATTATCTCAAACACGGGACGGTCCGCGGCGCGGTCAACATGCCCTCGGTGAGCGCCGAATTGCTGGCGGCCATCGGACCGTACATCACCCTCGGTGAGAAGATCGGGCTCTTTCAGGGTCAGGTGTTTGGCCACGACTTGCGCGAAGTATCCATTGAGTACTCGGGCGAGGTCACCGAGCACGATGTGAAACCGATTACTCAGGCTGTGCTTGCCGGGCTGCTCGGCCCTGTGATCGAACGCGTGAATATGGTCAACGCGACTATCGTCGCCGAGCAACGAGGCATCAAGATCAGCGAGTCGCTCTCGAGGCGTGCGCGAGACTTCGCGAGCATGATTCGGGTTCGCGCGGTGACCGCGGACCGTGAAAGCGAAGTGGCCGGCGCGCTTTTTGGACGCCGTGACGGTCGCCTCGTCCGCATCAACGGCTTTAATCTGGAAGCGATTCCCAAGGGTCACATGCTACTCCTGTTCAATCGCGACCAACCGGGCATACTCGGCAGCATTGCTACATTCATAGGAGCGAACGACGTCAACATCGGGCGGCTGTATCTCGGCCGCAAGAAGATAGGCGAGAGCGCGCTGGCGTTGATTCAAATAGATCAACCGATGACGGATGAGACATTAAGCGGACTCGCTTCAGTTCCTGGAGTGATCTCGGTCAAGCAAGTAAAGCTATGACCACCGCGGAAGCACACCTCGAATGAACATCAAACAAATTCTGATTGTCGTCTCGCTGGTTTTTGGGCCGACTTGCTCCTCGGCCTGCTCTATAGTCCAGTTTGAACTGACAGCACCGTCGACTCAGTCCGCCCAGCAACCCGCACGGCAGCAAGTATACGAGACCCGCGCGAATCACGACCCCGATGGTACCGGCAAGTTTTATATGGGGCGCGAAATCGCGCAGGTGATGGGTCACCAGGGCGCGGATTGGCTTGAACGCCCCGAGCGTGAGGAGACTGAGATGCCTGACCGGGTCGTCAAACAGATGAGGCTCAAGTCAACCGATGTAGTAGCGGACATTGGCGCGGGTACCGGTTACTTCTCATTTCGCCTGAGCCGGGCGGTGCCGCGGGGCAAGGTCTTCGCTGTTGACATTCAACCGGAAATGCTGGCGATCATCGAGCAGAGGAAACGGTCGCTAAGGGCTGACAATGTGGTGTCAGTTCTCGGTACGGAGTCGGACGCAACGTTGCCCGCCCAGCAGGTCGATGTAGTGCTTCTGGTCGACGCCTATCACGAGTTCTCCTATCCGCGCGAGATGATGGAAAGCATTGTCCGCGGTCTTAAGCCTGGGGGGCGCGTCGTTCAGGTGGAATATCGCGCCGAAGATCCCGACGTACCGATCAAACGAGTGCACAAAATGTCCGTTGACCAGGCTCGCAAAGAGATGGCCGCCGTCGGTCTTGTGTGGAAAGAAACGAAGGACTTTCTGCCGCAACAGCACTTTATCGTTTATGAGAAGCCCAGATCGAATTGAAGGAGGCTAACAATGGCTCTCTACAAACTCGCTCTCGCACTTTCTGGTAAACATACTTCGCGACTTGGCGTGTGCCTGCTCATCCTGGGTTTGCTGCCGTCTGCCTTAGGCATGCAAGAAATTGCGAAGGTCGAGCGGGTGGAACTACAGCCGCTCATTGCCCAGGTCAAGCGCGTAGTGGAAACGATGGATTATCTGGGAACGCCACTGAGCCCTACCGATAAACAAGCATTGGAGAAAGCTGCAAACGAAACTGATGCTTCGCGGGCGGTCGCTGCGATCCAGAATGTACTCGACAAACATTGTCTTGTAGACGTCCACATAAACCCTGAAAGCCGGGTCAAGGTCACACAAGGGCCGGCCAGAGCGGAACTGCTCGAAAACGGCTGGCGTTCGTTCTTAGTCAAGGTCCGCAACGAAGCGGGTGTGACCGCGCAGCTCGTCGCCGAAAGCCCAAACGCCCTGCCTGTGTTTTCTCGTGGAGAGCGAAGGTTCAGCTTAGATCCGCGCCCCGCGCAGACGATTACTCAGCGCGATGTATCGAATCGGTGGCTCGATCTGGCTATGTTCATCAAGCCGCCGTTCAAGCCCCAGCTTTCAGGGCTCGAGTTGGAATACCGCATGATTCAACTCTACAGCCGCGACGCTGGCAAACGTGAGGCGAAAATCAGCTTCAACGTCGGCCAGGGAACGCAGGATATCGGCTTTCGCAATGACGTAGACATTCTGTTTACCTGCAGTCCTTCAATAGACGTGACGCTGCGAGTCCTCGACGAACGCGGGAAGCCGACCACTGCCTCCTTTTTGATCCGTGACAGCCAGCAGCGCGTTTATCCGGCCCAGGCCAAACGACTGGCGCCTGATTTTGCGTTTCATCCGCAGATCTATCGCGCGGATGGCGAAAAGATCAAACTTCCGGCAGGTGATTACCAGGTCGAGTACACTCGTGGCCCCGAATACGTAGTCAAGCGGCAGCTGATTAAGGTTACGGCCGGCAAACCGCAAGCTTTCACCTTCAACCTGGAGCGGTGGATTGATCTGAATAAGTTGGGTTGGTATTCAGGTGATCATCACATTCACGCGGCGGGGTGTATGCACTACGAGACGCCTTCTCAAGGAGTCTTGCCGAACGACATGATCCGTCACATTCTGGGCGAGGCGCTCAACGTCGGCAGCGTCCTGACCTGGGGGCCCTGCTACTACTACCAAAAACAATTCTTTGAGGCGAAGGATCATCAGCTCTCGACTGCCGATAATCTGATGCGCTACGACGTCGAGGTTTCGGGTTTTCCTTCGAGCCACGCAGGGCACCTGGTGCTGCTGCGACTCAAGGAGCAGGACTACCCCGAAACAAAAGTCATCGAAGACTGGCCGACGTGGGACCTGCCGGTGCTCAAATGGGCGAAGGCTCAGCGCGCGGTGGTTGGTTTTGCCCATTCTGGCTTCGGTTTGGAAGTGAAGACCGACAAGCTGCCACACTACGATGTGCCGAATTTCGACGGCATCGGCGCGAACGAGTACATCGTTGACGTGACTCACGATGCGGTTGATTTCATCTCGACGGTGGATACCCCGTCCATCTGGGAGCTCAATATTTGGTATCACACTCTCAACTGCGGATTTCGCACCCGCATCAGCGGCGAGACGGATTTTCCCTGCATCTACGGAGAGCGGGTCGGGTTGGGGCGGAGTTATGTCAAGCTCGAAGGCAGGCTCAATTACGATGCGTGGGTTGATGGAATACGCGACGGACGTTCCTACGTTTCAGATGGCAAGAGTCATCTTGTGGATTTCCGGGTGAACAACCTGCCGGTCGGGACGAATGGCAGCGAACTCAAATTGAAACAGCCGGAAACCGTTCGAGTGACTGCAAACGTAGCAGCACGGCTGGACGAGAAACCAGACTTACCAATGAAGTTGCGAGGGTACCAACAACAGCCTTTCTGGGATCTCGAGCGAGCTCGCATAGGACTGACCCGCGAAGTGGCGGTCGAAGTCATCGTAAACGGTGAGCCGGTAGCCAAGAAAACCATCGTCGCTGACGGCGCGATTCGAGAAATCACCTTTGATGTCGCGATCGATCGCAGCAGCTGGGTGGCGCTCCGGATCCTGCCATCGTCACATACCAACCCAATCTTCATAGCGGTTGGTGGCAAGCCGATTCGCGCATCACGAAAGAGCGCCGAGTGGTGTCTAAAATCCGTCGATCAGTGCTGGACACAGAAGTCACCCAGCATCTCCGCCAGGGAGCGCAAAGACGCTGAGGAGGCTTACGAACACGCGCGGCGGGTCTATCGCCAGAGACTGGCTGAGAGCGCTATGAATGAGAAATAAGAAGAGTCGTTACGACTCAAGAGCCTGGAGTTTCCGAGAGGAGCGAGACCTCTATCGCCAACCGCACTGCTTCAACTATCGACTCACGCGACAGGCTGGGAACATCCGGATATTTATTGATCGCTTGATCGTGAAGATATGGCAGGTGGATAAATCCTGCTTTGATCGGAAGCGCTCCGATGCTGATCGCGTGCATCACGCTATAAAAGAGCCGATTGCACAAATGCGTGCCGGCGCTGTTTGAAATCGCCGCTGGAATATGAGCGTTGATGATCCGTTCGGTGATTGCGCGAATCGGAAGAGTTGAGAAATATCCGGCCGGACCGCCTTCGACGATTGCTTCGTCTTTTGGCTGATTGCCTGCGTTATCCGGTATTCGAAAATCATCGATGTTGATCGCAACTCGCTCGGGATTGATTCGGTATCGGGTTCCAGCCTGCCCGAGCATTATTACGATATCGGGAGAATTCTCGCCGATGACGTCCAACGCAATTTCAATCGCCCGGTGGCGATTGACTGGGAGCTCGGCGAGCTGAACGCGCGCGTTTGAAAAGCTGATCTTTCCCATCTGTCTCGCGGTTTCGAGCGAGGGATTCAGGTCATCACCCCCAAAGGGTTCAAAAGCAGTGAGCAAAAGTTTCTTCACCTGACGTCACCTTTTTTTGTTTGAGAGCGCGGACCACAAGTGATCTCGTTCGAGCTTGCGTACAATCTCAACCGCTTTAAGGAGGTTTTCTTTAGTCTCAGCCCAATCGGGATGCGTCCCGGTATCAATCGCTATTTCAACCTCAACGATCGCCGAGTGCAGGATCTCGCGCAGCTTCGATAGATCAAGCTTGTCCGAACCCATGTTGTTTCTCGATAACCAGGTAAATTAGCCTCATTCCGGCTCGAACTTTATAGCACTCGGCGCGTTTGATGAGAAAGCCGCCGGCGCTCTGATACTAGCCTTGCTTGCGATCAGCAGCCTGAGCTGCTAATAAATTCATTTGCTCGCGAGGCGAGCTAAAGCGAA
>DASRIZ010000412.1:0-2495 GCA_035649735.1 Blastocatellia bacterium | reverse complement strand
TTCTTCAATGAATTCTATTATCCTGGGCTTCTCGCCGATGTGCTGGCCGGCAAACGCCCACGAGCATCACAAAACATCGCGCGAGTGGATCGCCGTCAGCCACAAGTAAGACTGTCGCTGGCCGAAGATAAGTTCACCGCCGACAAGCCAATCAGCTCTCGGAAGGTCAAAATAAGAGTCCAGATCAGCGAAGCGCAACCTGATTCCGCGCACGCCGCTGGCAGCGGCGCTCGCGACGTGAGGCTGTTTAGAAACGGCTCGTTGATAAAGGCCTGGCGGGGCGATGTGCAACCCAACGGAACGTTTGAAGAAAGTGTCTCGATAGTCGCCGGCGAAAACCACCTGACTGCCTATGCGTTTAACAAAGACAACATAAAGAGCGCAGACGCAACCTTGATCCTAAACGGCGCCGCCGGTCTGAAACGCAAAGGCACGGCATATGTCCTGATAGCCGGCGTCAACGAGTATGCAAACCCGCGATTCAACCTCAGGTATGCGGTCGCCGACGCCCAGGAGTTTGGCGATACCTTGCGACAGAAACAGACCAAGCTGGGAAACTTCTCAAACATCGAAGTGATCTCGCTGTTGAATCAGGACGCAACGCGAGCAAATATTTTGGCGGCGCTCGGCCGGCTTTCCGGTAAAGACGATGGTGCCGGAACTGCGCCCGCCATCTTGAATCGAATCAAACCAGCCGAACCGGAAGATGCGGTGATCCTGTATTTCGCGGGTCACGGTACTGCCCAGAAGACGAGGTTCTATCTGATTCCGCACGATCTTGGCTATGAGGGTCCCATCGATGCCCTCGATGAAGCGGGGCTGAACTCGTTGCTCACTCACAGCATCTCGGACCGTGAGCTCGAGCAAGCGTTCGAGCACATCGACGCCAGTGATTTGCTGATGGTGATCGACGCCTGCAACAGCGGTCAGGCGCTTGAATCTGATGAGAAGCGCCGCGGCCCGATGAATTCAAAGGGGCTGGCGCAGCTTGCTTATGAAAAAGGTCTGTACATTCTCACGGCTGCGCAGGGCTATCAGGCGGCATTGGAGGCGGCCGAGCTAGGTCACGGCTTCCTTACCTATGCGCTCGTGGAAGAAGGTCTAAAAAAAGGCGCGGCCGATACAGATCCAAAGGATGGAAAGATCCTGATCCGTGAGTGGGTTGACTTTGCCGTAGACCGGGTGCCGGAGATGCAGGAAGCGGCGCTTGCCGGAGCTCGAGGGTTGAAGCTCGTGTTTGCACCGGGCGACGAAAAGGTCTCCGACCCGTTGAAGCGCAATGTGCAGCGGCCGCGCGTGTTCTATCGCCGCGAGGTCGAGCCTCAGCCGCTGGTCGTGGAAAGAGTGTCGGGAGCACGGTGAGGTTATTTTCTATTTGCGATTTTCTATTTCAGGCACCCGTGAGTCTCCCGAATACAAATAGAAAATAGAAAATCGCAAATAGAGAATATTAAAGATGCTTTAAAAACCAATCCAAAGCAGTCTTAGCCGCAACATCGAAAGCCGCACCATTGCCGATCTGCAGGTGCGTCACTCCGGGTACCCTGACCACGTCTGTCGGTCCCTTTAGCAGCTTTGAGGCTGCGATCGTCGATTCGTTCTTTACCCGAGGATCCATATCGGCTATCACAAATATCACCGCGGTGGTCTTTGGTATCTGCTCCGCGTACCAGAAAGGATGATACTCGGCTAGAGCGAGTCTGGTTTCGGCGTCGTTGACTGAGATGCCCAGGTCACCTGTCCGCGCCAGTCTTTGTTGAGCTTGAAGTAACGCGCCGGTCGGCGTGGAAGCTTTTCTTGGTGCGTCTTTGCCATCGATCACCGGCGCATTCGCGACAACGGCTTTCACACGAGAATCCGTTGCGGCGATTACTATGACGTGTCCACCCGACATCCCAACTCCCCACACTCCCACTCGCGTTCGATCGACACCGGGCTCACCCTGCAGATAATAGAGCGCGTTTCGGATATCAAGAACCTGCTGCTGCGGAATAAGTCGTTTGCGGCGGATTCGCACCCGAGCGGTCATTTGTGAGAAGCGAAGGCGGTCGTCGGTCTTGACCTCACCCACGGTTTGGACGAAGCCTCCGCTCTTTCCCCAGCCGCGATAGTCGATCACCATTGCAGTGATCCGCCTCAAAGCAAATTGGGCAGCAAACCTTTCGATCGATGTTGCTGTCTCGCCCCAGTCGGGCGCTAGTACGACCCCCGGCTCCGGGCCATCAGCGGCCCGTGGCGTGAAGATCTTCCCGTAGCATTCGATGCCTTCGCTGTAAAAGCGAACCTCTCGCGCCCGGACGCCATCGGGCAGCGGCGGGGATTGAGCGAGAGGGCTATGTTGCTGCGCTGCGCGGGTCTGCGAGTCTGCGCGCAAAGGCAGCGGTACGAGGACAGACGCAATGAAGAGTAAGATCGCTGTTTTTTTCATAGAGTAAGTGGCCCTCATTTCGAAGAGAGGTACTTCAGAAACCAATCAGCAGCAAGATTGGAGCCCA
>DASRIZ010000411.1:0-7444 GCA_035649735.1 Blastocatellia bacterium | reverse complement strand
TACCTCCTGACAAATGAGGCTTCAAAGATTGGAATGTCAACAGGTGTCCGGAAAACCCGGTGCAACATCTATGCCTAAATTAAGGATAACAGGCCGCCTCGTTTCGAGGTACCGCCTTCAGGCGGAAAGAGCGTTAAGAACGGGCACTTGACTCGGTGTGTTGCTTTCGGATAATCAAGTCCTCGCCATAGATCAAATAGAGGTCACAGATCAATGAAACGAAAGCGCGTCGTCAGCTTCGCACTATTGCTGTTGATGCTTCAGGCGGTCGCATTAGTGTCAACGACTGCACAGAGCGTTCAGCCGACAATCATTAAATGCGGACGGTTGATCAATCCAGTCGACGGTTCCGTAACCCGGAATGCAATTATTGTCGTGCGCGGGGGAGTAATCGAGCGAGTCGGCGCCGCGCTCAACATTCCGGCCGGTGCGAAAGTTGTCGATCTATCTGCTTACACGGTTCTTCCTGGATTGATCGATTCTCACACTCACATTCTGCTTCAGCCCGAAGACGAGCGAGGCGCGCCACCGGTTGTCACCAAATCACAGGCCTTTCGAACCGTTCAGGGAGTTGCTGCCGCGAAGCGCGATCTCGAAGCCGGTTTCACCACTATGCGCGATCTGGACAGCGAGGGCGCCGGATTCGCGGACGTTGCGATCCGCGACGGAATCAATCGAGGTGTAATTCCAGGCCCGCGGCTGCTTGTATCGACCTATGCGCTGACAATCACCGGCGGGCACATGAACAACGCCGGTCTGAATCCTGACATTCCGATTCCGGAGCCGGCCACGCTCACCGACTCACGAGACGCGATGATCGCCGAGATCCGGCGCGAAGTGAAGTACGGCGCCGACTGGATCAAGCTGTACGCCACCGGAACATTGAGACACGTGGATCCGGTCACTCTCGAATCGCTCAGCCAGGTCTCGCTCGAGGAGGTAAAAGCTGTAGTGGCCGAGGCCGCGCGCTGGCGTCGCGATGTCGCAGCACATGCCTACGGAGGTGAAGGCGCTAAGAACGCGATTCGGGGCGGCGTTCGCTCGCTCGAGCACGGAATGTTGATGGATGATGAAACCTTAAAGCTTATGGTCGAGCACGGGACGTTCTGGTGCCCGACACTTTCAGTCTACCTTCCTGAATCGGCCGAGGACGATACCGAGCTGCGCCGCCGCATAGTCGCTCATCACAAGGAAGTCTTTCAAAAGGCAATGAAGATGGGCGTCAAGATCTGTTTTGGCACGGACGTGGGCGCTTTCGAGCACGGCACTTCAGCGCGGGAGTTCGTGAGGATGGTCGAGTATGGAATGAAACCTATCGACGCCATTCGCTCGGCTACGATTCGGGGAGCGGAGTTGTTGAGGATGGAAAAACAGATCGGGGTGCTCGAGCCAGGCAGGTTTGCCGACATCATCGCTGTGGAAGGCGACCCGATGAACGATATCAAAGCGCTGACGCGCGTGACCTTCGTGATGAAGGGCGGGAAGGTGTACAAGTCACCGTTGTAGTCGCGGTACTACGAAACGAACTCAAATGCACGCGGTCTCGTTGACTTGTAACCTTGAGTGCAGTAAAAGTTGTGCGCTGCTTTACGACGTTTGAGTGAGTGTCTAACCTTTCACGGAGGTAACAATGCTAAAAACAACTTTCAAGCTCACTTTAGTGCTAATCCTCCTGGGCCTGGTGTCATCAGTTGCACAAGGCCAGGAAGGTCGCCGATTCAAAGCCACGTTGGTCCCCACCGAGGAGGTACCCGCACTCTCGAACGTGGCCTCGGGTACCTTTACCCTGCTGATCGACTTCGACGAGTTAAGCTTTGACTATGAACTGTCGTATTCCGGTGTTTCAGGGACCGGGGCGACTCAGTCTCACATTCACCTCGCCCAGAAGGGTGTAAATGGAGGCATTATGGTCTTCTTTTGCACAAACCTGGGCAACGGCCCTCCAGGCACACAGGCATGTCCCGCGAATGGAACCGTCACCGGGACAGCTACCGCGGCCAACGTCATCGGCGGCGCTAACGCGCAGGGAATCGCTCCGGGACAATTCGACGAAGTACTAGCCGCGATTCGCGCGGGGGTCGTTTACGTCAATGTGCACTCCGCACTCTTCCCGGGAGGCGAAATCAGAGGCCAGCTCGTTCCGGGCTCCAAACCGCCGATACGATAACATTTCGAATATCGATCCGATCTTGGATCCTATCAACAGAAGCCGCCTGTCTCGGACCCGAGACGGCGGCTTCATTATTTCTGGGGTATTCTTATTTACCAATACTTCCAGCGGGGAACGACGTGCGCCTCGAACGAGAATGGATTGACAGCGCCCGGCGCAACCACTACACGAACCCACCCAACCGCCGGCGACCCGGGGACTTGCAGGCGAGTGACATTTTCTAACGGTCGACCGGTTGTGCGTCGCACCAGGGGTTGATCGACCGTGTATTCGTGACCGTCCCCGTGCGCCAGCAGCACCGGTTTTGCGAATCGTTCGGACTCTTCCTCGATCGTGTTGAGAAACGGCTCGAACGCCTGACGGTATTCGGCATCGGCGGGAGCTTCCAATTCCGCGCTGGCGTGAAAGCTTATGACAACGGCGGAGGCGTTCATCTTCCGAGCCTCAGCAAAGGTCTCGCGCACCCAGAATGCCGCGGCGTCGGTGCGGCGCCGGGAAGCGGCATCGTCGGCTTCCGTGCGGGCTGGAAATGCCTTCATGCCGTTCTGGCTGCCAATAATATGAACGGTGGCGAATACGATTCCCTCATGTATCCATCGAGCGTTTTCGACGAACTCGGGAAACGGTTCGTGATTCGCCTGGCTGACAAGAGTAAGCGGAGAACTTCCCAGACTGCGGGTGGGGTTATTGAAGAAGATCTGCCGAATTCGATCCAGGCGGTCCCGAGGCCCAAACCCTCCTGAGTTGGGCTCCCAACAGTCCATCCATTCGTTGTCGCCCGGAGTGTAGATTACAGCGTGTCGCAGATTGTTGAACCGTTGTAGATACTTCCTGTAGTGCTCGTCCGAGCACGGACGCCAAAAGATATCGCCTACGTCGATAACAAAGCTGAGATCGTTGAGGTCGAGCGTCTTGCGGACAAGACTGTACTGAAGGTCCTCCCACTCGTAGTAAGGAGCATCACCCAGAACTGCAAAAGCAAAGGTACCCGGTGGATTCGGGGTTGGCGCTTCCGGACCGCGGGTGATCAGGAACCCGGCGACAAGGCCCGCCAGGATCACCGCCAGGAACCAGATCTTACGGCGTTTAAGCACGTTGCCCACCACTAGCAATAACTATAACTTGCTCACCGACACAATCACTAACCCTATTCACGGAGCTGTTTTTCAACAGAACAACCTTTACAGTACAGTGGTTAAGCTGCTCGGGCCAATCGAGATGACTCGACCGTGGTCAGTCTGAAATTCAGACATTCGCGACACTGGACACGGTGACGGTTCGGCGAATTCAGGCATGACCCCAACTAAAGGAGAGGATTTTGATATGGAAACGCCAACAAGCCCTGCGCCGATTAAGCCTTTTGTCTCGATCGCTGTGCTCGAGCAACTTGACGTGCGCGTCGGCACAATCGAGCGCGTCGACGATCTAAAAGGTTCGAACAAGCTTGTCAGGTTGATCGTGGACTTCGGCGATCACAAACGAACGATCCTCGCGGGAATCAAACAAGAACGCGAACACCCGGAAGAGATTGTAGGCATACAGGCTCTGTTCGTCGTAAACCTCGAACCGAGAAAGATGATGGGGGAGGTTTCGGAAGGGATGCTGTTCGACATCGGTTATGCAGACGGGCTCACTCCGGTGCTCTCGGTGCCTGAGAAACGAGTTCCAAACGGTTCACGAGCGGGCTGATCGCGAGAAACCTGTTCAGCGTAAACTATGTTCCACGCTCCTGCGGAACGACCCCACCGGTGCCGGGACAACTATTCACCGTAAGCTATGTTCCAGACTCCCGCGAAAGCAATCTCGCCGATTGATCTGCGTCCGCGTGACGCTAATTCCTTGCCTCGAAGCTTTTCATCGAGATCCTCAAGACTCGCGCGATAAGGATAACCGATCGCAATCATCGCAATCGGAGTGAAGCCTTCCGGAATTCCAAACTCACTTCGCGCGCGGTCGGCGTCGTAACCGGCCATCGGATGAGCCGCGAGCCCCAGTTCAACGGCCTCCAATAGCAGGTTTTCAGTCGCGAGTCCCGTATCGTGCTGAGCCCACCGATTCGGTTTGCCGTTTTTTTCAAAAGTCTCACGCGACACCGAAAGCATGAGTACCGGCGCTTTGAGCGCCCAGGCATTCCCGGAATCTAAACAAGCGCGCGCCCGCTCCAACGCATCGGAGTTTGAACCATCAAACACCAGAAAACGTCTCGGCTGATCATTGAAACACGACGGCGCCCATCGCGCCGCTTCAAGCAGCGTCAAAACTTTTTCACGTTCGACCGGCCTGCCTTCTTCAAAGGCGCGTGGACTCCAACGCCGGCGCATCAATTCGTTGATCGGATAATCCGTCTGGGCAGGTTTTTCGGGATAGATCGATTCCTGCGACGAAGCAGCAGTGAAGATGTCGTCTACCTCAACTCCAATGTGCCGAAGATGACTGGCCATATGATCGACGTAGTCATCAAGCACGAACCGGAGAGTCATAGGTTCAGATCCGCCGATGCTCAGTGTGTGAGACCAGGCCCCTGGCTGAGCGCTTTCCGCCGCGGCGAGAAGCTGCGAGTTTCCAGCTCGCCAAAGCGCAATTAGATCCACCCAGTAACGATTCTGGTATCCGTGCAACTCAACCCACCGGTCGCCATCGTAACCGCGCAACGATAGATTATCCTCCATCTGCGCCCGGACGATTCGCTGATGGTTGTTCGCAGCTGAATCGATCAAGTGCCCGAGTTCTTGTTTGGCTGACCAGCCGTTTGTCGAGGGTTTGGAGGAGGCTCGCTCCTCTGAAATGCCGGCAAGCCGCCCGGGTTGAACAGCCAACGCGTATCGAAGCTGCGACAGTCCGCGAGGGGCCACGAGATGATTGCGTGCTTCGTATGGTTCTTTGCTCATCTGACCTCATTTGTTTGCGTCATTCTTTGAATAGATTTGTATCACGTCAAATATCGCCTTGCTAGCGTCCGAATGCGAGTTGTATTCTGCGGTTCTTCGCGCAAGGTTCGCAATCACAATAACGCTGCGTTTCGAGGCCAGTCTCATTCCGAGGCTCTGCTTCTAAAAAGGTACAACATGCCACGTTTGATGATAGCGCTATTGCTCACCGTAATCGCTTTGCCGGTCGTCGCGCAGGAGCGAACACCGGACAAAACGATCAGCGCCAGGGTTGCCGGTCTTCAGAAGCTTGACGGCTACGTTCCGCTCTATTGGGACGCGGTGAACGGCAAGATGTTTATGGAGATCTCGAGATTCAATTCGGAGTTTCTGTATCAAGTTTCACTTCCCACCGGCGTCGGATCGAACCCGCTCGGGCTGGATCGCGGCCAGCTCGGAGACTCTCACGTCGTTCGCTTCGAGCGGATCGGACCAAAGGTGCTCCTCGTCCAATCCAACTATCGCTATCGAGCACTGTCATCCGACCCCGCCGAACGCCGCGCGGTAGAAGAATCGTTCGCTCAATCCGTACTGTGGGGGTTTAAGGTCGAAGCCTCCGAGGGCGAACGGGTCCTGGTCGACTCGACCGCTTTCTTTCTTCGGGACGCGCACGGCGTGATCGACCGGCTTAGACAAGCGAGGCAAGGCCAGTATCGTTACGATGAATCGCGTAGCGCGTTTTACCTTTCCCGCACACGTACCTTTCCGAAGAATACTGAAGTCGAGACCGTGTTGACGTTTACCTCCGACGCCGACACCGGCCCGCTGGTTCGTGACACAGTCCCCACGCCGCAGTCATTAACCGTGCGCGAACATCACTCATTGGTAGAACTTCCCGACAACAACTACAAAACTCGCAAGCTCGATCCGCGAGTTGGTGTGCACGGGATAACCTTTCACGATTACGCGTCGCCGATCATCGAACCGATAGAAAAGCGATGGATCTCGCGTCACCGGCTTCAGAAAAAGGATCCGACCGCCGCCGTTTCTGAGCCAATCAAGCCGATCATTTACTACGTCGACAACGGCGCGCCGGAGCCGATCCGCACCGCCCTGGTCGAAGGAGCGTCCTGGTGGGACGCGGCGTTCGAAGCCGCCGGCTTCAAGAACGCTTTTCAGGTAAGAGTGCTGCCGGAGGACGCCGACCCGATGGATCTCCGTTACAACATGATTAACTGGGTGCATCGCTCGACTCGCGGCTGGTCATACGGCGGGAGCGTCACCGACCCGCGGACCGGCGAGATCATAAAGGGCAACGTGACCCTCGGTTCGCTTAGAATTCGGCAAGACTACTTGATCGGTACCGGTCTGATTCCAACGTTCGCCGCCGGCGGACAAGGCGAAGGCGAATGTGAGTTTGGCGCGGCCGCGGATACCGACTATCTCGCGAGCTTTGATACGACGACAGATGCGGCGGCAATGTCCTTGGCGCGAATCCGTCAGTTGTCGGCGCACGAGGTCGGCCACACACTTGGACTCGCGCACAACTTTGCGGCAAGCACCTACGGTCGAGCATCGGTGATGGATTACCCGGCGCCACTGGTCGAGATAAAGAACGGCAAGCTCGATCTGTCCAATGCCTACGCGGTGGGTATTGGAGCCTATGATAAGTTCGCTATCAAGTACGGCTATTCAGAACCTGGTTCCACCGCGAATGAACAAGCTTACCTCGAGCGAATTCTTGAAGAAGGGGTCGCCGCCGGTATGTTGTTTATCTCAGACGCCGACGCGCGCCCGGCCGGCGCCGCACACCCTCTCGCAAACCTGTGGGACAACGGAGGCGACCCGATTGCGATGCTGCGGCACGAGATGGAGGTCCGTCGTATCGGCCTCTCCGAGTTTGGTCTCCGAAACGTTCCGACTGGGACGCCTCTCTCTCTTCTTGAAGCGAAGCTCCTGCCGCTCTACTTGCATCACCGCTATCAGCTACAGGCGGCGGTCAAATCGGTCGGGGGCGTGAATTATACTTATGCCGTCAAAGCGGCTTCTGGAGCCAATCCTGGGCAAGTGCGGGAAATCGTACCAGCGGCCCGCCAGCGCGACGCGCTCGCGGCAGTCCTGGAAACACTCAAGCTGGAATCGCTAGCCATCCCGCCGCGAATACTTGCATTGATTCCTCCCCGCGCATTTGGTTATGAAGGCGGCGCCATTGAGTTGTTCAGCAAGCGAACGGCCCCCGCATTCGATCCGATCGCGGCCGCTGCGATTTGCGCGGACTTTGCCGTTTCGGGCCTGCTCGATCCCAATCGCGCGGCTCGCTTGATCGAGTTTCACTCGCACAACAGCGCCAACCCGGATTTCAAGGAAGTGATCGACGCGTTGATCGCGGCTACGTGGAAGACCGCCT
>DASRIZ010000410.1:0-29250 GCA_035649735.1 Blastocatellia bacterium | reverse complement strand
TGAGTTGGCTTCTTTCTCAGAAAGGATGAAATTCCGCGCAATGACCGCAGCCTCAGTTCGGTTGCGGACGCCCAAAATGCGCAGCAAGCTCGAGGCGTGAATCTTGGTCGTGCCCACGGCAATTTTCAGTGCACGCGCAATCTCCTTGTTCGACATACCTTGCGCAATGAGTGGCAAAATAGCCCGTTGTCGCGGAGTCAACTTGTTCGCGTTCAATTCAGGCGCTCGTGGCGTCCGTACTTCAAAAAGAAACCGCAGCTTTTGCTCCGCCACTCGTTCCGGAAGGCACCCATCAACAGGTCCCTCCGCCCAACAAAAGCGAGATCGCGATCGCTCAACCGAAGCGGCTGCGTGACAAAGCTCATTTGACGTTTGTTGCCTCACAGCCCTGCCTCATCTGCGAACGACAACCGTCGGACCCTCATCACGTGCGGTACGCCCAGCCGAGAGCCCTGGGTCTGAAAGTGAGCGACGAGTTTACGGTCCCGCTCTGTCGCGGGCACCACCGGCAACTGCACCAAGCCGGCAACGAAGAGACGTGGTGGAAGTCACTGAATATCGCCCCGCTCACAATTGCGAAAGCACTCTGGGAGCAAACCCACCCGAAATCCGCCTCGGATAGCTCAAGCATCAATCAGGCCGATGAGCACTCTTAAACAAGTCCAAGCCAATCGTCTCAACGCGCTCAGAGGCACCGGACCAAAGACATCACAGGGCAAAGAGCGGTCACGCTGCAATGCAATCCGCCATGGGCTCACCGCAGAAACGGTGATCGTCGGCCTTGAAGATGTACACGACTATGAGGCCTTCGAAGCGACGGTGATTGCCGATTATGATGCTCAGTCAGCCGTTGAACGTGAGCTCGTGTTGCGATTGGCCAGTGTCTTATGGCGACTTCGGCGCGCAACCGGAATTGAGACTTCACTATTTCAAACTGCAATCAAGCAATCCGGCCAATCGGAAGCTTTAACTCGAGCCGGCGTGGACCTATCACTGTCGCGCTTGTTCCTGGATCATGAAGATCAGTCGAGCAAAGGGTCTCATACCGATGCGTTGCGAAAAAGGTACATATCGCAGACCTTCGTGCGTTTGACCGAAATGCCAACCTGCCAATGAGCCGGCTCAATCGCTATGAGTACATTCTTTGGCGCCAAGCCCGGCAGATTGTGATGACGCCTGAGATCGCTGCGGAGCTCATCGCGAGGCCAACGTCATAAAGGACCACAATTCACGTCGGGCCATCATCGTATCACCTACTTTCGTTGACGATTTCTCTGACTATCCCAGCGCCACAGGCGATCACATGCTCGCGCAACCATGTATCGTCGCCGAGGTCCACCGCGTCGAGGTTGATCGCGCAAAGCTTCAAGCGCCGTGCAAACATCCAAGGCAGCTTAGACCGCGATTGTAAGGATAAACTCGCGATAAGTGTTATGAAGATTTAGGCGGAACTGGCCTTTCATTGAAAGCACCTTGCTCTGTTTCTTTGGAGTTAAACTCTCTTGCGAATGCCAACGGCAACGACGATCGAACCATGCAGGCATCGTGCATCCCAAGGTGCCTGCTTTATCTTGAGGTCTTAATTTAGATACAATTTTAATGAAAGGCTGCAGTTTAACTACGTCCCCAAAATAGAGTTGTCCAAGGTCATCCATGGCGTCATTGGCAGCGTTGAAGCGCTGGAGGCGTGCCAATGCCCACAAAGTTCTATGCCATCTCTAACGAAATATGCGTCGTTTCTAACGAAATATGCGTCGTTTGTTTTCGGGTTTCCGATATGCCGACGCCGAAGGTGCTGTCGATCCGACAGAGATGTGCTGTTTGCCACACACCGATTTGGGTTGCGAGTAAGTCGCCGGTTACTTGGCCCAAAGTCTGTCTTCCGTGTGCGAAACGCGCCGGAGCGCGGGCGATGAGGCAGCCCAAGTCTAGGCGGAAAACTCGGCGTGCCCGACTTCATTGAGGCCTATTTCCAGGTTCAAAAAAGAGCCGCAAGAAGGGGTCACCCTGCGCCAGCAGTCGGATTTTCAAATTGAGAAAAACAGATAAGTGCGGACGCTTTACCAATTAAATCGACGGATGTCGCGCCAATGCAATGATGCGGGCTGCCTCTCAATGCGCCAGCCGCTTTCATTCATCCGCGCCAGCCGATTGTCGCCAACGCGTCGCCGCTAGTAACCATTTCGCGCCGATTTTTTTGATGGTTCGAATGTCGGATAGGGAACCGACTACACCTTCAGTCTTAGTTAGGTTCACAGGACTTTCCGCCCAGCCCAGCCTCACTAGCCTGGACGGAAGCAAGCGCTTGTATGACTGAGCCGCAGTGGCAACATGCTGCGGCTCTTTTCTATTTCCTGGACGCTTTGCTAATGGAGAAAGTTGTCGGGGCCGCCGCGATGGTGACCAACCGCGACCCCCGCTACCGACTCTCCAAAGAGGCTGTGGAGTCGGCAGCCAGCCAAGTCTAGAACACCGCGTTCCGGGGCCGCGTTGGCCGAAGGTCCAACTCTAAAAATCTACGAGGCGGGTTAGAGACGAAGAGCAAGTGGCCTCCTCTTATCCGCTTGTTGCGCACCAAACTTGGCCCGTAACGGCGTGAACCGTTGCGGGCCTTTATTGCTGGAGTTAAATCGGGGTAGCCCAGCCCTAGAAAGGGCCGAGCACCAGAGTTAGCCCGGCCCTAACAGCCACGACGGACAGTTGGCACAGTGAACGTCGCAGCCATCAAGTCAACCGGCTCCCCAGAAGCATTGTTCCTGGGTTTATGCAAAATGACTCGCGCCATAGGTTTTTGAACTTAACTCTATTTTACATTTTACATCTTGCTGCTTTCCAACTGCGCGTAACTGCAATTGGATCATCAGGCAAAATGGCTTGGGGCGACAAAATTGTGGTGGCAATAGCGCTGCTTATTTTAGCGCCGATAGTGATTGTACATTTCTTTCCTACACCGGGAGACGAGCAACAATTATGCTGTAGCGCATATCTTTTCGATGCAAGGCGAGTGCGAGAGTTAGCAGTGGGTCAGCCCACCTGGTCAACAAGTTAGGAGCCTTTCTCTCAAAGAAACTGAATGCGCCGTATCGCTCGGGACCCTCGAAGACCTGGATCAAAGTCAAAATCCGAAAGCGCCGGCTGCAGACAGTGCAGCGGCAGCGGTGCTCAATATCGACCAAAAATAGGGCAATCGCCTTCGCGCTTGTCCAGGCAATACACAAGCAGCCGCTGAACGCCATGAGCCGCGAACAGAGGCGATAGAAACCGGACCGGCCATAATGATCTCCACGATGCAGTAATGTTTCCCCAGATTCCAGCGGCGGGGGTTTCCTCCCTGCGGGCCTTTTTCGCTCAATTCCTGAAAATCACGGCCTGGCCAGTTGGTAGACAAAGTGGATACGTTTTTGAGCTTGAAAAAAATTTATCGACCGCTCGGCGGGAGTCTGCGCAACAGGCAAAACCATAATCATCCAAAACAATGAACCCACCGCGTAACAGTCGCGGCCATATAAAAACCAGCGAATCAATGACTGACTTGTAGATAACAACATCAATATGTGCGAACGCAAAACGAAGCGATTCCAAACCGACAAAAGTTTCCGGAATAATGCCCTTTTTGATGACTGTAATCCCTGGCTCATTCAAGAACCTTTCGACGTCCTCAGCCGTAGTGTCCGCAAAATCACTCGGTGGCACATCACCACGTTCCTCATCGGTCTCTGGCATTCCGCTAAACGTATCGAACAGATAGAGCTTTTTCGACACTGCGCTTTCGGCAATGACCCTCGCAATTATCGATGCAGTGCCACCTTTGTAGACGCCACATTCTATGACATCGCCGTCGATGTTCAGTGCTTGCTTGAGTAAAGTGTAAAGAACATAGCACCTGTCAGGACTTACGATTGTCCGAGGAGCGGCGATCGAGTAGTACTTTTGAAATTCGTTTGAGAACCACGGTGAATAAAGCGGTCGATAAAGTTCCCAGTCTGCAATATCCGTTCGTCGAGGCCGGTTTCGGTGAATTTCAAAGCCAGCGCGGGATGCCGCACTTTTCAAAATATTTTTTATAATCGACACAACGGATAATCATCCTTTGTTGTGAGCCCATCTTGTCAACGGACGCAGAACAGCGACGTTCCTGGTTTTGACCTCCCAGTGACAAAAGTTGATAAAAAATCGCTTAGAACGTTCCGTCGAGAGCGCGTGTCTTTGATCCAGGTTTTCGACGGACCTGAGCGATACACAGAGATCGGCCGTTTCGAGACGATCCCCTCAAGGTCGAAACCGAGCCTGCGAGAACGAGGGCGCCGCCCTAGACGGCTCATCACCACCCCTCGTCAGTTGGGTGATGCATACACCACAGCTTTACTAGCGCTTCGAGCATGGAAGGGGCTGTCACGAAACTTCCGTCGGCACTCACGGCACGCCAATCGTCGTTTTCTTGTTGTATGTCCTTGAAAATTCTTTCCGTACTGAGGGCAGCTGTTAACTCACCGATAGTTGGACCGTATGATCGTATCGGATCGAGGTACAAAACCCACCTTCGTGGTCTATTCCTAAGTTCATCGTCGTCCGGCTGCGGGTACTTATGTTCACGCAGTTTTGCGGCCAATTCGTACGTCATGCGACCCGTATTGAAATCTGTGTATGTCATGACTGTTTCTTTCCGCTCGCGGTGGTCACGGGTTGGTGTCGGGGGGCTTTGCATCACGCGAGTTCTTTAAGTCGCGTCTCATCTCAAGGCAGGTCGCAAGCTCGGTGTACGTGGGCGAGAAAGTTAGCGACTTCACGCAACCGACGCGATCGGCTGCCGGGAACGTCGACCAGTTTTTGTCTAGTTCCTCACGTGTGCGCTGCTCGCTCGCCAGACAGCCTTTCAATCTCTCACTGGGCGTTTCGTGCCCAGCCATGGCTGCGGCGCGGCAGCTTTCGGTTTCATCCCAGCTTGGGACGCTGTCGGCTACGGCGGCGCGGGTCCGACGCGCCGCGGCGTCGGTTGGACAAAACGAGATGCCGAGCGCGGAAGCGGCCGCAAGGGCAATAATTAGTCGTCGCATCATGACTCCCGTTATATCGCAGACCGTGTTTAATGGCCTGCCATTACGATCGCGCTGACAAGAGTCCCTGACGCCAGCACAAAAATTAGCACGCCGACCAGAATAGCTCGCACTTCCTCTGGCACTGAACTGTCCTCCAACAGAAAGCCCGCAACTGATGTTAGGCCGCGCCAACGCTGAACGCCTTCGACGCAGACGCGGCCCTGACAGTGCGGTTACATCCGCCGGCACCGCCAATCTGATAGTGGTGGGGTCAACTGATTTGGTGCGTCCCGACCCGCCTCGCGAACGGCGACTCGGGACGCCTTGCCAACGGCGAGTCGGGACGACTTGAACCAAGCCCAAAGCAGCCTGGCCCCGAAAATCTATCTAGCAAAAATGATACTGAGTCTGAGCTGGTTATTCTGCTCAGGAACATGTCGTTCATGAGCTACTCCAGGCGGGTTATCATAAGCGTCCATAAGTAATTCCCCACGCAGCAGGTACATCCGCTGTCTGCGCAGGGCGCACCGCCGAGGAAAGGGCGGCGGCGCGGGTGCGCTCAAGTCGGTCAGCACGAAAACTTTGCAGCGGCCAAAAACAGCCCACCGCAAAAAACACGAGCCAAAGCAACTTCCAAATGAAGGACATGGCCTACCCCACAACCCGCTCGTCTCGGTTGTTGTGGAGAAGGGCGGGGAATGTCAATTCTCCCTAGATGGTGCTACCGCGGCAGATGAGGAAACACGTTGTAAAAATGTATGTGCGGTTCTGTACCACAAGCGCGGGGAGTTCGCCTTTCCGATGGAAACGCGCGGCACCTGCGAAATTCTTCTATTCGGTCCTGCACGACCGCTGCGTGATCGCGAGCCTGTGCCGCAATGACTTTTGGCACTTTGGGCGATTTGTTTACCCCCACTGTTTACCCCAGCGGGATTTTTGACCCTCTTTTGTCAGGTAAAAATTTAGAAAGTCATTGAGCCATAGGCGTAAGTCCAATTTGCCGCCGATCCGTTGTCTGCTAACGGGGGTAAAGCGGACATGGCGATTGCATTGCGAACTGTCCGCTTTTTACCCAAAGCGGACATTGACTGACCCCTCCAGGCTACGGGTGCGTGTTGGTACGATGCCGTGTGTTGAGCCTCAGGGGCAGCACATGAGGCGGCGCGAGTTCATCACGCTGATCGGCGCGGAGGTACCTCGACAATCTCAAGCGGAGCGCCAGCTTCCGCAGCATAATTGCCGCCATGAATAAAGACAGCCGAACACGCCACGCATGGTGGCGTCTCCTTGCCGGGCTTCTATTCGCATTGTCGGTTCACACCCCGGCCGCGGCCGAAGACGCGCCTTCGATCAGCACTATGCTGAAGGACGGATGGCAAATTGCCGGTTACAGCCAAGCCTTCGACAATCGTTCCACCTTCATCCTCTTCCGCCACCCCGACCAAGCCTATCTGGTTCAATGCCGGGTCGGCTACGACGTGACGCGCAGGCCACCCACCTACTCGATCTGCTACAGGCTCGAGTGAGCCCGGACCGTCGGTTCCTGTGAGCCGACGCCGGCGGGCTAATGAGCTATCGGGCTGCCGGTTGCCGTCGCGTTTGCGAAATCAGGCGTGCCGGTCGTGGGTTTCGACATCGATCCCAGACGAGTCGACGAGCTGCGTTCGGGAATCGACCGCACGCTCGAGGTCGACAATGCCTCCCTAAAGCACGACGCCAACTGCCCCAGGATCCAGTTATAGGTGGGCGCAAGTCCCTCGCGCAGCGATCGGCCTGGCGCCCAACAAAGTTTCTGCTGGACCAGCGAGTTATTGGAATTGCGACCACGCACGCCCGTGGGTCCCTTGATATAGACTTTGTTCAGCCTCTTGTTGGCAATGGTCAAGACTAGATCGACTAGCCCATCAATCGTAACCATCTCCTCGGACCCGATATTGACCGGCCCAGTGAAATCGGACCGCATCAGACGAAACGTGCCGTCCAAACATTCGTCTATGTAGAGAAACGAGCGCGTTTGCTTGCCGTCGCCCCAAATCTGTATGTCGCCGCCTTCCTCCGCGATGGCAACTTTTCGGCAGATCGCCGCCGGCGCCTTTTCCTTGCCATCATTCCACGCGCCTTCCGGCCCAAAGATATTGTGATAGCGCGCGATGCGAACGGCGATGCCGTGATTGCGCATGTAGGCAAGGTAAAGCCGTTCGCTGAAAAGTTTTTCCCAGCCATACTCGCTGTCGGGCTGGGCCGGATACGCGGTGTGTTCGGCGCAATTTGGATTATCCGGATCCATTTGATTGTATTCGGGATAGATACAAGCTGAAGAGGAGTAAAAGATCTTAGGTATCGCCCGCTTACGACATGCATCGAGCATGTTTAGGTTGATGTTCGCCGAATTGTGCATAACGTCGGCGTCATTCTCTCCAGTAAAGATATAACCGGCGCCACCCATGTCGGCAGCAAGCTGGTAGATCTCATCAAATCGTTGATCGACCAATTGGCGCACGAAATAAGGGTCGCGTAAATCGCCGATCATAAAATCATCGGCATTACTGCGACTGAAACGAGGAAACTTCAGGTCACAGCCGCGCACCCAATGCCCCTCCTTTTTCAGCCGGCGCACCAGATGATGGCCAATGAAGCCGCCCGCACCGCAAACCAAAATTTTCATTTTCGACGTCCGCCCTTGCAGGACCAGTGACCGGTTTCTTATGTTGATTCGAGTGCGATCATAACCATCAGCGACGTTTGTGCAGATCGGTTACGATGGCTTAATCCCTTTGCGCTCAGATGAACTACCACTGAGGAGGGAAAGGAGCGATGAGCAAGAGGCTTCCACCCATGCATCGTCGCAGTTGTGAATAGTTCGCCAGTTTTCACCGTTTCGGGCGCGACGGGCCCGGTCCCAGCTCTTGTCATCAGCCATCCCGGAGAGGTTCTGCGCGGAGGAATTCCTGTTACCGCTCAAGCTGTCCGCTGGCGCGCTGGCCAGGAAGATGGACGTGCGCGTCGTGGCAAGGAAACTGAGGTTGAACTGGTCGCCCGAGGCACATTGCAGGCCCGTGCAGACGAAATGATTGAATAAAATGCTGCATGTCGGCTTGGTCGGCTTTTCTTGAGCTTCGTTTGGCCAGGCGACCCATTGATGCACGCGCCTCGCGTGTGATCATTATCGTTCTGATAAGACAGTTCCTACCGCTGGCCTGACCTCAGGCCCTCGTCGTCCGCAGTATCTTAGTCCTGCCATCGTGAGCGGGGGATGACAGACTCATGATTTCCGACCCATTCGAGCGGGCAACACCGGCGTCAAGATGATTGCTAGCCCACATCGCCGCCTGCGTGCGGTTATGCAGTCTGAGCTTGCGCAGTATAGCCTTGATATGGACCTTTACCGTCGCCTCTGTGATTGTGAGCTGGCGGGCGATAACCTTGTTCGAAGTGCCTTGCATCAAGAGACGCAGGATGGATGTCTCGCGCCGCGACAGCCCTTTGATGAGTGCTGTCGACGAATTATCCTCGCTAGAAAGCGCGTTCCAATTGGCCAATTGTCCTGTCTTGAAGTGCGAGGCAACCGTCTCCTCAGACTGCTCAGACGGCGACAGGGATAGGGACAGAGACGGAGCTGGAGACGGAGATGGAGACCGCATGGTCGTAGATAGTCGGTCGCCGACGGCATACAGAAAATCGGTTGGAACAAGTATTTCGCCTAGTGCAATCAACTCCAGCGACTTAACGAGCCTCTCGCTCGATATATTTTGATACAGAAAACCGCGTGCGCCGGCTTCGATAGCAGGCCACACGTCCTCGGCGGTGTGAACCTGTGCGAGAATGATTGTCCTCAAACTTGGTGTGGTTTTGCAGACCCTGCGCACGAGATCAAACGTGCTCTCGCTGCACCTATCAATGCCCAGCAGCCATAAAGAAATTTCAGCTGAGGTTAGGTCGGAGATTGCAGCTTGATCGAATTCCGCCGCTAAATGGATTGGCCTAAATGGCGTGCTGCCGAGAATTTGACGAAGGCCGTCACGGAACAAAGCGCACGGATGGGTAACGACCGTGGGGACGCCAGTTTTCATAGCATGCCTCACTACGCCAACTCACTATGGTCCCCCCCAGGGACCGCTACCTCCCTGTCCCGATCTCCTCTTTTTGCGCTTTTTGCGAACTTAGATATTACCGCTGCATACTTATAGCAAACCTGATGCGCAAAAACAAAATAAAAGTACCGATGAAAGTTGTACCTCCAAATTTCCACAAAGCGCCAGGGAGTTTCTTGTAGGGAACTTGGTAATGGCTGCAGGAATTTTATTCTAAAGAGTTCGGGACCCCGGGGGAGTTTAGTCCTAAACAATGTTCTGACAGTTTCAATGTGGTACGCAAATAGAACGGTCGGTACGACAACTCTGGCCTCCGCAAGAGCCTTCGCTCCGCAGTTTCTATGCGGTCCCTGGGTGCGCAACGGAAGCAACCTTTCAGGAGCAGAACGTGATCGTCGGCTATTGCCGTGTAGGCGCACTTGAACCAATCGCGCGCCTTGAGGGGCAGAGGCGCGACCTGGCCGCCGTCGGAGCTCAGCAGTTCTTTTGCGAGAGGGCCGGTCTCTTTCGTAAGTTGCCAGAATTGGAGCGAGCGATAAATTTCACTAAGAAGGGGGACGTGATCGTGATCACGAAGCCCTATCGCGTCGCGAATTCTATCCGCGGTGTCCTGGCGCTCATGGATCGGCTCGGCCGCAAGGGAGTTGGCTTTCGCATCCTCAGCACGCCCATCGATACAAGCACCACCACTGGACGCATGATTCTTGGCTCAACCCCACTTTGGTCATTGGGCGCATCTCCGCTGCGATCATATATCTGGGATCTGAGCGTGGGTAGATTGAGTTGACGGTCAACAGCGGGCTTGATCTATCGGGTTGACAAAAGCAATGCTGACGCGGCGAGCAGTATTTATCAGGCTCAGTGCTGTAGGGGCGTCACTTGGTTTGATCGTCAATTCGCGACACACCTGTACCGCCGGTTCAAGCACAACAATCAAGGTTGCTTTTGATGTTCCACGCGGCGCCTGTGATGCGCACGTTCATGTCATTGGCGAACCGGCGAACTATCCGATGTCGCGCGAACGGGACTATAGCCCTCCTCCGGCTACAGTTGATGAGCTCGCTGAGACTCTCACATTTCTTACTTTTGATCGTGTGGTCATTGTAACTCCAACCATATACGGAAATGACAATTCAGCGACGATCGATGCTATTAGACGACTCGGAAGAACGCGCGCGCGAGGCGTTGCTTTGATCAGCGAGAGCACCTCATCGGAAGCTCTCGATTCGATGAAGGAAGCGGGCATAGCAGGAATTCGTTTGTTTCTCGGCGGGGCCCGAGTTTTCAATCCGGCAGCAGCCGCAAAGCGGTTACAGATCTGGATCAATCTTGCCAAGGACCGAGGATGGCACCTCCAGATCTCCGCACCCCCGGACGTTATTGCTGCTCTCGCAGCACAACTAGCCGTGTCGCCAGTTCCTCTTGTTCTTGATTACTTTGGGTGGGTAGCAGGCGGTGTCGGGCAGCCTGGCTTCGATACGCTGCTGTCGCTGGTCAAATCGGGGCGCGCATACATCAAGTTGGCAGAGCCATACCGGCTTTCCAAAAAGCGTCCCGACTACGACGACTTGGTACCTGTGGTGCAAGCTTTTCTGGCGACGAATCCGGATCGGCTGCTATGGGGCTCGGGTTGGCCCCACGTTGACTCGTCGAGCGGCAGCCGACTGACTGCGGTACCCAATCTCCCGGACGATGCCGGCCATCTTCTCAATCTGTTTGCTCGATGGGTGCCCGACGCCGAGCTTCGTCGCAAGATCCTGGTTGAGAATCCGGCACGACTTTACGGGTTCTAGACTGCTGGCGGCTTCCCTTCCGCCTGCGTCGCAAGCTCGACGTATTGTCGAGCGATGCCGACAGCATCGAACCGTCTGATCATTCGGCAGGCGCCTGTAGACAGGCGCGACCACAGCGCGTCATCTTTTAACAACGCTCTCAGTGCGACCGCCATCGCGTCCGGATTCGTATCAACAACGCGACCGTTGCAGCCCTCGACTAGAATATCACGACTTACCTGATGCGAACCGATGATTGGCGTTCCTGACGCAACAGCCTCCATGACGGTCGCCGAGGCAACGGGGATTGCGTACCGGGTGGGGAATGAAGCGACCCGAACCTGGCCATGCAGCTTGCGGAGAACCTGTCCGTCTACATCTCCCAGAAGGGTCACCTGCCCGCGAAGCTGGGAAGGAAGAGCGTCCACCGCTTCCTGCGTCGGTACGGTGATATTCCCTGCAACGTAGAGTCTCACCGACGGATCATTGAGTGCGCCGAACGCCCGGATCGTGGCTCCGGGATCTTTATATGGCTGGGTTCCGGAATGGAGAATCGCCCGCTCCCGAAATGAAAGCCCGGTGCGGTTGTACATCTGGAGGTCGACGCACTTGGGGATCACCGTTAGCCGCTTTGGCGATATTCCAAGATCGCGTACGAGTTCGTCTCGAAGTTCGGTAGTCGTCGCGACTATATAGTCGCAGCGTTTGGTGCTGAGGCGCCGAATGCTGCGCCAGACTGGTGCAAGTCGTCCGCTTCGAGGCTGGAGATCGTGTACTATCTGGATAATTATACCGCGAAGGGGAAGAGGCACAGTCTCGCTGTGGAGGACGAGGTCCGGATTGAAGCGATCAATTATTCGTTTTCCCCGTAGCCACGCTGCGGCGGACGCAAGCCCTTTTAAAGGTTTTGGACTCAAGGCAACGATCGGCAAGTTCACACGCGGACCCAAATGACGCCTGTACTCGGCCGAGCTCTCAAGGCTCCCGACGACGAGCTGCACATCATGATTTAGGTCAGTCAGAGCCTGACCCAGCGCAATTATAAAGATATTCACGCCGTCAGGTGACTCGAGTCCCTCGCGTCGAGTGAGGACAATGCGCATTTGATCAAGGCTCGTACTAGCGGTGCGATATTCAAAGGCTCAGCCGATTGGCGTAGCACGGACACATTCAGTTGAGCCGATTTAGCGGCGCATTCCTAATCCAGCAATGCGGTCGATAGCCGCTTGCGGCATTTCGATGCGATCGAGCGCGGCAGGCCGCTGCACATTATACTCGCCGGCGATCACCAGAGTTGGGTTCCCAAGCCGCCAGCGCTGCCGACGGGGCCCGGTGCGCATTGCATGCACCCTCTCACGAATGGCCGGGCAGGCCCCTGCATGGCCATCCTGGCGGCATTCTGATTTCCGGATCGCAGGCTCAACTACGACAGAGGAGTACCCCCCAGTAGTCGATATGCAGAACGTCATGTGCCCCGATGATATCTCTCTTCTGTTTTTACAGGCGTCCGCATGTACAATCCTGATTGGCTGCGATACTGCAAGCGTGTGATCAGAGCAGGTGTGGGGACTGATCACTTGCTTGCACCAGAGGTGAAGTTGGCGACGAGACGCCTTGGTTCCGACTATGGTGGCTGGGTCGTGGCGGTCGAGCCACTCTGTAAGACGACTAATCCAATCGTGCTGTCATTTGGACTAGGAGACGACATTTCCTTCGACGAGGAAATCAGTCGAAGATACGGCGCCCACGTCTATGGATTTGATCCCACTACCGCGAGCCTCAATTGGATTGCAGCGCGCGGAAAGCCGGCAAGCATGCAAATACTCCCGATCGGCATAGCCAGGTTCGACGGAAGGCAGAAGTTTTTATGCCCAGCAACGGACTCTCGCGGCAATTTCTCCGCCAAGGCAACCGCCGGTCATACGGTCATATGCGATGTGATGCGATACAGTTCCATTTTGAACTTGCTCGAGTTGGAGCACATTGATGTCCTGAAACTCGATGTTGAAGGATCTGAGTACGATGTCATCCCGGATATCGTCACGTCCTCGATTTTGCCTGATCAGCTTCTGATCGAGTTTCACCACCGACTTCATCACATCCATGTGGCAGAGACCCGCAAGGCGGTGAACATGATCAGGAAAGCCGGTTTCTCGCTCTTTTCCGTTTCCCCAGGTGGACAAGAACTGTCGTTCGTTTCGCGGTCATCTTTTTGCTCTCCGACTCCAACGTCACGCAGACGGAGTAATCCGCAAACGTCGTTGTGTCGGGAACTGGCAGCCAATAATTTTCGGTGAATATTTACAACTTCTCTCTTTCTCAAGTCCCCGGAGACGTAAGTCAGAGGCATCACCGACATGACAAGCCACAATGGGATGCCATTCCGGCTCAGTGGAAAGAGAGTTTGGATCGCGGGTCATCGAGGGATGGTCGGGTCCGCTCTGATGAGGCGGTTGGCATCAGAGTCCGGTGAGATCCTGACCGCGCCTCGAAGAGAACTCGATCTTCGGCGTCAGGCCGACGTGGAAAGGTGGATGGAGCGTCGCCGGCCGCATGTCGTCGTTGTAGCGGCGGCAACCGTTGGCGGCATTCTAGCGAACGATACGCTGCCAGCTGAGTTCCTTTATGATAACCTGATGATTGAGGCGAACGTCATCCATGCCGCAAAGGACTGCGGTGTCGAGAAACTGCTGTTTCTCGGTTCATCATGCATCTACCCGCGCCTCGCCGAACAGCCGATACGCGAGGATGCCCTTCTGACCGGACCTTTGGAGCCAACAAATCAGTGGTATGCGGTAGCCAAGATCGCCGGCATCAAAATGTGTCAAGCTTACCGAAGACAGTATGGTTGCGACTTCATCTCGGCGATGCCGACAAATCTCTACGGGCCTAACGACAACTTCGATCCGAGTTCGAGCCACGTCGTTCCGGCGCTCATACTTAAAGCACACGAGGCAAAGATCGAAGGCCGCAGTGAAATCGTGGTTTGGGGCACAGGTACCCCGCGCCGAGAATTCATGTATGTCGATGATTTGGCCGACGCCCTCGTTCATCTACTTAAAACCTATTCCGGAGAAGAACATATCAATGTTGGCGTCGGTTCTGACGTCACCATTCGCGAACTCGTTGAGATCATCATGGGAGTCGTGGGAGTGGAGGCTCGGACCCGATTCGATGCGTCGAAGCCTGATGGGACGCCGCGCAAGCTGATGGACAGCGGACGTTTGTTCGCCACGGGCTGGAGACCAAAGACGCGTCTCGAAGACGGGTTGCGAATAGCCTACGCCTGGTATTTGCAACGACGATCCAAAATTGAATCAAAAGTACATCTGACGCCTACGCGCAGATACTCTGTTCGGGGAAGTACGCGGCGCCATGGCGCTGATCACGCGAGACGGATTGGTATATCCTGACAAGCTGGTCGAAATTGGCCTCGGGCGTATATCGCTTTTCATAAATCGCGTACGCACGCGAACTGAGTTCGTCAAGCGCCGACGGATTCGACAGGGCCCAGCGCACTTGAGCAGCGAGGGCATCCGCGTCCCCTTGGGCGAAAGTCAATCCATTGATACCGGGCTCAATCAGTTCACTGAGAGATGGCAAGTCGGAGCAAATAACCGGGAGATGACTCGCGAATGCCTCAATTATGGTCATTGGAAACATCTCCCATCCTGTCGATGGCATAACCAGAAATTTTGCGGTCAGCATCTCTCTCCGCGCCGCCTGCCTCGGGAGCCGGCCAAGATACAGGACGTTATTGTTTTGGTTCCGCTCGGCAAGTTCAGCTAGCGGCCCGTCGCCGATGATCCTCAAGGGGTAATCGATCTCCTGCCAGGCGCGAAGAAGTGTACCGACGCCTTTCTGCTCACAGAGATGGCCTACGAATAGCCCCCCGTAACGCCGCGTGTTGCCAAACGTTGGCGCCCTCGCGACACAGTTGGGCTTGACGACGATGTGTTCATCGGGGAGTCCGGCTTCCGCAAACATTCGCTTGGCCCAGGGCGTCAACGCGACAAAGCGATTGACCTTGCGGGTCCAGGTGCCGGCCCTTTTGTGAAATTCGATCATTGCCGCTACGGCCAGCGTCCCTGCCATCGAATTCCGATAAACTCGCTTTCGAACGGTCCACCAGCAGGACTCCTGCAGGCCTCGCGGTCGAGCCATTTCGTCCGGATGAAGGAGAGCGGCGGGAGACAGAATTCTGAAATTGTGCAGGGTCAGAACGCAAGGCACCCGTGCTTGCAGGCACGCATCAAAAATGGAGGGGCTTAAAAGTGGAAAAAAATTATGAACGTGAACGATATCGGGCAAGAATTCTGCCAATTGTTTCAATAATCGGTACCGCGCGCGCGGGTTGTAAATAACTTGAAGGGCTGCCGAAATTGTTGCTGAAAGTCCTCTGATTTCGTCGTTGCTCACCGAAAATAATTCCACCTCAACTCCGTTCTTCCGGAGCATTGACAGCTCTTCTGACACGACGCTGTCCTCACCGCCGGGTACTTGATAAAAGTTGTGGACCAAAAGTACTCGCACTCGTTTCTCCGCGTTTGGCCACCGTGCTGGATGCCGTCGTTCGACAGCGGCAGACCCTAAAAACTTCATTTCTGCGCCTTTGGCTCCTGAGGCAGCCCAGCCAAACTCTCGTTCTTTTGCAGCACTTCAACGACATCACCCGGCGCAAGCTCCAAATCGTCATCGGCAGTGATGGTTTCTGTACCGCTCGCCCCCTTTCGGTAGACGGTGATGTGCGGTCGCTCGCCTGTCCCTCGATTAAGTTGGGACTGCTGGAGACCGGCGTACATGAGCTTCTCGTTTGTGCCCCTGAGGCGCGCAGTGATCTGGGCGACTCGTAGATTTGCGTCCTGCAATTCTCTCCAGGCATCGATACGGCCTTGATTATCGATCTTTTCCAGCTGTCTGGTAAATTCGCCGCGCTGCCGTTCGAGGTTGGACATCTCTACGATCGTCTGAAGGAGTTGGTTCGACGACATGAGAGCTGCTCGCCGCGCATCCGACAATCGCGTGGTCGGTGTCATGCCTTTCTGGAAGAGTTCTTTCGCCTTTTGGAAATCGTCCATATCGGCCGCATTTCCCTCTGTATCCTGCTTTTTCTTTTCGGCCAGGATAACCAGCTGCGCGTTTGCCTTTCTGGTTGCCTCCTCAAGAAGGCTTTTGTCCTTTTGGCGGTCTACCATGCGTGCCTTGAGATGTTCGGCTTCCGCAGACATGAGACGTTCGCGTAACTCGGCTGGAATCGCTGCCTTGCTATCCATAGTCTCGGTCCCCTGCTCCCCGAGTTCGGTGCGCAGGCGCCATATCCTGGCCTGCTGTGCTGCCAATTCAGCCCACAACGCTTCATGATCCGATCGGAAGTCAGAGGCCTGTATGAACGGATTGATCAAACGCATCCGCATTAGGTCGTAACTGCCAGAGATGGCGATGGCCTGCCGGACCGTCATGCCCGGTCGGAACACGTATTCTCCGGGCCTGGCCACATCCCCGTTCACGTAGATTGGTCGATACTCCACCGCGTTGATGACAATGTCTTCTGGCAAGATAAGTTTCGGGATTTCGCGACCGTCATTGGTTATTTGCCGATAGATCTTATTCGAAAGATCAAGGGTGATTTGCTCTCTCGCCTCTGAAATGGAGAGACCTCCGACTTTAGTCTGGCCAGCCAATGGCAAGGCGATTGCGCCGTCCAAGCCGATTGCTGCTCTCTGCCGGAGATCTGGCAGGCCGGCGATCGCAATTTCCAGGGTGTCTCCGGGTTGCAACCTGTATTCGGCGACAGCCGACTCAGGAAGCAGGAAGAGGATGCCTGCGAGCAGAACCAACCAGCTGCTGCAACCGGCGAAGATCCTACGACGATATGAAAGCAGTTGTTCCATTTGCACTCGCTCCTGTTCCGGCGGCAAGCGATAGCCCAAAGCGGAGCTGAGGCCGCAAGCATTCCCACGCTAGCAGAAGATTAATTGTCGAAGGAGATTGCCGACTGGATCTTTTGAGGCAATCCTTTTGTGGTGTTGTCAGCCCACTCCAGATTACAGATGAGCATGCGTTTGCGCCGGGCGGGCAGCTGACAGTGCTCATTGTAAGCCGTTTTGAGTCTACCGATTCGCCTAGATGGGAAAGGGGTGCGACGGCTGGCCCGGAGAGCAAGCAGGTAACCGTAAACGAAACCTGTGCCCACGACGATGATGGGGGTTTCCAAAGCCGGATTCACGAAGAAGGCGATGAAGATCATGCTGAAAATAATTACTGCATGGTTTCGGACGTTCTTCGGGAGGTTGCGAGGGGGAAAGGCCGCGAAAAAAGCCGCAAGAAGCAAGACGAAGCCCGCCATGCCCGTTTGCAGAAGAGCCTGAACAAACGAATTGTGGACACCGGTCGACAGCAATTGCATCATGCGGTCAGTTGTGACAAATCTCGGGTCGGGAAGAAACGTGAAATCCGGCATGTTGGGAAACTGATATCGCCATCTGACCGATTCTTTCCCGTACCCAATCCCGATGCCGTGCGTGTCAATGGTGGACGACATCGCGTCCGCGACGAACGCAAGTCTAATACCGGAATTCGGACCTGCTAACATAATCTCTGGAACGTGATTAATTCCGACCGCGTAAATGCCTGTGAATGCCACGACCAAACCGATCGCGAGCAAGCGGCCAGGCGCGCCGAACAAAGTTAAAAGGATAACCAGTGTAAGTACCTTGAACTGGGCGAAATGCGTGGTAACGGCGATGCCAAGAACTGCGGCGAGCCCGACATAGCGGCGCCAATCGGTTGTCAGGAAAATTGCGCCTGTGATGAAGAACATGGCGACCACAATGTTGTTAATGAACGCTCCGTACAGCGCAGGTACGGCTTGCGCGGGGTCCTCGCCCTGGTATCCGTGCCCTTGTTGAAACATGATGGCCGGAGCAACAACGAGGCTCAAAAACAGTATGAACGGCGCGCCAAAAAAGATGTCTCCACGCACAAGTCTGCGTCGAAAATATGCTTTCGACGCCCACGCGACTGCGAAAAACGCAAGCATGGGAACCAGCTGCCTGACGATGGCTTGTGCCAGGTAGTGCGTCTGCCATGAGGTGGGCATCAGCTCGAACCTGGAGAGGATGGCAATAAAGATGCAGAACGCCAGATGCGCGCTCAAGAGCCTGGGTGGCACGGTCTTCCGCAGGAGAGCGTAGGCAAAGCACAGGCCGATCGGGATCATAAAAAATGGGCCGACTAATCGCAATGAGATTCCGAGGGAGCAGGCAAACCAGATGCAGGGCAGAAATAGCACGTAATCAAAAACATCTGGCGACAGCTCGCGCAGGCGATGCGATTTGAACCGCATCTGCACGTCACTTGAAATGGTTGCCGATATCGTCACAACCGGTACCTTTCGCGCCAGACTAAGCCTTGTTCAGAATCACGGTTGCCACCTTGTCTCCTGGAACGAACCGCATCAAATTATGGAGGCTTCCTGAAGTTGTTCGCCCAGCCTCCACGACTACGATGACCTGCTTGAGAAGGCTCACACTCGCCTCCAAATCTGCAGTCTGATCCGTGGAAAGAAAATCCACGATTACGCAATCGTAGTTGCCAAGATGTTCGAGTGTTTTGACGATCGAGAGTGCCGCGCTCAGCTCGGAGATTTGGCTCGTCGCCCGTAGCACCAAAACATCGAGGCGTTCCGTCTCCAGATCGATGGTCGCGAGGGTTCTCGCTAGCACCGGCACCGGCGAGTCGACATGCTCTCCAGGGGCGACATCTGTGAATAAGTCCAACTCGGTCGTACCAGCCGAAAGGTCGTAGATATTTTGCGAAAGCTCGGTGTTGGCGCCGCGCATAAACCCGATAATGTTTAACTTTGCAAATTTCTCACGCACGCTATTGATGGTTCGTTGCGACTCAAGGCTGCAACCGCGCATATATTTGTTATTCATCAGAACGCTAATCCAAGAGGTACGTGGAGCGACCTGGTAGCCACGCCAGTTTGCGTCGACAAGGAGAGTCCTCTGCCCACTTTCTGCGATCACTTTTGCCAGGTTGACGGCGACCGAGGATGCTCCTGCACCTTCCATGGGTGCCACCACTCCGATGATCACCGCGCCCTGCTGCTTTCGCCGTCTCCGCTGGCTTCGTGCTTGCAATCTGACCGCTACCTTCCCCATAGCGCCATACAGTCTGGGTGACCATTTCACGTACGCTGGCCGCAGGATTTCCTGATCAGATTGCTCAATTGTCTTCCAAGACAACTTGGGAATAGTTGTAATGCGATTAATCTCGGTCGACCGCTGCACGTCTTCCGGAGTCATCAATCGGGGGTCTGTCGCCTGCTTAATCAGCGCGTGGGCAATGCCGCCAGCCGCACCGCATGCAGCAGCAATGGCAAGGACGAGCATCGCGCGTGGCCAACTCCGTTCCATCGGGGGCTCAGCGGGGGTGATCACTCTCGCTCCTGAAGATAATTGCTGCTGGGAGTCCGTATACGCCCGCTGCAAAAAGTTTGTGTAGAGAGCCCGATAGGTTTCAGACCTGTTCTGTTGTTCGCGAAGCCTTGCTCTCGCCTGGTCTCCGTTTTCGGGCGTATTGATCGAAGAGTCGCGAGCTTGCTGATCAATCGCGAATGCCTTGTCCCGGAGTTCCGTCAAGCGCTCGTGCAGGTAAGAGGCTGCATCCGCGGCGGCTCTTGACTTCAATTGGCGTTGACCTTCGATGTAGCTCTGGGCGATCGCGTTCGCGATTGCGGCAGCCCTTTCCCGATTCCGCGAAGTGAACCCGATTTCCACGACGTTGGTTAGGCCTACCCGGCGAACCGAAAGCGCGCGCATGACACGCGTAGTCGCGGCGTGCCGGGGCGTCGGCCGGATCACCCCTGGGGTGAGGAAGCTCATGATCGGCGTGTAGAGACCGCCTTGCGTATTTCCGAACTCTTTGTCTTCGACAAGTCGATTTTGATCGACGGCCCGTCCTACCACTTCGTCGGATTGAAGAACTTGAACCTGACTGTCGACATATGTGGGGTCGGCTGGCACCGCGACGGGGTCAACGAAAGGTCTCGAAGTACGATCTTCGAGCAGCATGGTGGCATAGGCCGTGTAGTACGTACGTGAGAACGTCGCGAACAGAATGCCAACAAAAAGACTGGCCGAGATCCAGATTAGAGACAGGCGCCAACTCCTTCGGATGAACGTGCTAACGGCGCTTATGTTTAGAGTGTCTCGGTCGTTGGGACCGAAAAATTCTGAGTTCAAATCGGGTGTCGTAAGTGGACTCGACACGGGCGCGAGCATGTGAGTGACCTATCGTTTATAGTGAAGTTCGTCGCGCCACAGCGAGACGATGCTGGTTGCGGGCGAACGCAAGGAACCGACCGCCACGTCGCTTAGCGAAGTTTGTATGGTCGTAGTGCCGAACCTTAAGAAGAAGCCCGCGGAGACGACGAATACAATGCACTCCCTGGCGATCTCTCCGAGTACGACGCCGATAGTCGGGTCTGAGAGATGGGAGGACAGCAGACATGCGATGCTTAAAAATACGATCAGGCCGAGGACATTTAGAAACGTCCACGCGCGCTCATGCCCATAATTGAACATATAGAGGTTCGACGTGCATAAATTTGCATTCATCAGAACAGGAATAACGGACATCAACCGAACGATTGGAATCGCACCGGAAAACTCCTCGCCGAAAAAGATGATGATCAAATAGGGCGCGATGAAATACAGACAAAGGCCGAGTGCCACACCGAGGACAAGCGTCAAAAAAGTGCGCCGGATGAGGGCGAGTCCGGCTACCGGATCGTGCTTTGCGTAATACGCTACCCGGGGCAAAAAAGTATCCAAAACAACTCTGAAAAATGGTCGCGCTGCGCTTAAGAACTTCTCGGCGACCGAATATTGCCCGGCGGCAACATAGCCTGCGAAGTGTCCGACAAGTGGAACGGGAAGGGATACCAAAGCCCGCTCGATGAGTGCGAACAGGAACCCTCGCCAACCAGCATAAAGCTGAGCTCCCACGCGGGACAGGGTAACGGATCTGAACCCGCGGAACCCGATGGGGACCACAAATGGAAGGCTGATCAAACCCGTTACAATCGGAATCAAGCCCTGAATCCCAACCGCCAGCTGGTATTCGTCCGGCGAGGTTACAACCACTAAAAAGGCAAAAAGCGCAAGACAGCGAGCGAGAACCGTGGCGATTGCTGCTTGCCAGGCACGTTCGAGAGCGATGAACAGCCAGGCCGGAAAGAGAATGCCTCCCGCGGCGGGGATCATCGTATAAAAGAACAAGGCTTTGTTTATTGTAAAGAAGCCTTCCGCGACAACGAAGCCAATAGTGGTGACGACCAAAAACAATACGGCCTTCGTGGCGACCACATCAGCGAAGAGAGAGGAGAGTACAGCCGGGTCTCGACGAGCTGAGGCCGCTTCTCGCTGCGCAGTCCAATGAAATCCATAGTCTACGATTGTTGTCGCGATCTGTCCGATGGCCACCGCATATGCAAATAAGCCAAAATTATAGGCTCCCAGAACTCTGCCGGCGTACGGCAGAATGATAAGAGGTTGCAGCACATCGGCTGCGTGCATAATTGCTACGCTGGCGGCTTGCTTATGCAGGCTCATAAACAACTTCCAATCGCGGAGAGCCGATCAAATGGATGGGCGCGAAGCAACATCGCTCGACGCCAGGGGGCGCATTGCCCCACGCTGCCTGAGCGCTCACGTTTGCGTAAGGTTTTTGGCTTGACGCTTTCATTGATCAATGACCGAGATCGGGCGAGCTTTCCCGACCGGCGTTTATAGAGCGAACATTCCGTGATTCGATGCTCATCGTGAGGCTGGCGCACCATGCAGCATTTGTGACAAAGCGTGCGTTAAACATGCATAGTTGACCGAGAAAGCGATCAAGCTCGTCCCAAAGATCATATTCGTCGATTTCCCAGGAGTGCCCCCAGAGGTGAAAATATCCTCCCAACAGCACGCTCGCTTTTGCCGCGTTCGAAAGCCGCGTGGTGAGGCTGTCCTCGCCCAGCACGGCAGCAAGAATCGTGGCGCGTTCGCGGGTTGGTCCCTCGCTCATGAAATTTAGAACGTAGGTCGGCGTCGAGTGAGCAAAGAACTGTGCAGTTGTTGGGATCCGGAACCGATCGTCTCCCGGGGTGCTCATTAAATTCTTAATCGTCCTAGCGTAGCTGTAGCCGGCTTGTTCGACCAAGCGCCTGACCATTGGATTATGCCGCCCGCGTACGTACGCGAAGCCGCGGATCTCTCGACCTACAAGGTCCTCAAGCCGGTGCTTATTAGCGAGGATCTGTTTGGCAGCTGCACGCGGTGCGATTTCGGTGAGACTGACGTGGTTTTGAGTATGGCCCCCGATTTCGAACCATCGCCCCAATTCCGCTACATCGCTCGAGCACATCACGGGTCTGCCTTCCGAATTGCTGCAAGGGATATAGAACGTGCCCTTTAGGCCATGCTTGTCGAGCAAATCCGCGACTCGAAGGTCTGCCGGATGGCCATCGTCCCACGAGGTCGTGACGAGCAGAGACGCGTTCTGTCTGCGCTCTCGGTTCCAAAAGGAACGCATGAACTGCCCATCATCTGAACCGACGGTTTTCACCGGTCGTCGACCTGATGTTGGGGGAATAACGAGTCCAGCAACCCAGCCACGACGAACATGCTGTTTGCCATCAAGTACCTCATCGCCAAGCGGCGAGGATCCTGCGAGAGGCGATGCAGCCATTCCAGACCGTTACGCTGCATCCAAAGGGGCGCGCGTCTTGCGACGCCAGAGTGGAAGTCAAATGCAGCACCCACGCCCAGCATCACAGCGGTCACCCTGCCGCGATGCGCGTGCATCCAAGCCTCTTGTTTAGGACAGCCCAGCCCCACCCATACGATGCGGGCGCCGGAATCATTGATCATGTCCACGACGGCTGCATCCTCCTCTGCCGTCAGACGGCGAAAGGGAGGTGAATATGTGCCGACGATATTAATGCCTGGAAATTCCCTGCGGAGCCTTTGTTCGAGCCGTCCAAGAGTGGCCGGGGCTCCGCCATAGAGAAACATTTTGGTGCCAAGCTCCGACGCACGTCGGCAGCAAGTCCACATGAGATCGGGTCCGCACATCCTTTCCTGATCGCCGTGACCCTTTCTCCTCAACATCCAGGCGATCGGGCAGCCGTCCGGCGTGACCAAATCGGCGAACCTGATCGCATCCGAATGTGAAAGATTTCGAAGAGCGGTGATCACGCTGTGCACACCGCAAACGCATACTGTTCTGCTTTCCTGGCGCTGAGCCCATCGGAAAATGCAGTCGACAGCCTCGGCATAGCTTACGGCGTTGATCGCTGCGCCGAGCACGGCTTCGCGCGTATTGCCTAGCGGGAAGGTTGATTCTGGCATTGCGCATTTCGTCCCTTAGACAGCCGATCCGTTTCTTGCTACGCGTTAATGAGATTGCGAAACCAAGTAATAGTTCAATTGCCATTCCGAACAATCAAACCCAGAGAGACTAGCTCGAGGCGGTACCTCCAAAGGGTATGACCTGCCCGATTACGACCAATTGAAGACGAGCCTGACCGGCTCGCGCGGGGCGAATGCGCGGCGCGTAAAGGACCAGCCAGCATTCACGGCCTTTAGTTCCCAGATCAGGTTTCGGGGATTGGCGAGGGCGTCATAATGGCAGTCAGTGATCGTGTGCTTTTGCGCGCCTGGTGAGATACGCGTGTAGATTGATAAACCTTTCGAGCTCGGGCGCGGCCTACCATCTCGTTCGGTATTGTAAGAGAGACGGGTCCGGCAACGAACGAAACTACAGCCGCCGCAGCCCGCTTCACCTTGAGGAACGGCGGCGAATGCGCCATTGCCCTGCTGGACGGCATCGACTTCCTCGACAAGGCAGTCAAAGCTGCCCTCAATCATGACGCCGTCGCCGGTTGGGCTGTTGTTGTAAAACACAAGGCCGCGACGGATCACACACCGATTCGATCGAAAAACCGATATGTTGTCCTCAGTCCAGGAAGTCGAGCCGTTTTCGGCCGAGAAGTCTTCCAGAATTGAGTTGGGCGACTTATCGAACTGCACATTCTGTCCGCGCGGCATCGGACCACGCGCGTCATGAAGCTCGAGGAAGCTCAGGCGGGCTCCCGTGCTGTTCAAAAGGTAAATGTTGCTTGAGCCCCGGGATGCTTTGACACGGGTGATGATCGGGTCCGGGCAGTCTTCGAGATCCACATTGTTGCACTCTTGACTTGGTCCGGCCCCCGATGGGGGAGCACCGACGTGATCGATCTCAAGGTCCTGCAGCACAAGTCCATCTGCACCTCTTGCGCGTATGCCGTACCCGCGGGCGTGACGGATGCAACAGTTACGGACTGTTACGCGTGGATGCAGGACCGTAATCGCGCTCCCGACGCGGGCGTCAATGTCGAGGTTTTCGATGATCTGGCCATCCCGATGCGTCGTAATGGGGCCGCTCGCCACAAGCGGGATCATCGGGCCTTGTCTGCCATTTCGTTTCGCGCTCTCTGGATCAGGGGGCGCTACCGTTGGACTGGACGGGCGCGGTTCCGCCATGGCCTCTGAGACAGAGAGGGCCAAAAGACCGCCAAGGAGATGGCGACGGTTCATTTGAGTCACCTTTTGGCAATAACTTGCGAAGGCGATGAAGATTTTACAAGCGCTCTGAGTATGGTCTGGATTGAACTCTCCGGCTGAGGCGGGCTGCAACTGCGAAGTAGTAACCCCGATGAGCCAAGTGACTTGAGTTCATATCCTGACATCCTTCCAGCTGTAAGGAGAGGCCATGACCGGGTCGATTGATAGTTTTGACTACATAATTGTCGGCGCCGGCGCAGGTGGGTGTGTGTTAGCCAATCGTCTCGCCGCCGATAAAACCTGCACGGTTTGCCTGTTGGAGGCAGGGCCGCCCGACAACAGCATCATCCTGCACGTACCCGCTGGAGTTTATAAGGCGTCGACCAATCCCAAATACGCGTGGCAATTCGAAACGGAGCCAAACCCAGCAACGGCAAACCGCTCGATACCGATACCGCAAGGCAAGACGCTAGGTGGTTCGACCGCGATCAACGGGATGAACTACAACCGGGGCTGTCCAGCTGACTTCGACGGGTGGGCCCGACGAGGCAATCGGGGCTGGGGCTACGCCGAGGTGTTGCCGTACTTCAAAAGAAGCGAGCGGAGGCTCGGGAGGTGTGACCACGAATTTCGCGGAGTGGATGGAGCGCTTCCCATCACGGATTGCGATTGGCGGCACCCGTTGTGCGATGCTTTCATCGAGGCCGCGCAAACCCTCGGACTACCGCTCAATCCCGACTACAACGGCGCAAGCCAGCGGGGGGTTGGTTACTATCAGCGCTACATACACAAAGGCTGGCGCATAAGCACGGCGCGCGCATTCTTACGACCAATTGCCAGCAATGGAAACCTGGAGATTCGGACCACAGCCCACGCAACGGCCGTGTTGTTCGACCAGAAGCGCGCAGTTGGCGTTCGGTACACACAAGGTCCCGGTCATCCCTATTCCGACATAAGAGCCCGCCGCGAGGTAATTCTTGCTGCCGGGGCCGCGAATACGCCGAAGATCCTTCAGCTCTCCGGTGTAGGTCCTTCAACGCTCCTTAAACGGATTGGTATTCCTGTCATTCATGAACTGCCGGGCGTCGGGACTAACCTGCAAGACCATTACATGGTTCATGTGGTCCTTCGGGTGAAGGAAATCAAAACGGTCGACGGGCGTGGTCTCGGTCTCGTGCGGGAGGCGGTCAAGTGGCTCCTCGGGCGTCCGAGCATTCTCAGCATTAGCCCATCGCTCGTATACGGCTTTGTGAACTCGCGGGATCTCCGCTCCACTCCTGATATCCAAGTGGACGTTGCCCTCGGAAACTATTCTAATCTTGCGTTGGAAAGATTTCCGGTCATTAAGGTCGGGTTCTATCAGCTTCGCCCGAAGAGCAATGGATTTGTCCGCGCCTGCTCGACTGATCCTTTCCGTGCTCCGATCATTCAGCCCAACTATCTTGTGGACGAAGAGGACCAGCGGGTAATTATCGATGGAATTCGCACGCTGCGGCGAGTGCTGGGGGCTCCGCCTATTCAGCCCTACTACTACGCAGAAGAATTGCCTGGCCCCTCGGTTATCAGTGATTCCGATTGCCTGGACTTTGCTCGGCAGGCCGGATTGACAGCCTATCATTTGTGCGGAACGTGCCAGATGGGTCCACAGCACGACCGCGCATCGGTCGTCGATCATCAACAACGGGTTCATGGTCTGGAGGCGCTGCGGATCGTGGATGCTTCGATCATGCCGACGGTGCCCTCGGCTAACATCTCCGCAGCCGTATTCATGATCGCAGAAAAGGCAGCGGATATGATTTTAGGGCGCCCAGCGATACCTGCACTGGATCTTGATCGCTTGAGGCGGTCTCAGCGTGCGGCTGAATCCGTTGACGCAACCGAAACGCAGATCTCTATCGAGGCTTAGGGTTGACTAAAAAATCCCTATTTACTTCGGGAAGGGCTTATCCTTGAGGAGCCGAACCCTCATTGCCTCTGAGTTCAATGCGAAAGATCGAGCACATTTTGCATTGGCTTACGAATTCTGCCGCATCGCAGCGGAGTGTGATGATGCGCACGTCGTTGCCCCAGGTATCAACAACTACCTAGCTAGATATCTGAAGCCCATTCTGCCGGATCACGACAATCACAACGTCCAGCGCGATTTTAACAGGCTGATCAATTCTCTTCGTAAGGGACTTGGGCTGAAGAATATGCCCACGATCGAGCGTGTCCCGCTCAAGCAAAACTACGACCTCTTCTTTTTTGTTGCCTGGAGTCCACAAAGCCTGGTTGAACTCAATCGCATCCAGAATTGGCGCAGTCGTTGCAAGATCGCGGTGGCATATCTTTTCGAACTCTGGTCGAGCACGCTCGAACGTGATCGCCGATACCTGAGATTGTTGGATCAGTTCGACCATGTATTTCTTGTTCACAGCGCGAGCATCCCGCAGCTTTTTTCATACACCCGCGCGCCTTGCTCCTTTTTACCGACGGGCGTCGATTGTTTGATTGCCACGCCGTACCCATCACCACCCCGACGGGTTGTCGATGTGTATTCAATCGGCAACCGTGCAATGCCGCTCCACAGGCAATTGCTGGAGTTGGCCGAACGCCGCGACCTTTTCTACGTTTACGACTCTCTCGCGAGCACCGACTCCCGCGTGAAGGATTGGCGGGAGCATCGGGTCTTGCTCGCAAATTTCATCAAGCGTACTCGTTACTTCATGGGGCTCAGCCCTGCGGCAGCGGCCACCTCGAAAGCAAGTAAGGTTTCAGGCGAGCAGGTCCTGCCCGCGCGTCTATTCGAGGGCGCCGCTGGCGGCGCCGTCATACTGGGAACTCTGCCGCAATGCCCTGAGTTTGGCGAGTGCTTCGATTGGCCCGACGCCGTGATTGAGGTCTCTCCAGAGTCAAGCAATATGGCGGCGGTCATCGAGGAGCTCGATGCGCAGCCGCGACGCATAGAACGTATACGGCAGACAAATGCGGTGCGTTGTCTCCTTCAGCACGATTGGGTGTACCGTTGGGAACGGATCCTGACCGCAGCTGGAATGGACCCGCTACCGCAGCTTCAACTTCGCAAGTCCCGGCTGAGCGATGTGGCTGCCGCTGCCATGTCTGCAGCGGCGGCAGCCTAGCTGGCGTGTGGCATCGGTCTCACAGACCACTGAACCGCCGACCGTGGACCGTGCGCATCGTCGGAAGAGGCCGTGACTGTGCCGGCCAGTTCGACCTACCCCCAAAGAGCGAGTGTCGTCGCGCCCTATCAGTGGTCGAATACGTCAGAGGTTCAACCGTGTTCCCCAGTCGGGGGAGAATATGTCGATGCGTGCAATTACATCACAAGACGCGCCGGCAATCATTCCGACTTCGCCGGACTCTTCGGCCATCATCGCCATGCATATGGTTAAGGTCAGTTACGCATTGAAAGAAATTCCCGTGGATGCGGTACACAGAGTGGTCGATATTTTCCGGCAAGCCCGTGATCGGGGGTCCTTCATTTACATTGCCGGGAATGGCGGCAGTTCTTCTACGGCCTCTCATTGGGTGAATGATCTCGGCAAGGCTACAAAGCGCTCGGGCTGCGCGCCGTTCAGAGCCATGTGCCTGTCCGATAACATTTCCTGGCTTTCCGCGCTGTCGAACGACGAAGGTTATGATCGTGCATTCGCAGGCCAGCTGGAGAATTTCGCAAGCGCAGGGGATGTGCTGACGTGCCTCTCTGCGAGCGGCAATTCCGCTAACTTGGTGCGCGCGGTCGAGCTCGCCCAAAAGCACAAGCTAACGACCGTGGCTCTCCTCGGTTTCGACGGCGGTTTGCTAAAGGATTTGGTCGACGAGGTGGTGCTAGTTCATACCGAGAAAGGTTCGTACGAGCTCGTCGAGGACGTCCATTCTGCAATCTGTCACGCGATCACAAGGTGTCTCGTTGCTGACCAACCGGGCCGAACGCAATGAACGCCCTCGACGTGGTTTCGCCCCAGGCGCAGGTCGAAGGCCGCATTTATGATCGGCCGAGGCAAGCGGTTATTCTTGCCGGAGGGCGCGGTACTCGAATGAGACCGATCACGAACGATCGTCCGAAGCCAATGGTACCAATTCTCGGACGTCCGTTTCTGGAGTACCAGATCGAGCAGCTCCGAGATCAGGGCTTCGAGCGGGTGCTGATGCTTCTCGGTTATTTGCCCGAGGTCGTTCAGAATCATTTTGGCGATGGCACTGACTGGGGTGTACGCATTGAATATTCGGTGACAGAGCCCGATCAACTGACCAGCAGTCGAGTGGCCAGCGCTCGACATTTGATCGATCCTTGTTTCCTTTTGCTTTATTGCGACAATTACTGGCCGATGCAAATGAACCGACTGTGGAAGCGGTTCTGCCAGGCGGGCAAGCCAGCGTTGATCACCGTCTACAGCAACAAAGATGGCTACTCCCGGGGCAGCGTGCGCCTTGATCAGGATGGGCACGTGCGGATCTTCGATCGGTTGCGCACCGCACCCGAACTGCGGGAAGTCGAAATCAGCTACGCCATCCTCACCGATCTCGCCCTCGAGCTCCTGCCCGAGCAAGACACATTACTTGAGGAGGCGCTTTACACGCCGCTGGCCCGGCAGGGGCGGCTTACGGCCTACGTCAGCGATCACCGCTACTACAGCGTGGGCTCGCTGCACAGACTTCCCAGCACAGAGGCTTTCCTGCGGCGCAACCCGACCGTCATTCTCGATCGCGACGGCGTGCTTAACCGCAAACCGGCGCAGGCGCAATACGTAAGGAA
>DASRIZ010000409.1:0-6325 GCA_035649735.1 Blastocatellia bacterium | reverse complement strand
AAGAGGACGACATAACGCGCAATGGTGACAGTCCCGGAACGACTCGTGGAAACGTGCCGTGGAATACCGGAGCGTAATGTCTGGCTCGAACGACTCCCGTACGCCATCCGCGAGGTACAAGAGAAGTGGTCGCTATCGCTGGGAGAGCCTTTCGACTGCCGCGACGTGAGCTGCGCCTGGGTAGCGCCTGTCGTGCGTGCTGACGGCACCGGCGCCGTGCTTAAACTTGGGATGCCCCATTTTGAAGGGGCACACGAGATCCAGGGATTGCGCTTCTGGGACGGTAACCCGACGGTGCATGTGCTCGAGGCCGATATCGACCTTAACGCAATGTTGTTGGAGCAGTGTCAGCCGGGAAACTCGCTCCGCGAGCTGCCAGAGCGCGAACAGGATGTCATCGTAGCGGGACTGCTCCGTAGGATTTGGAAGAGGCCGGCGCCGCCGCATCCCTTCCGCCCACTCTCTGCGATGACGAAGCATTGGGCAGAAGAGACCATTGCGGACAATCACAAGTGGTCTGATGCTGGGCTCGTCCAGGAAGGTCTCCGTCTCTTCGACGAGCTGTCTCGTCCGTCGGCCGACGATGTGTTGCTCGCCACGGATCTGCACGCAGGCAATGTACTGCGGGCGCAGCGAGAGCCGTGGCTTGTGATCGACCCCAAACCCTTCGTCGGCGATCGCGCATACGACGCGACGCAACATCTCTTCAATTGCAAGGATCGAATCTCCGCCGCGCCGGACGCAACGATCGAGCGCGTGGCTGACCTCCTCGAGGTCGACAGTCAACGGATCCGGCAGTGGATGTTCGCACGATCAGCGGCGGAGCCCCGCGACACCTGGAACGACGACTCAGTCACGTTGGCGCGGCTTCTGACTTGAATCGCATTGGAAAGACATGCGGTGCAACAACCGGGCACCACCTGACCGTATATTGTCTGACTAGCAACTCGAGACGAGTTTCAGGCGTGAAAGGAGGCCGATGGCCCTTGTTGCATTTCTGAGAGGCGTCAACGTTGGCGGGCATAAGACCGTTAAGCCAACCGTGGTTGCCAAACAACTGTCGGAGTATGACGTGGTCAACGTTGGTGCGGCCGGGACTTTTGTTGTCCGAAGGCCAATCAGTCAGTCAAAACTGCGGGCTGAATTCCTGAAGAGATTGCCGTTCGAACCCGAAATCATGATTTGCTCCTCTCGTGACATTCTCAGTCTGGCGTCGCGCGATCCTTTTGCGGGCGAACCGTCAGGCGCGGACATCGTTCGGTTCGTCAGCATAGCGGCGAAGCGCCCGCCGGCTCCGTCTCTTCCGCTCAGCCTGCCATCTGACCGGGATTGGCTTGTGAAGATTATTGGCGTCCACGACAGATTCTTCCTGGGTCTATATCGCCGGCAGATGAAGACTATCAGCTATCTCAGCAAGATCGAAAAGCGCCTGGGCGTGCGCGTCACTACACGCAATTGGAATACAATTACTGCGATCGTCAAGTTAGTAAGTTGACTGAGACAAAGTGAGGCTCGTTCATCACCTCGTAAAGCGCCTGGTGGCGTAGGGAAACAAAAGAGAGTTAGCCATGAATTTGCTGTTGATGTTACTTACCCGGCGACAAACGTTACTCGTTGCTATTGCTTTCCTGGCTGCGGCCATGACCGCTCCTGTTCGAGGCTTGGTCCAATCGCCCAGTAGACAGATCGGGCTCGCAGAAGCGAGGTCCTTCCATTCCGCGATCCTTAACGAGGACCGCGAGGTGCAGATCTCCTTGCCGGAGACCTATGGCCGAACGGCGACCTCGTATCCGGTGCTCTTCCTCCTTGATGGGGGTTCTCACCTGCTTCACGCTACGGCGACCACGCGGTTTCTGGCTTCTGCGCGCAACCGCATTCCTGAGATGATCGTTGTCGCGCTTCCCAACACCAACCGGAATCGCGATATGACCCCTGGACCGGGCGCAGCAACCTTTCAGCGAGTTCTCGCCGAGGAACTCATCCCGTGGGTAGAGCGGAACTTCCGCGCGGCGCCGGAGCGGATTCTCTGCGGCCATTCGCTTAGCGCGAGCTTCGCCGTCCACACCCTGCTGAACCGCCCGGAACTGTTCGACGCATACATCGCAGCCAGCGCACCGCTCTGGCGGTACGACAACTTTGCATCGGACACGAAAGCTGGGCTCCCGCGCGCCGCCAAAGCCGGCGCCGCGGTTTACCTCACAGTCGGCGAGAACGAGAACGAGCGGCTGCGCGACGGGGTGCAGCGGTTCGCGGCCACGCTCAAGGCTGCCGCCGCTGCGGAAGCGCCTGCGTGGTCCTACAGGGACATGAAGGACGAGGACCACAGCTCGACGCCACAGCGCAGTCTTTACAACGCACTAGAGGCGCGGTATGCGGAATGGCGGTTCCCGTTCTTCGAGGATCAAGCCGAGCTCGCAAAGGCGGGCGGATTGCAGGGGCTTGAAGCGCACTATCAGCGCTTCTCCAAGCGGTTCGGCTACAACGCGCCACCGCCTGAGAGTCTCCTCCTTCAAGTCGGGGGCATCTACACCACAGCCGGGCGGCACGACGACGTTATTCGCATTGCGCGTGCATATGCCGTCCAGTATCCGGCGATGTCGGAGCGTCTGGTAAATCAAGTTGGCTACGACCAACTGAAGCAGGGACAGGTAGACCGAGCGGTGCAGACCTTTAAGAAAAATGCCGAAGCCTTTCCAGACTCGCCAAATGTACACGATAGTCTTGGTGATGCATATTGCCGAGCGGGTGACGCGGCTTCGGCGGTGCGAAGCTATCAACAAGCAGCGCAAGTAGCGGAGAAGCGATCACCATCACACCCGAGACTCGGCTTTTACCGGGACAAAGCGAAGAAAGGTTGCGCACCAGATCCCAACAATCGTCCACCGAAGCTCTGACCGGTCGCGGCATAGCATCGATTCGCCTGAAGGCCCTACGTGACAAGAGACGTTAAATCATCAATCATCCTCCGCAGATTCTTAAGCATCTCTGTCGTCGTTTGTAGCGTGTTCCTTTTCACATCCATTTGTTCCGCACAAACTGCGATGCCCGACGCGGTCACTGTGCGGTTAGTCACCGATCAGCCTGCGGCGGTGCTGGCCATTCTCGCCAAAAGAAAAACGAATGAGCTGATCACCGAAGCAGATTGGCAGGGAGTGTTTTCCAGTGAAGGTTATGTCCGCCTCAAGAAGCGCGAAACATCGATGAAGAATTCCTTCGAGGACGCCGATTTCAAGAGTTTCGTCCTCTCCGACAAACTTGCTGAACGGGCGCAGGCTCTCGAAGAAACCCTTGGCAGGTGGCAGCGCGCGGACATAACTGGAGCGGCTCGTCTGGCATTGGCTTACTTGCCGAAACAAGCGCACATCAACGCCAAAATCTATCCCGTGATCAAGCCGCGAGAAAACAGTTTTGTCTTTGACGTGAAAAATGATCCGGCTATCTTCCTTTATCTTGATCCGGCGGTAAGCCGAGAAAAGTTCGAGAACACGCTCGCGCATGAACTTCATCACATCGGCTACGGCAGCAGCTGCCCGTCAGGGAAAGTATCTGATGAAATTGGCAAGTTACCGCAAAATAAGAAAGTCCTTATTCAAGTGATTGGGGCCTTCGGTGAAGGTCTGGCGATGTTAGCAGCAGCAGGCGGCCCCGACATTCATCCGCACGCAGTTAGCAACCCGGAAGAACGCGCACGCTGGGACCGCGACATGGCAACCTTCAACGATGACCTGAAGAAGGTAGAAAAGTTTTTTGTTGATATACTCGACAACCGGCTGAGCGAAGAAGAAACACAGACTACCGGAGCTTCATTCTTCGGCATCCAGGGCCCGTGGTACACAGTTGGATGGAAGATGTCGGTTCTGATCGAAAGGACTTACGGGCGGGCTAATCTGATCGAATGTTTCTGCGATCAACGGAAGCTGCTTCCGATCTATAACAAGGCAGCCGTAAAACACAACCGCCGCGCGCGTGAGCCCCTGGCCTCATGGTCAGAATCACTTCTCAAAGGAATCAAGCCCAGTTCATAGATCAAAGGCATCATGATTCAACTCGTCGGTCCTGGAAGTGCCGGCAAGACTATCGTGGGCGTCGCACTAGCCAAGCGACTGGATGTCGCGTTCGTGGATCTCGATGAACAGTTCACAGCCCGCTTTGGCGACATTTCCGCGTTTCTGCGGGCTCACGGGTATCCAGCCTATGCCGCGCAAAACATCCAGGTCTATCTGGACACTCTCGGGTCATTGAGAGAGGAAACGGTGATCGCGCTGTCGTCAGGTTTCATGACGTATCGCGACGACGCTCATCCGAGTTACAGAGAGCTCCATCGAGAGATAGCCGCGAGCCCGTCGACTGTCGTCTTGCTTCCGTCATTCGACTACGAACCCTGCGTGACTGAGACCGTGCGAAGGCAGTTGAGGCGACCATTCAGCCGTTCGGCAGAGCGCGAGGAGCAGGTCATTCGCGCACGCTTCGGGATCTATTGGGGCTTGCCCGCGAAGAAGCTCGAAACAAGCGGGCCTGTCGAGGCAGTTGTTGACGAACTCGTTACGCACCTGCGGCCCAACATTGCTTGCAGACAACGGCGGCCCGCGCGATCATAGCCGCCGTGGCTGAAGCAGCACATTGGGCGACAATGGCTGACGGGTATCCACATGCTCAGACAATGCAAATCGCAAATCGCAAGACTGGCACCGATCCCCCGAAAATGAGGAAGAACATTGCGTTAATCTTTCCGCAAAAGAACTGGGGCTTGTTTTCATGCGGGCTGATCGTTTTGTTATTAACCGGTTTAGGACTGAACGCCCCACCTGCTTCACCAACGAGTCGACCGGCGAAGAAACAGCCGAACATAATCTGGCTGGTCCTTGACGACGCCAGTCCGACGCTGGGCTGTTACGGCGACCCGCATGCGATCACACCGAATATGGACCGGCTGGCCCGCGAAGGGGCACGGTTCACGCGCGCTTTCACCCACGCACCCGTGTGCGCCCCCAGCCGCTCCGGTCTGGTGACCGGAATGTACCCGACGACGATCGGCTCGCACCACATGCGTTCAAAGCTCATCAACCCGCCCGAAACGTTCATGAGCCTTCTCCGCAAAGCCGGTTACTACGTCGACTGGCCGGGGAAGACCGATTTCAACTTCGACCAGGCCGACCCGCAGGCACCGACCGTCAACGCCGACCCGCCGGCCGGCTCCTTCGACGGCCGCACGAACTGGCTCTCCGCCGCGCCGCCGAAGCAACCTTTCTTCGCCTACCTCAACCTGGGTGTCACACACGAGTCGCAAGTGCGCGCCAACGCCGACCAGCACGTGAAAAACACGGCGCGGCTTCAGCGCGGAGAGCGGCACAACCCGGCCCGGATGAGAGTGCCGGCTTACTGGCCGGACACGCCGGAAGTCCGCCACGACATTGCACAGTATTACGACCTGATGACCGCCGCCGATTATCAGGTTGGGGATGTGCTCGCGTGGCTGGATCAGTACGGCATCGCGGATAAGACCGTCGTCATTCTCTTCGGCGATCACGGTCGCGGTATGCCGCGCGAGAAGCGCTGGGTATATGACAGCGGCATTCACGTACCGCTCGTGGTGCGCTGGCCCGGCGAGATAAAACCAGGCACGGTGCGTGACGACCTGGTGTCTTTCATCGACTTCGCCCCCACTATGCTCTCCATTGCCGGGACTGAAGTCGCCGCGCGCATGCAGGGGCAGGTCTTTCTTGGCGACCGGAAGGCAAAAGAGCGCGAGTACATCTTTGCTGCGAGAGACCGGATGGATGAAACTTTTGATCGCATACGCGCCGTGCGCGACAAACGGTTCGAGTACGTGCGGAACTTCCACCCCGAACTGCCCTACTCGCAACGCATCCCTTACAACGAGGAGAACGGGACAATGCGAGCCTGGAGGCGACTGCACGAGGAGGGGAAGTTGACAGGCCCACCAGCATTGTTCTTCGCGCCGGCAAAGCCCGCGGAGGAACTCTACGACACGCGGGCCGACTCGGATGGAGTTCACAACCTGGCGACCGATCCGAGGTATCAGAAAGTGCTGGCGCGGATGCGAAAGGCGATGGATCAGTGGGTTAAGGAGACAAAAGACCTCGGCGAAATCCCGGAAGACGAGCTCGTCAGACGCGGCATTGTTAGGGAAGTGCGAAAGCAATGAGGTTGAGTCAGGATCTTTCGTGCAATTTGAAGTTCATCACTCGCATCTGAAAAAGTAGTCAAGCTTTAGAAATTGCAACTTATACGACTGACCCCAATTCAATTCGGGGCGCCCAGGACTCAAGAGGCACTGTTCAAGCACCTTTTGATAATGTTAACT